>JACVCT010000396.1 GCA_016741895.1 Gemmatimonadaceae bacterium | reverse complement strand
GAATGACTCGGCGCTCAGACGCTGCACCGGGATGCTGCGCACCACCCGCTGTGCGCCGCGGCGCGACTCGGCGCGCGCGATCAACTGGAAGGCTTCCGGCTCGACGTGATGTTCGACCTGCACGGTCAGGCTGGACGGGACTTCTCCCCTGGGCACGGGCGCCACGGTGAGGTGTGGCGGACCAAACGCCATGGGCCATTCGGCAACCGGCTCCGGAACGAACACGGAGGCCAACACCAGGGCGGTGGCGACATGCGCGACGCGAATCATATGCGGCTCCTGTGAAGACGTGGTGAACGACACAGGAGAGATGCCGGCCAGCGTGGCGGCGTTTACCGGCGCGACGCGGCGTGCTGATTGACGCGATGGATGGACTGGCGCTGCCGGCGGGCTAACGCGCGGCGTCGCTCACACGCGCGATGACGTTGCCCTTGAATGATCGTGCAATGATGTGGCCATGGGCGGCGGAACCACGCAGTGTCTTGCCACTCACCGTACCGCTGCGCGACGACAGCTCGAGCAGCGGGATCCGTGTGCCGGGGACACGGATGTCGAGCACTCCGTTGTGTGACTGCAGTTCGAGCGTCCCGCCTGCTGCCACGCCATCCACCTCGATGCGTCCGCCAATGGTCTCCACGCGGCCCTCCGCCGCCGAGTTCTGCACGGTGACACTGCCACTCACCGTGGAGATCGACATGGTGGCACGCACCGCGCGCAGCTGAACCGGCCCGCGGCTGCCACGTACGCGAAGCTGGCCACTTGCATCCGACACGCTGACGGGGGCGTCGATGGACTCCACCGAGGTATTGCCGGACACGTCGCGTACCACGATCTCGCCGCGCACGGTGTAGGCCTCGAGTTCCTCGCGCAGTCCCGACACCTCGAGATTTCCGTCAATCATCTTGATCCAGAGACGCGCCCGCCGCGGCACGCGCACGCGCACGTTGGCCTGTGGCAGGGTCGAGTCGCTGTTGGAGCGCGCCTCGATGCCCAGCTTGATGTGCGTGCGCGCCCCACCTCCAAACAACGACGCGTTGGCGCCGAGCCGACCCTCGAGATGCACCGAGTCCCGGTCCCAGGCTTCGACGGTGAGGCGGCCCGAGGGGACATAGAGTCGCATCGTCACGTCGGCCGTGGTGGCGAAGCCGCGGGATACCGGCTGTTCGCCACGCGGCGCCGGCACTTCGCGCACGGCGGCAAGCACGGGCAGCAGGGCGAGCACGCGGAACAGGGCGCGCGGCATCATTCGGTCACGCTCCTGATGCGCTGCGCCAACTCATCCCGACGTGCGTCGAGTGCCGCGCGGAAGGCGCGGAGTTCCGCGTCGTCGGGATCGCGCGCCAGTGCGGCATCGAGCTCGTCGGCCGCGGCGTCCAGCGCGGCGAATTCGGGTGATGCCTCACGACTGGCCAGCTGCAGCGCGGTGCGCATGGGGGCGGAACCGGCAGCCTCGAGCGCGGCACGCACGGCATCGTCCGGAGCCGGTACGGGTGTCGAATCCGACGCGACGGGTGAGCCGGATGACACGGCAGCAACCGAATGGCCCGACGAGTCACGCGGCGCATCACCCGGCGTATCACGCAGCACCACGGATACGACGAGTACCGCCGCGGCCGCGAGCGACGCTGCAAAGGCCCAACGCTGGCGCGAAAGATGGTGACGCTGACGCGTATTGGTTTGCTCCAGCGAGAGCTGCCGCTCCGGGGCCGCGGCGGCGTCAGGCTTGACCGCTGCAATGGCCGCAAGCACCTGCCGGCGCATGGCGGCCTCTTCCTCAGCGGTCGGCCGAAGCGATCCGGATTGCGTGGCCGCATCCCACTGCGCGCGCAGATCGGCGGAATCGGAGTCGAAGTCGGTCATCGGTCGAGCATCCCGCGCAGCAGACGCCGCGCACGAAAGAGATGAGCCTTGCAGGTGCCTTCCGCGATGCCGAGCTGTTTTGCGATTTCGGCATGCGGGTAACCGGCGATGTCGTGCAGCACGAACACCGCGCGTGCCCCGGCCGGCAGACGCGACACCGCCTGGGCAATGTCGAGACGCAGGGCGGCATCGGGTGGTGGCGCGGACACGTTGTCGAGCGGGGAGGACGTGCCGTCGCCATCAAGGTCCGCCTCGATGGCCACGCGCAACGCCCTTCGCCGGAACGAACGCGCATCAGTGAGCATGAGGTTGACGGCAATCCGATGCAGCCAGGTGCCAAAACTGCTGTCGCCACGAAAGCCCGGCAGCGCCTCCCAGGCGCGCACGAAGGCGTCCTGCACGAGCTCCGTGGCCGCCTGCCGATTGCCCGTGAGGCCAAGACAGAAGGCAAAGAGCGGGTG
>JACVCT010000395.1 GCA_016741895.1 Gemmatimonadaceae bacterium | reverse complement strand
CACAGCAGCGCCCCATGCCCGCCCTTCGACCACTTGGCTTTCGTACGCCGGCCTCGGCACGCCGAGCCCTGCACGCCCGCCGCAACAGCGTACTCGTTGATCCACTCGCGGTCACAGAAAGCGAACTCGACCATATTCGGGAAACAAGTGAGCAACGAGGCTTGCAACTTCGGCGCGGAGGCCGTTGGTTCACCCTCACATCAGCAGGTGGAAAGGGACCGGCGCTGTGTGCGCTGCGGCACCATTTCACCGTGGACGGGGTATCTCCCCTGATTGCCGCGATCGGCAACGAGGAGAACGACATCTCCCTGCTCGCTGAAGCCGACCTGCGCTTCGTGATTCGCAATCCGCACCGGGGACCACACCCGGCGCTTGCCGCCCTGCCCGAGGCCATCGTCCTCGAGGCCGAAGGGCCAGGAGGTTGGATGCAGATGCTCGATCTGTTGTCACAGCGCGCTTCGGAGGCGCGTTCGTGAGGGCGGCCGCTACGCCGTCTCAGTCCCAGGCCGCTATGGCCGGGGCCCCGCGCTGGACGTTCACCATGCTCACCATCCCCTCACGGGTGGAGTTCCTGGGCCGCCTGCTGCGCTCCATGGCCGAGCTGCCCAAGCGTACGCCGTTCGAGGTGGTGATCGTGTACAACACGGCCACCGAGGAAGAGCCCATGGCCGTCGAGGCGCGCATCCGCGCCCTGGCGCCGTCGCTGCCCATTCGTGTGTATGTGAACGCCACCGATCCCACCATCGGTGGGGGCCGGCGCGTGCAACTCTCGGTGTGCCGCACGCCGCTCGTGGCCTTCATCGACGACGATCTCACGCTGCACGGCGACATCCTCGGGATCATCGAGCAGACCCTGCGCGCGCATCCCATGGGCATCGTCGGATTGCCGTCGTACGAAGAGGACACCGACACCCGCTTCAAGCCGCGCGAGTCCACGCCCTATGTGAACGTGGACGGCATCCGCTACATGCCCGTGCAGGGCATGCTCGTGGCGGGCTATCGTCGCCTCTTCGCCGACATCGGCGGCTTCAATCCGCGCCGGCAGTTCTGGGGCGAGTGGACGGAGTTCAACCTCCGCATGTGGCGGCATGGCATCCCCACCGGCTACATCCTCGACCACGCCTTCCTGCGGCACTGGCACAAGGCACCCGAGTCGCCCACGCGCAACATGTCGGGCCGCGAGCAGCACGTGCTCTGGGGCCTCATGTGCACGGCGCTCGAGTACGACGCGGTGAGCATCAACGAGGCCACCGACGCCTTCTGGCGACTCGCACAGGACCGCTATCTGCAGTACTCCTTTGGCGAGCAGCCCAGCCCCAAATTGCTGCTGGCCAGTGTGCTCGAACTCATGCCGCGTCTCTCGCGCGAGTTCCCGGCCATTCACGCCTTTGCCGAAACCGCGCGTCAGCATCCCTTCCACTTCAAGCCCTTCGAAACGCTCACCGAGCAGCAGGTGCGCAGTGTCATCGCGCATGCCGAAGCGGCCATCGTGCCCTATCGCAGTGTGTTCGACGACATCGAGCCGCTCGAACCACCCGCGCCGCAGCACAGCGGATGGATGAAGCGTATCGGCCGCGCCGTGCTGGGGCGCCGCAACGCGCAACCGCAGGTCATGGCCTGACAGCTCGTGCGGCCGCCGCACCCACAGTCGGTGCATCGGCGAGACCGTCAACAACTCACGCAGAGGAATTGAGGGCGCAGAGGAGAATCAGCGGGCTCATTCTGGATTTTGATCCGTGCCGTTTCCGCTCAATCCGCGTCATCCGCGACAAGGCAGGTGAGCCCGGACTGCAGTTCTCCGCGAGCACGCGCCGCTTGAAGATTCCGACAACAAACCCAATAGAGCCCTGCAATCAATGCGCGCCGGCCGTCGGGGCAGCTGCCACCGACGGGCCGGCGTCTGCATTGGCGGGTGTCAGTTCGCCCGCGCGCTTGAGACCGAGACGGAACATGATCGGGCCAATGGTCTCGTTGATGGCGATGGTGGCCATCAGCAGCGCGCGAAGCGGCGCGCCGCGCGACGGATACACATCGGCGACCACCGTCGCGAGGCCGATGGCCACGCCGGCCTGCGACACGAGGCCCAACCACGCGTTGCCCGTGACCTGAGTGGGCAGGCCCGCCCACTTCCCGCCCAGACGCATGCCACTGTAGATGCCCGCCATGCGCACAAGCACCACGGGAATCACGATGGGCAACAAAGGCAGCACCGCGCGCGGATCGATCTTCGCGCCAGCCAGCGCGAAGAACACCACGAACACCGGGGCCGCCGCGCGCTCCATGGCATGCCGCAGGTCCTCACCGCGGCCACCACCGCCGTCCTCCGCCACGAAGCCCGCGCCGAGCGACGGACCCGCCGCCCCACCGGCACGCAGCGCCGCACCCTCACCGCCAACGCGCGCCCTACGAAGACCAACCAGGACCGCGCCCAA
>JACVCT010000394.1 GCA_016741895.1 Gemmatimonadaceae bacterium | reverse complement strand
CTCCACATACCGCATGGTCAGCGTCGCGTGCTCGCCGTCAAAGAACGTGCGCAGACTCGAGGTTACCCACTCCTCATTGAGCGTCGCATCGCCAAACCAGCGCGCAAACACGGCCGCCTTGTTGGCCGAATCGGGACGAGCCGCGTCGGCCACAAAAGCCTGCCGTGCGCCTTCGCTGGTGGCATCGCGTCGCCGCATGTCGGCAATCAGCGTCGCGTGATCGGCGGCGCCACGCGCCACCAGCTGCTGCACCAGACTCCAGTGCGTGGGCGCCCGGAGTGGCAGCCCCCACACCGAGTCGCGCGCCACCCACTGCCGCAGCGAATCCAGCGACGCGGCATCCCGCGCCAGGCTCACCCAGGCATCGAACTGGGCCTTGCGTTGTCCATAGGGCAGGCGTGCATCCTGCGCCCCAGCACGCAACGTGGCCCGCAGTTGCGCGGCCAGCGAATCGCGTGCCGCCGCCGGCACATAGCGCTGGCTGGCGGTCACGGCACGCGCAACCAGGCTCGCGGCAATCTGTTCGTCACGCTCGAGCGGCAAACCCCGCAGCACCGCCGCCACATATCGCCGCGGGTCGAGTTGCGCATCGCGCACCAGATCCCACAGCGCGCCCCAGAGCTGCGCCCGCAGCAGCTCGTCGCGCACACTCGGCAGTTCCTGCGTCAGCCACGCCACACTGGCCGAGTCGGGCAGCACCACCGCATAGCCGTAGTCGCCGTCGTTGGCGTAAACAAAGGCCGGCGCGGCCAGACCCTTCGCCGCCGTCACCTCGGTGTCGCGTGTATGCACGTCCACGCTGAGCAGCACCGGGGCGCGGTCCACGTAGTGCAGGCGGAGCTGCAACTTGAGCGGCCAGGCCTCAGTGCCCGACAGACCGGCCTGTGCGGGCCGCTGCGTGAGGCGCAGCGACGCAATGCGACCACGCTCCACCCGCACATGCTGCGAGATGACGGGCACGCCGGGACGCAGCATCCACTGCCGACCCCAGGCACTCAGGTCACGACCGGCCGCCGCACCGATGGCGGCCAGCAGTTCCTGCCAGGTGGCGTTGCCGAAGGCATGCTGACGGAGAAACTGCTGCACGCCGCGCCGGAAGGCCTCCTCACCCACCACGTACTCCAGTTGACGCAGCAGCGACGGCGCCTTGTTGTACACGATCGGCCCGTAGTTGCTCTTGGCCTGATCCAGATTGCCAAGCGCCTGCCACACCGGCGTGGTGCCGGCGGTGACGTCGGTGGCATACGCCACCGGCTTGTTGCGCAGATAGAACGTCTTCCAGGCATTCGCCTCCGGCTGCAGCGCGGCCTGCATGCGCGCCGCCATGAAGGTGGCAAACCCCTCCTTGAGCCACAGATCGTCGAACCAGCGCATGGTCACGTAGTCGCCAAACCATTGATGCGCGACTTCGTGAAACGTGGTCGCCTGCCGACCCAGCAATTGGGACACAGTCGGCGGTTCGCGATAGATGAAACTCTCCTCGTTGTAGAACACCGCGCCCGGATGCTCCATGCCGCCAAACGGGAACGCCGGCGCCAGCAGCAGATCGTACTTGCCAAAGGGGTAGGGCACAGCGAAGTACTGCCCCAGCCAGCGCAGCGCCCGCGCATTCATGTGGAGCAGCGTATCCGACTCGGCCTCTGACGCGCGGGAACGTCGCACCCACAGCGACATCGCCTGCGCCGGCGCGCCATCGGCCAACGCCAGCTCGCGTGTCTGCACCTGCCACGGCCCTGCCGCAAGCGCCAGCAGATACGTGCTGATGGGGGCCGTCTCCGCAAAGTGATGCACGGCCTCGCTTGCAACGCTGTCGCGTGAGACGAGGGCGCCGTTGGACAGCGCCCGCCACGTCAGCGGTGTGGTGAGTGACAGCCGCACGCGCGCCTTGAGGTCCGGCTGGTCGAATACCGGAAACAGCAGATTCGCGTCGGCGGGTACGAGCAGCGTGTACAGGTAGGTGCTGCTGTCGCGCACATCCTGTGTGCGAATGATCGCGGCGCCGGCCGACGCCACCGGAGCTCCGAATCGCAGACGCAGCGTGTTGCGCCCGGCCTGCAGCAGGCGCGACGGCACCACGAGATGATGACCGTTCCAGGCCTCGCGCGCATTCCAGGTCTGGCCGTTGACCTCTCCACCATCCACGAACAGTCCGCGGAAATCGAGAATCACATCATCGGCGGCGTTGGCCTGGCCGCGTGTCGTGAACTGCACCTGCACCTCTCCGCTCGCCGTATCCGACGTCGACACCCGCAGCGACAGCGCATAGCGCACATCGTCCAAGGACTGCCGCCGCGCCTCGGCCAATTCGCGCGACACACCCACGCCCGTGAGGCCGGTGAGTGGCGGTGGCCCACTTTTCGCCGCCATCGCCGACAAGCCCCCTGCCCCCCCCAGCAGCCCCAGCCGGGCCGCCCACGCCTCTCTCCGCGTCGACCCGACGGGGTCA
>JACVCT010000393.1 GCA_016741895.1 Gemmatimonadaceae bacterium | reverse complement strand
TCGAAGCGATGGGCTTCGGCTGGCTCAACGCCTTCGGTACGGGCAAGGGCGAGCACACCACCACGTCGGGTCTCGAAGGTGCGTGGACGCCCAATCCCATCAAGTGGGACAACGGCTACTTCGACACGCTCTTCGGTTTCGAATGGGAGCTGACCAAGAGCCCGGCCGGCGCGTACATCTGGGAGCCCACCGACAAGGAAGCTTCGCTCGTCGTGCCGGACGCGCACGTGCCGGGCAAGAAGGTGCGTCCGGCCATGTCCACGGCCGACATCGCGCTGCGCACCGACCCCAAGTACCTCGAGATCTCGAAGCGCTTCCACGCCAACCCGCAGGAGTTCCACGACGCCTTTGCGCGCGCGTGGTTCAAGCTCACGCACCGTGACATGGGCCCCAAGGCCCGCTACCTCGGCCCGCTCGTGCCGCAGGAAGAGCTGCTGTGGCAGGATCCGATCCCGGCGGTGAATCACCCGCTCATCGACGCGCAGGACATCGCCGCGCTCAAGCGCACGATCCTGGCCTCGGGTCTGTCCATCTCGCATCTCGTGTACGTGGCGTGGTCGTCAGCGTCCACCTTCCGCGGCTCCGACAAGCGCGGTGGCGCCAACGGTGCGCGCATCCGTCTCAACCCGGCGCGCAACTGGGAGGTCAACCAGCCGGCCAAGCTGGCCAAGGCGCTCGAGATCTACGAGACCATTCAGGCCGAGTTCAACGCGTCGGCCACCGGCGGCAAGAAGGTGTCGCTGGCCGATCTCATCGTGCTTGGTGGCGCGGCTGCCATTGAACTGGCGGCCGAACGCGCGGGCTTCGCGGTGACGGTGCCGTTCACGCCCGGCCGCATGGATGCGTCGCAGGAGCAGACCGATGTGGAGTCGTATGCGGTGCTCGAGCCGCAGGCCGACGGCTTCCGCAACTACCAGAAGGCCCGCTACACCACCTCGCCGGAAGAACTGCTGGTGGACAAGGCGCAGCTGCTGATGCTCACCGCGCCTGAGATGACGGTGCTGGTGGGTGGCCTGCGTGTGCTCGGCGCCAACTACGCCGCAGCCAAGCACGGCGTGTTCACCGATCGTCCGGAGACGCTGAGCAACGACTTCTTCGTCAACCTGCTCGACATGGGCACGGCGTGGAAGCCGGTGGCGCCTGGCGCCGACGTGTACGAAGGCACCGATCGCAGCACGGGTGACGTGAAGTGGACGGCCACGCGAGTGGACCTGATCTTCGGCTCCAACTCGGAGCTGCGCGCGCTGTCGGAGGTGTATGCGCAGGACGACAGCAAGCAGAAGTTCGTGTCGGACTTCGTGGCGGCGTGGACGAAGGTGATGGAGCTCGATCGCTTCTGATTCTCCGGAGGATCGGGGAACAGAAGGTGTGAGGATCTGAGGATCCGAGAATAGGAGGGCGGGCGGCCAGAGACTCAGGCCAAGTCGAGTCTCTCGCCGCCCGCTCTCTTATCCTCCAATCCTCCGATCCTCACACCTTCTGTTCAATGCGGTTGCCCGGCGGCACGGTCCTGACGAGATTCGGCCATCCGCAGCACCCCCCTCACCTCCCCCGCCCATGCCCACCATCTGCGCCGCCATGCTGGAACTGGACAACCGTGACACGTTCCAGGGCATGAACAGCAAGTCGTACGATGCGTTTGATGATGCGGTGCAACGCGCCGATGCGCTGTTCAATGCACATGCGCCAGCCAACGCCATTCGGATCTTCATGGCGCCCGAGTACTCCTTCTCTGATCATCAGGTCAGCAGCAGTGGCGCGGTGAACATCGGGTCGTTCAGCAGTGGCGACAAAATGGGCCTCTACAAGAAGCTGCAGGCCACCTCATCGCGGTACGCGGACATTGTGATCGTGGCCGGCACCATTGCCTACAAGAAGGGTGTGTTCTCCAAGTCACATCTCGCCGTCTGCCCCATTCTCTGGAATGGTCAGTTTCTGCTCAAGTACTACAAGCAGTCATTCGACGGATTCCAGATCGGAGCGTCCAACACCTCCTTCGAGCGGAAGAACAACGGCAGCACGTTCATCCATCAGGGTGTGAATTTCGGCATCGAGGTGTGCAGCGACCATGGCGTGCACAAGACCCTGCGTGGCGCTCTCGGTGCCAATGCCACTGTGGACGTACATCTGCTGGTCTCGGAGGGCATGGCGCCATCTGCCCTCGCCATCTGTGCCAGGCCCGGCGGGCTGATGGTCAACTGTGACATGTCGGGGCGTGCGAGCGCCGGCAACGGCATCCGCACTGTCGGCGTCAACAAGTTCGGCAACAACTCGGTGGACATGAAGTCCACGGGACGCGTGGCCGAATCGTCGGGACTCACGCTTGGTAGTGGGGCGCATGTAGTGCTGTACAGCGGCGCGTTCTGATTCGCAGGCGGACTTGGGAACAGAAGGTGTGAGGATCGGAGGATCCGAGGATTGGAGGGGCGGGGGGGGAAGGGTCCTTCG
>JACVCT010000392.1 GCA_016741895.1 Gemmatimonadaceae bacterium | reverse complement strand
TCGCCGCTAGGGGGTGACCGCCGCACACGAAGCCGGCGCGTGGCGCACGCCGCAGGAGGCGCGGCGTCGCGACGTGGTGCGGGTGGAGGCGGATGGCCGCGCCATGCAGGGCGCGTGGCGACTCGACGGCGGCGTGCACTACCAGCGGCACGCCGATCGCGACGTGATGTGGCGCAATCAGTCGGCCGCGTCACTCCTGGGTGGCTATGTGTGGGCTGACAGCATCGGCGGCACGTTCCGCGGTGATGTCCTCGGGCTTCGGGCCGGCGTGCAGCGGCCGTTGCGTTCGCGGGCCTGGGCCATTGGTCTTCCCGTCGACCTGTCGCTTGGGCAGGAGGCGCGGCAGAACGATCCGCGGCCGCTGGTGCGGCGCCGTGTGGCCAGTTTCGCGCCCGACCTGCGCTGGGAGCGCGGGGCGCAGCGTGTGGCGGTGGGGGCGACGATGGAGTGGACGCAGGAGGATCTGGAAATCGGCGGTGGCGTCTCGCCCGATGTCCCGCTCGTCTATCGCCTGCGTGGCCTCGCCACCTTCGATCGCACCCAACTCAACTCCGCGGAGCGTCGTCTCACGGGTCGCGCCCTCGGAGTGCGGGCAGGTTGGCAGTGGCAGCGCGCCACCTCGCGCTTCGCGCTGGGCTACTCGGGCCGCGTGACCGAGGACGAGGTCCGCGATGGCATTGCGGCGCCGGTCACCGGTGGCGCCTCACGGCGGCAGCGGCATGACTTGCGGCTGGGCTGGCGCCATATCGCACGCGCTCACACGCTCGACGTCGATGCCTGGTGGCGCCACGAAACACGCCGCGGCACCGATCCGGTGTTCCGCGCCGTCAACATCGATGACGAGGCCATGCAGACTCACGCGGCCGCCACGTGGTGGATGGGGCGCAGCATGGACGAGGCCCCATGGTGGTTGCATGTCGCGGCCGAGCAGCGCACCACACAGTGGCGTGATCTCGCCGCCGAGGCCCGCTGGGAGATTCCACGCTGGCAGAGCCGGGCGATACTGGGCCGTCAGTGGCACACGGCGCGCGGTTTTCTGGCGGCACACGGCGCCGTGATCTGGTCGCCGGCACCGGACGCGGTGTCGGATGTGCGACGAATCAGCCCGGTCTGGACGCAGCTCACGCAGCCCTGGGGCACGGCCTTCGGTGCCGGGGCCTACGGCTGGGGTGGTGGCCTGTCCTGGCGCCGGCAACAGGCAGCCGCACCGTGGCGCGTGCGCGCGGACTTCACGCAGTGGCGCGCTGACCTCCCGACAGCGGCCTCGCGGTCGCTGTGGACGCTCACCCTCGAACTTCGCTGACCATGTTCTGGCAACGGTGTCTGGTCATGGTTCATTTTCTCTGCTCACTTGTTCCCCGTACCATGTCCTGCTTCCCGTCCGGATTGCGCGCCGCGCTCGCTGCAGCCCTCGTGCTGCAAGGGTGCAGCGCACAGACGCCGCGTCCCACCACCTCGCCACTCCCTGCCGCCAACGCCTGTCTGGCGGTGGACCACGCCGAGCCTGCCGTTCGGGCCCTGGCCGACTCCGTACTGCTCGAGCTTGGGGATCGGGAGGCGTTGTACACCCTGGGTGGCGGACTCAAGCCGCTCTCCAGCGACGTGCGAGACCTGAGTGTGCGCATCGCGCCCACAGTCGACACGCTCGCGCTGCAGCGACTCGAACGACTGCGCGAGGCCACGGCGCTGCTGCGCTGCGGCGAGATCGGTGCCTTTGTGCAGGTCTTCACCGCCACGCAGCGTTTGCGTGACTCGTCGGAAGTGCGGCAGGCGTCGGTGGTGCTGTACCACCGGGGTGCAGTGCGGCGCGCCGTGACACGACACGCCGCGTTCTTCGCCACCCTCGGCATCACGCCATCCGCCGACCCGCGCGACGTGCTGGCGGCGGTGGAGAACGCGCCGCGCGCGCCGCGCTGGCGGGGCTACGGCTATCTCTTCGGCTATCCCGATGATGCCGTGGACTTCTTCGTGCAGGCCGGTGAGGAAGGCGATCGCACGGGCGCCCTGGTGCCGCGTGACTTCGTGCGCATCCCCACGGTGCACCGATTCACGGCGTCAGATGGCTCCAGCCTGTCCACCTTTGTCTACGCCGTGCCCAAGGGCGCGCCCCGTAGTGAGGCGGACCGGCGACTGTTTGCGGCGGCAGACAGCATCTACGCGCGCTATGTGCCGCTGCGCGCGCGCATCACCCAACCCGGTGCGGGGCAGGCGCTGCAGTTGTGGCGGGGCTGGTGGTCAGCTGACTCGTCCAGGGAGTAGCCAACCACGAAGCGCTGAGGTCGGGCGTGGCGACGAAGCGACGCCGCTTGTGGCGGGGCAGGTCGCGCAGTGTGCTGCGCCGATACGCGTCACCGAGTGCCGTGACGGCCCATTGTTCGTAGCGCGCCAGCGTGTGCGCCAGGCGGCCGAGGTGGATCTCCATGGTTTCGCGATCAATGCGCGACTCCGGCGCACGATGTGCGGGCAGGGCTTGGCGTGCATGAA
>JACVCT010000391.1 GCA_016741895.1 Gemmatimonadaceae bacterium | reverse complement strand
GGTGCTGGACAGTGTGTTCACGCGTACGGACACGGCGTTCACGATTCAGGTGACGCGGCTGCTGCCGAGCGATCGTGAGGTCTATTGGCGCGCACTGGTGCGTGCGCTGGCCGGACAGGTGTTCGAGTCGGTGGTGACGGGACCGCGGCGTACGCCAACCTGGCTGGACCTCATCTCACCCGACTCGCCGAGCGGCAACAGCTTCAATATCCGACGCCCGCAGTTCGTGTGGCGCAGCGCGCCGGTCACCAGCGCCGTGGGACGCTGGCGATACGATCTGGAGCTGACGGTGAATGGCCGTCCGACCGTGGCGGTGGGAGGCCTGGTGGATACGGTGTACCGGCCGACCGATGACCTGCAGGCCAACACCTCGTATCGCTGGAACGTGCGAGCCTATCTGCCGAACGGCGAATCGGTGCGTGAATTCAGTGCCGGGTCGTTCGTGATCACAGATCCGCCGCTGCCGACCACCACGATCCTCTACCAGAACTTTCCGAATCCTTTCCCGTCGGCAACCGCGTTCAACACCTGCTTCTGGTTTGACATTGGCGCGACCGGCGCGGCGGTGAAGCTCGACATCCTTGATCTGCGAGGCAATCAGGTGCGTCGCATCGTGCCCGGGGCCGATGGCATCACGGAGTTTGCCCCCGGCCGCTACGGTCGCGGCTTGGCCGGCACCGAGAGCAATTGCGACAACCGCTTCGTATGGGATGGTCTCGCCGAGGATGGTCGCACGGTGGCGCCGGGTGTGTATCTCGCGCGCTTTCAGGCCGGCAACGCGGCGCCGATCTTCCGGCGCGTCGTCTTCCGCGGTCGCTGACATTTTCCGCTGACTTTCTACGCTGACACGCGACGCGGCATGCAACTGACCACCATCGGCACCGGCACGGCCGCGCCGCACCCGTCGCGCGTGAGCGCCGCGCACCTTGGGCAGTCGGGCAGCGTGCGACTTCTGCTCGACTGCGGCAGCGGCGCCGTGCATCGCATGGCGGCCCTCGGCATCGCTTGGCAGGACATCACGCACGTGGCGCTCACGCACTTTCACGCCGACCACATTGCCGACCTGCCGATGCTCATCATGGGCTGGCGCTGGGGCCAATTGCCGCCGCGCTCGGCCCCGGTCACGGTCTTCGGTCCTGTGGGCACGGGTGCGCTGCTCGAAGGCATGGCCGCCGTGTATGGAGCATCCATTCTGGCGCCCGGATTCCCGCTCACGGTGCGGGAGATCGCGCCGGACGAAGTCGTGAAGCTGCCTGACGGTGTGGAATTGGAGGGCTTCCCCGTACCCCACACCCCCGAGAGCATGGCATATTCCGTGCGCGATGGGGCGCGTCGTCTGGTGTACACCGGGGACACGGGCCCGAGCGAGGCGCTGGGACAGTGGGCGGCGGGCTGTGACCTGCTGCTGGCCGAGTGTTCGCTGCCGGAGGCCATGGCCATCCCGTCGCACCTGACGCCATCGCAGGTCGGTGCCCTCGCGGCCACGGCCGGGGCGCGGCAGCTCGTGCTCACGCATTTCTATCCGCCCGTCGAAACCGTGGATCTCCGCGGCGAAGTGGGCGCGTTGTATCATGGGCCGGTCGTGCTTGCCACGGACGGCTGGCACCACACTTTCTGAGGAACACACATGCTGGTCGTGATGCAGCCCAACGCCACCTCCGCCGACATCGATCGTGTCTGCGAGGAAATCACGCGTCAGGGCTTCAAGCCGCTGCCGTTGCCGGGCGAAGTCCGCACGGCCATTGGTCTCCTGGGTGACGACGCGAAGGTGGATTGGTCGTACATCGAGGGCCTGCCCGGCGTGGCCAGCGTGCTCATTGTGCAGAAGCCCTTCCGTCAGGCCTCGCGCGAGTGGAAGAACGAAACGACCATCGTGGAGATCGCGCCGGGCGTGCGCTTTGGTGGCAGTGAGGTGCCGATCGTGGCCGGCCCCTGCTCGGTGGAAACCGAGGAGCAGATTCTCACCTCGGCGCGGCAGGTCAAGGCGGCCGGTGGTTCGGCGCTGCGTGGTGGCGCGTTCAAGCCGCGCTCCTCGCCCTATGCGTTTCAGGGACTGGGCAAGCAGGGGCTCGAGCTTTTGGCCCTCGCGCGCCGCGAAACGGGACTGGCCATCGTCACCGAAGCCATGGATGAACGTGGCGCCGATCTTGTGGCCGAGTACGCCGACTGCATCCAGATTGGCGCGCGCAACATGCAGAACTACTCGCTGCTTCGTCATGTGGGCACGCTCAAGAAGCCGGTGCTGCTCAAGCGCGGCATGGCGGCCACCATCAACGATCTGTTGCTGAGCGCCGAGTACATTCTGGCCGAAGGCAACCCCAACGTGATTCTCTGCGAGCGCGGCGTGCGCACCTTCGACAGCGCCACGCGCAACCTGTTCGACCTCACGGCGGTGCCGGTAGTGCAGAAGGTGTCACACCTGCCCATCGTGGCCGACCCCAGTCACGGCACGGGTCTGCGGGGCAAGGTCACGCCCATGGCGCGGG
>JACVCT010000390.1 GCA_016741895.1 Gemmatimonadaceae bacterium | reverse complement strand
CTGGTGGGGGGTGTCAACGGGGGCAGTGCCACGACCTGGATGTATGGCGTGGGGCTCGAGCTCGGTGGCCTGGGTGGCACCACGCGTGGTTTTGCGCCGTTCATCCAGGGTGGCATTGGCGGCATGACCAACGACATCAGCGTGAGTGTGCTCGACACCCGCTCCACCAGCGTGGCCTATACGCTGGGTGGCGGGCTGGATGTGGGTATCACGCCGGGTATCACGCTGCGTCTGCAGGCCAAGGATTACATCAGCCGTTTCAACTCCGAGGATGCCGTGGGTTTCCGGGCCGAAGGCAACCTCGCGCACAACCTCGCGCTTACGGCGGGCATTCGCTTCGTATTCTGACCTCGTAGTCATGTCGGGGCGGACACGTGTGATGTCGGCCGGAGCGATCGCGTGCTAGACTACGCGATCGTCTGATCCTCCAGCTGAGCATTGCCGTGTCCGCATTCCGTTTCTTCCCTCGTGGCCCGCAGGGGCCAACTCCGCGGTGGCCGCTTGCGGCTCTCGCGCTTGCCGTCGCGACCCTCGCCGGCGGCTTGCCCGTGTCCACGCTGCCGGCCCAGTCCAGTGGCCAGGGCAATGCGGCCGGCGCCGCCTCGGTCCTGTCCGATACGGCACGCAGTGTGCGCGCGGGGGTGGACCCGCTGCGTGGCAACGTGGGCGCGCTCAGTGCGCTGAGTGCACAGGCGCGCTCACAGCAGGATGCGTTCGAGCGCAATCACCGGCTCGGGCTGCGTTTCTACAATGGCGGAGCTGACGCGAGCTGCGAGGTACCGCTGGGCCGCATCTGCTACTGGAACAACAACGGCGACGTACCGCCGCCGGCCGAGCGCAACGATGCGAAGATCGAACGCGAGCAACTGCTGGATCTGCTCGCGCGGGCGCAGAGTGCCGACCCCAAGGATGACTGGGTGAACGGCATGCGCGTGCGCTATGCCATTGAGGGGCAGAAGCCGGAGCTGGCGGTGGAGGCGGCGCGCGCCTGCGGCGGCACGAGCTGGTGGTGCGACGCCCTGCAGGGACTGGCGCTGCACAATGCCAACCTGCACGGCGAGGCGCTGGCGGCCTTCGAGCGTTCGCTCTCGGCCATGCCGGCGGCGCAGCGCTGCGAGTGGACGGATCTCACGCCGTGGCTCGACCCGTCCACGCACGGGGCGTACAAGGCCATGAGCTGCGATGCGCGCGTTTCCTACAACACGCGCGTGCTGCGTCTTGCACAGCCGCTGTGGATGTTGCCGGGCAATGATGCGGCCAGTGAGTTCTACGCGCGGCACACCATGTCCCGTGTGCACTCGCTGGGCCGCATTCCCTACGATCTGCAGTGGGGCGATGATCTGCTCGAGTCGCAGCTGCGCTATGGCTGGCCGATGTCGTGGTCGGTGCAGAATGGCGGCGTGGCCGATCCGCGTCCGCCGCAGGTCATTGGCCATGAGCCCACGCCCAGCTACGACTTCATGCCCGTGCCGGCGGTGATCGACAACCCGCTGGCGGCAAAGGAAGAATCGTGGGAACCCAAGCGTCGCCGGGCTCGCATGCGCTATGCCACGCGCTACGCGGCGGGTTACGGTGAACTGCCGCATCAGTTCGCGCGCTTCAAGCGCGGGGACAGCACCCTCGTGGCCGGGGGCTTCCGTCTCATGCGCGAGCTCGAGATGGGGCGCGCACCCTACAACGCCGGCCTGACGCTCGACGGGTTGAATGGCCAGACGCCGGTGCAGGTCACCAAGGATGATGCGGGCGCCAATCGGGCGTTGTTGGCGTCCATCACCGCGCCCATGCTGGCGAGTCTCGAGGTGCTGGCGCCCACCGGCAAGCGGGCCGCGCGTGTGCGTGCGGCGGTGCAGCCGCTGCCGGCCGATACACGCCTGTCGGACTTCCTGCTGCTGCAGCGTGGTGACCCGTCACCCACGCCCAGCCTCGAGCGCAATGCCGAGCAGGCCTATGGATCGCTCGATATCGTGGGCGGGACGCAGATCGGTCTTTACTGGGAGATGTACCGTCCGGCGAGTCCGCAGTCACCCCTCCAGGTGTCCGTGCGGGCCACACGACTGGGCGCCAGCTTCATGCAGCGCCTGGGCAGCAGCATTGGCCTGTCCAAGGCGCTGCAGCCGATCTCCATCAAGTACAACGACAACGGGCGGCCGGATGGCGGGCCGGGACGCAGCCTGACACTCAATTTCCCGAGTGTGCCGGCGGGAGATTACCGGCTCACGCTCATCGTGAGTGGGGGAGGAATCACGGACAGCACGACTCAAACAATACGCGTGAGGTCGGGGAGGTAGCTTCTCGTTTCTCGCTTCTGGTCTCTGAGATCTGAGATCTGAGATCGGACAGATGGTGAGGATCGGAGTTGAGATGGCGAGACAGAAATAGAAAATGAGAGACCAGCAACCAATGAGTTGAGAGACGGGACCGTATGCGACTGGGGCCAGCGGCCGGGGCTTGGGTCGACCCCGGTCGGGGTTGGGGTCGGGGTTGGGG
>JACVCT010000389.1 GCA_016741895.1 Gemmatimonadaceae bacterium | reverse complement strand
AGCTGGCCACCCACACGGTGTCCTATCCGGCGCACATGGGCTTCCCCCACCTGGAACTGCTGCCGGTCTCCGAACACCCCTTCGACGGGTCCTGGGGCTACCAGACGCTGTGCCTGTACGCGCCCACCGCCCGCTTCGGCGAACCGGCGGGTCTGGCGCGGCTGATCGAACGCGCGCATGACGCCGGCGTCGGCGTGCTGCTCGACTGGGTGCCGGCACACTTCCCGCGCGACGACTGGGCGCTGCGGCGCTTTGACGGCACGGCGTGTTACGAGCACGAGGATCCGCGGCTCGGTGACCACCCCGAGTGGGGCACGCACATCTTCAACTACGGCCGCCACGAGGTGCGCAATTTTCTCGTGGCCAATGCGCTGTACTGGATCGAGATGTTTCACATCGACGGACTGCGGGTGGATGCCGTGGCCTCGATGCTCTATCTCGACTACGGGCGTGAGGCCGGGCAGTGGGTGCGCAATCGTCTGGGGGGGCGCGAGAACCTGGATGCCGTGTCCTTTCTGCGGCAGCTCAATCAGGCTGTGCACAGCCTGCACCCGGGGGTGGTGACCATCGCCGAGGAAAGCACCGCCTGGCCACATGTCACCGCACCCATCGCCGAGGGCGGACTGGGGTTCACGTTCAAGTGGAACATGGGCTGGATGCACGACACGCTCGATTACTTCCGTGTCGATCCCTTCTTTCGAAAGGGGGCGCATGACAAGCTCACCTTCGCCATGATGTACGAGTACAGCGAACGCTTCGTGAATCCGCTGTCGCATGACGAGGTGGTGCACCTCAAGAAGTCGCTGCTCGAGAAGATGCCGGGTGAGGTGTGGCAGAAGCTGGCCAATCTGCGCGCACTCATCGGCTATTCGGTCACGCGTCCGGGCAAGTCGCTGTTCTTCATGGGCACCGAACTGGGGTCGCCGCACGAGTGGAATCACGACGTCTCGCTCGAATGGCATCTGCTCGACGATCCACGGCGGCGTGGACTGCTGGACTACATGGAGGCGCTGGGGGCGCTGTATCGGGCGCAGCCATGCTTCTGGCAGGCCGATCACGAGCCGCGCGGTTTCAAGTGGATCGACGTGGCCGACCGCGAACAGTCGGTGCTGTCGTTCGTGCGTGCGGACGGCAGCGGCAAGCCGGACGCGCATGCGCTCGTCATCCTGAACCTCACGCCAGTACCGCGTCCGGGCTATCGCCTGGGTGCTCCCATGGCCGGCACCTACCAGTTGGCGCTCAACAGTGACGAAGCGCGATTTGGTGGCAGTGCGTATCCCGTGGATTCCCGCGTGACCACGGACAACGAGCCCTGGCACGGTTATCTGCAGTCGCTCGTGGTCACACTGCCTCCGCTTGGCATGCTGGTGCTGCTGCCGGAACCCGGCACCACGCCGGCGGTTGATGCCGAACCGGCGCCCACGCTGGTCAAGGCCAGGAATACGAAGGCCAGCAAACCAGGGACCAGCAAACCCCGAACCACCAAGGCCAAGGTCCTCAAGACCGAGGTCTCCACAACCGAGGTCGCGAAGCCCAAGGCCGCGAAGACCAAGGCCGCGAAGACCAAGACATCGAAGGCCGAAACCACGAAGACCGAAACCACAAAGACCAAGGTCACCAAGCCCAAAGCCGAGAAGCCCAGGACGACCCGGCCCGGCACGCCGCGCGGCACCGGAAAGCGTGGAGAGAAGGCGTGAGCAGTCGGCGCTCTGTCTGGTGGTTTGGTCTGGTGTCAGCCGTGGCAATCGCTGTTTGCGTCCGTCTGGGGTTCTGGCAACTCAGTCGTCTGCAGGAGCGGCGTACGCAGAATGCCATCGTGGAAGGTCGCGGCGCGGCGCCGCCACTCACGCTGGCCGAATTGCAGGGGCAGGACACGGCCGTCACGCACTGGCGCCGTGTGCGGGTGGAAGGCGTGGCGGACTACGCCAACGAAATGGTTCACGCCACGCGCACCCAGAACGGCAGCCCGGGTGTGCACCTGCTCACGCCCATCCGCCCAATCGACGGGTCATGGGGCGACACGGCCATCGTGCTGCTGCGCGGCTATCTCTATGCGCCGGATGGCCGTACGGTGGACCTGGACAAGGCCCGCGAAGCGGACACCCTGCGGCTCGACGCCCTGGTCACGTCGTTCCCGCCGCCGCGTCCCGGCATGGCGCGCATGCGCTCGGGTGGTCGCGCCATGCGCCTGATGGACCGTGACACGCTGGCGCTGCTCATGCAGCAGCCGCTGGGACCCATGGTGCTGCTCGCGCTCGGCGACACCATCATGACGGACATCGTGCGGCCCACGCGGGTGCCGCCGCCCGCCATCACCGACGGACCACATCTCTCCTACGCGCTGCAGTGGTTCGGCTTTGCCACGGTGTTCGCCGTGGGCTTTGTCGTCTTCGCCCGCGGACGGAAGCGGCGGGGCACCGACCCGAAAAGCCAAGTCCCCACCGCGCCCGCCACGTCTCACACACCGTAGTAGTCGCGATACCAGGGCACGAAGTTCGCCACGCCGGGTTCAATG
>JACVCT010000388.1 GCA_016741895.1 Gemmatimonadaceae bacterium | reverse complement strand
ACGGCGGGTGCCTCGGTTGGTGCTGACGAAGTGGCCGAGGCCGTCGCCCGGTGGACTGCGAGCCACTCAGGCAGCGGATTGACGCTGCATCGCAACGGATCGCGCGGCGCGGCATGGCTCGAACCTCTGC
Source organism: Gemmatimonadaceae bacterium (assembly GCA_016741895.1). Taxonomy (GTDB): domain Bacteria; phylum Gemmatimonadota; class Gemmatimonadetes; order Gemmatimonadales; family Gemmatimonadaceae; genus Gemmatimonas. The sequence continues at coordinate 2,385 of JACVCT010000388.1, read as the reverse complement.
TGGAAATCGACACGCCCAAGGGACGCCTCGGCTTTGCCCAGCTTTCTTCCGCAGACGTTCCGGCGCTTCTCGATCAGCTGAGCGTTGAACTGGGCCGCAGCGACACGCCCGGACTGGCACATGCCCGCTGCATTGGGCTGGTGGACGAGCATCCGTGGTTCCGCATGCAGCAGCGCCTCATGTTTGCCCGCGCCGGCCGCATTGATCCGCTCTCAATCGACGAGTATCGGGACACGGGCGGCCTCGCCGGTTTGCAGCGGGCCCTGCAGTTCGACCAGTCCGGCATCGTCCAGGAGGTCATCGACTCGGGTCTCCGTGGACGGGGCGGCGCCGCGTTTCCAACGGGTATCAAGTGGCGCACCGTGCAGCAGGCGGCGGCGGCCAGCAAATACGTGGTCTGCAACGCCGATGAGGGAGACTCCGGCACCTTTGCCGATCGACTCCTCATGGAAGCCGATCCCTTCCGTCTCATCGAAGGGATGGTCATTGCCGGGCTCGCGGTGGGCGCGCAGCAGGGCTACGTGTACCTGCGTTCGGAGTATCCGCGCACGATTCGCACCTTTGACGCGGCGCTGCAGGCGGCCCGGAACGCTGGCCTGCTCGGCCCGCGTGTGCTCGACAGCCCACACGCCTTTGACATCGAGCTGCGCGTGGGAGCGGGCGCGTACATTTGCGGCGAAGAAACCGCGCTGCTGGAAAGTCTGGAGGGCCGCCGGGGACAGGTCCGCAGCAAGCCCCCGCTTCCCGCCATCGCGGGACTCTTCGGCTGCCCCACCATCATCAACAACGTGCTCACGTTGGCGGCCGTGCCGGATGTGTTGGCCCAGGGTGCTGCGCACTATGCCGGCTTCGGTGTGGATCGTTCGCGGGGCACGATGCCGTTTCAGCTGGCGGGTAACGTGGCCCAGGGCGGGCTCGTGGAGCTCCCGTTCGGCATCACCCTTCGCGAGCTGATCGAAACCTTTGCCGGTGGCACCCGCAGCGGGCGTGCCCTGCGTGCCGTGCAGGTGGGGGGGCCACTAGGCGCCTATCTGCCATCGTCGCAGTGGGACACGCCCCTCGGCTACGAGCACTTTGCCGGCATCGGCGCCATGCTGGGGCACGGCGGCATCGTGCTCTTCGACGACACGGTCAACCTCGGGGCCATGGCGCAGTTTGCCATGGAGTTCTGTGCCATCGAGTCCTGTGGCAAGTGCACGCCCTGCCGCATCGGCTCCACACGTGGTGTCGAGGTCATTCAGAAGCTGCGCCGCGGCGAGAACCTGCGCGCCAACTGGGATCTGCTGGGTGAACTCTGTGAAACCATGGAGTTCGGCTCGCTCTGCGCCATGGGCGGTCTGACACCGCTTCCCGTGCGCAGCATCATGACACACTTCACGGCGGATCTGCTTGCGCCATCACCCGCAGACTCGCGCGCGGACGCCGTGGCTTCCCCTGATCTGGTAGCCGAGGAGGTTGCATGATCACCGCACGCATCGATGGCATCGAGGTGGCCGTCCCGCCCGGCACATCCGTGCTGCAGGCAGCCAAGGCAGCCGGCATCTCCATTCCGAAACTCTGCGCCACGGACTCGCTCAAAGCCTTCGGTTCCTGTCGGCTCTGTGTGGTGGAGATCGACGGGCGAAAGGGCCTGCCGGCGTCGTGCACGACACCGCTCGAAGCAGGCATGGTGGTCCGCACGCAGTCGCCCACAGTGGCGCGTGTGCGCCGCAACGTGATGGAGCTCTACATCTCCGATCACCCGCTGGATTGCCTCACCTGCGCGGCCAACGGCGACTGCGAGTTGCAGGACATGGCGGGGGCCGTCGGGTTGCGCGAAGTCCGCTACGGCTACGACGGCGCCAATCACCTGCAGGCGCAGAAGGACGAGTCGAATCCGTACTTCAGCTTCGACCCGGCCAAGTGCATCGTGTGCTCACGCTGCGTCCGCGCCTGTGACGAAATCCAGGGCACGCTGGCGCTCAGCATCACCGATCGCGGGTTTGCCAGCAAGGTAGCGGCCGGCATGGACGAGGCGTTTCTCGAGTCCGAGTGCGTGTCCTGCGGCGCCTGCGTGCAGGCCTGCCCCACGGCAACCCTCATCGAGAAAACGGTCATCGACGCGGGCCAGCCCGACCGTCAGGTCAAGACCACCTGCGCGTACTGTGGCGTGGGCTGCTCCTTCATCGCGGAACTCAAGGGAACCGACGTCGTCCGCATGACCCCCGACAGCAGTGGTGGCGCCAACGAGGGGCATTCCTGCGTGAAGGGGCGCTTCGCCTGGGGCTACGCCACGCATCCCGACCGGGTGCTGCAGCCCCTGGTCCGCGAGCGCATCACCGACGCCTGGCGTCAGGGCTCATGGGGTGAAGCCATCGCCTTTTCGGCGTCGAAATTCCTTGCCAT
>JACVCT010000387.1 GCA_016741895.1 Gemmatimonadaceae bacterium | reverse complement strand
CCCATGACGAGACCCGCCATGTTGTGTCCGGCCATACTGTGGCCTGCATCGGCATGTGACGCCGCATCATGAGACGCCGCTCCCTGTCCGGCCGTGGCGGCAGCCGGAAAGTCCTGCACTGACGTCATGTGCCGCGTGAGATGACAATGAAACAGCCAGTTGCCCGGACGCTCGGGCACCCAGGCCATGGTCATGGATTCCCCGGCGGTCAGCAGCTCGGTGACCACATCATGCTGCTCGGCCTGCGGCACGGCGCGCCACGATGCCGGGTTGCCCTTGCCGGTGACACGGAAGTAGAACCCGTGCAGATGCATGGGGTGCGACGTCAGCGAGGCATTGATGACACGCCAGCGCACGGAATCGCCCACGGTGTAGGACAGCGGCTCGGTGTTGGGGAAGCTGCCACCGTTCATGGTGATCTTCCAGTCGACCGTGTCCGTGAGGCCGGGCGCGTACTCATCGAGCCATCGATTGATGACGAAGGTGCGTTCGCGCGGATCGGGGACCGTTCCCCTGGCGTCCACCACCAGCGCGCCAAGGAAAGGTCCCTCTTCAGCTTCACCACTCCACATCCAGTCGGGAATGGGCGCCACACGATGCCGTACGGTGGGTGTGGTGCGTCCCCAGTAGAAATGCGCGCCCGGCGCGCCCACCGAGAAGCTGAAGGTGGTGTCTCGGCCCGGCAGCACCGCGACCGAGTCTTCCAGATTACCCTGCGCACGCCCCGTAAGGCCACGCACCACCATGCGCTTCTCGAGCGTGTTGCGCAGTGTGAGGCGCACCACGCCCCCTTCCACATGTCTGAGCATGGGGCCCGGCACGCGAGCCGCCACGCCGGGTTCGGCAAACGTGAACGCCGCGACATCAGCGTGGCGCGCTCCCTGTGGCCGCCAACGTACCAGCCTCGCCTCGAGCGTGACGACCAGGGTGTCGTTCACCACTCGCCCCGCTGCGCTGCGGTACTGCTCGGGCGTGGCCAGCGGCACGTCGCTGATGTGGTCCACCGCCGGGCGGCGCGTGACGTCCGCGTCTGACGGCAGGAGCGTCGTCAGAGCGAACAGGAACAGGGCAGCCGGTTTGTGGAACATGGCGAAACGCCTCGTGCTGGTGGTGGCGCGCGAATTTTGCAGGACCGGGCGCGCGTGTGCGGCAGATTCTACGATCAAAGCACAGGCGCCGCGAGCTGAACCGCAGTCCGCCCACTGGCCGGCGCGACGCAAGGCGACTATCCCTCCGCCATGTCTGCGCCGAGTGAATCCGCGCCGCACCCAGCAGCAGGTGCCGACCCTGCCACACTCACTGCCCTTCGCGGTGGGGCTGGGGCGTCGGCATCCGCGTCGCTCGCCGCAGCGGTGGCCTGCATCTGTTTTGGTGCCTCGGTGGTGGCCACGCGTCATGTGGTGCCGCAGACCACACCCATCGTGCTGGCCTTTCTGCGCTATGTGATTGGCAGCCTCTGCATGTTTGCCGTGCTCCGACGTCGGGCACTGGCTCCCATGGCGCAGCGCGACCGTGTGCAGGTACTTGCGCTTGGCGCGCTCTTCTTCGGACTCTTTCCGTGGAGCTTCAGCGCGTCGCTGACCCATCTGCCGGCTGCCACCGTCGCGCTCATCCTGGCCACCATACCACTGGTGACGATGGCGTTGTCGATGCTGCGTGGCACGGAACGGCCCAGCGTCGGTCTGGTCAGCGGGCAGTTGCTGGCGCTGTTTGGCATCGTGCTGGCCATCAGTCCGGCGCTGCGGTCGGCGGGCGACGAGGTCGCGCGTGACGCCACGCAGACCGGCAGTTGGACCGGCTACGTGCTGGCCTTCACCACCGTGTGCTGCGGTGCCGTGTACAACGTGTGGTCGCGACCGCTGTTGCTGCGCTATCCCTCGGCCACCATCACATCGTGGGCCATGGTGGCGGGCGCGCTCTCGCTGGCGCCGCTGGCCCTGATGCAGGGGCTTGCCGCGAACACACGCGGCATCACGCCAGAAGGTTGGCTCACGGTGCTGTTTCTTGGCACCCTGGGCGGCGCCGTGGGATTCGGACTCTGGAGTTACGCGCTGCGCCGCTCCACGCCGTCACGAGTGGCCGTGTTTCTCGCGCTCAATCCCATCTCGGCCATCGCCCTGGGTGTGCTGTTGCTGGGTGAGCCGGTATCGCTGCGACTGTTCGTGGCGCTGGCCGCCGTGCTGGCGGGCATTCAGCTGGCCACTCGCGGCACAAGGCAGGGCAAGACGGGCAGCGCGCCTGCGGCGAGTCGCTGAACAGACAACCCGCCGCCTGTTGAGCGGTCAGGTCGTGGCGCGCAGCACGCGACCGTTGCCCGTGCCCACATGCTCGCCGCCGCGCAGCGCCCAGTGTCCGTTCACCACCACGTGCGGAATGCCGACGGGGTACTGAAACGGATTGGCAAAGGTGGCGGTGTCGGCCACGCTCGCCGGATCGAAGACCACGATATCGGCAGCCTGACCAACGGCCAGTCGGCCACGATCACCAAGACGAACGCGTGACGCGGGACGTGCGGTCATGCGG
>JACVCT010000386.1 GCA_016741895.1 Gemmatimonadaceae bacterium | reverse complement strand
ACCGACCCCCGCCCCTATTCGCCCGGCAGCGGCAATCCCATCAGCTCTGTTCCTGCCAGGGTCTTGTAGCGCGACGGCGTCATCCCGGTAAACGCCACCACATCACGGGTGAGATGCGCATGATCGGCGTAGCCCACCGCTGCCGCGACGGTGCTCAGCGATGTCCCGGGGCGGGTGCGCAAGACATGCGTGGCACGCTCCACCCGATGCACCGACAGCAGGCGACGCGGCGTGAAGCCAGTGGCGTCCTGCACGAGGGCCGCAAACCTCTTGTTGCTCCACCCAAGCGACTGCGCCACCTCCAGCACCGGGCGCGCGCGCGAGACCTCACCGGCCAACGGATCCGCCGCATCGGTGCTCGCACAACCCGCCGGCAGTCCCAGCTGCGTCCACGCCCAGCGCATGGCCGCCGGAATGCGCGGACTGCTCATCCAGCGCCGCACGAGGGCTGCATCAAGCAAGGCAAAACGGGTGGGCCAATCCGGCGCCGAGGTGAGGTCCTCCACCAGTTGGCGACCCTCGGGCCCCAGCACCGCCGGCAAATCGATGATGGCATTGGTGAGCTCGTGCATCGGACAGCCCAACAGACGACGCGCACCCAGCAGCGAGAAGTTGACCTGCAAGGCCACACTGACGGTCGGCATGCGCACGTCCACCCAGCAATCGTACGGTCCCGCGATCAGACTGCCGCGAATTTCTGCCGTGCGCTCATGCGCATCACGCAGCGAATAGACCGCGCCGAACGGAATGACACAGGGCACCAGCAGCGACGGCGCCGCAGAAACGATGGACCAGGAAGGCATGCGTGATGTCCGTGAGAACAGACCGCGACCGCGACAGCGCGAGTCGGGCTGACCTGCGTACTACGTGCTTAGAACCCGAAACCCGCCGACCAGGTCACCATGCCCTTGCCACGCTCGCCCTGCGCATCGCGGCCCAGCGGCACGTAGTAGCCCACTTCACCACCCAGCGCGAGCAGCGGCCAGAGATGCACGCTGCCGCCCACATACGTGCGCTTGGCCAACGCGCCGAGCGGATTGTCGAAGGTGCGGAGAATGCCCGCCGTCACCGCGGTGCCACTGCCCCAGTGGCCAAGCGAGTTGGCGAGGCCCACGTTGAAGCTCGCGCCGCCCAAACCCACCTTGGCTGCGCCGAGGAAACACCAGTCGGTCGTTTCGCTCTCGCGCACGTAGCCCATGCCGTAGGCGAGGGCAAACTTGAACGGCGCACCGTACGTGAGGCCGCCCATGCACTGATCGAAATGCCAGCGTGGCGCGGTACGGGTGACCGTGTCCCTGGCCACCCGCGCGCTTCCCGCCTGCATCGCCACCGGCTCCGCCGCCGCCTGCGCACGCACAACCCGCGCGCTGCCGACCTGCGCCACACAGGCCGTCGTCAGCAACGTCGCCAGCAGGTTCACCGACTTCCGCGCCGATGGCATCAGAACTTCAACCCGCTGGCTTCCGCAAACTCCCGCATGGCCTTCTCCTGCGCTTCGGTGAGCGACTCCGGTACGGTGATCGTGATCTCCACCAGCAGGTCTCCACGCTTGCCGTCCTTCTCGATGCCCTGTCCCGCCACCTTGAAGCGACGACCGGCCGACGTACCGGCCGGGATGCGCAGCGCCACCTTCTTGCCGTCGAGGGTCTTCACGCTGATGCGCGAGCCCAATGTGGCCTGCGCGATGTTGATGGGCACCGTGGCAATGAGATCGAGACCGTCCCGCTTGTAGAACCGGTCGGGCTGCACGTCGAAGGTGATGACGAGATCGCCGGCCTGTCCGCCCGACGCGCCCTTCCCCCCCTGACCACGCAGCCGCACCTTGTGCCCCGACTCCGCGCCGGCCGGAACCGAGATGAGCACCGTGCGGCGCACCCGTGCCTCTCCCGTACCACGGCAGCTGGGACAACGTTCCGACGGCACACTGCCGCGGCCCACACACACCGGACAGGGCCGGTTCACCGCGAAGCTGCCCTGGCCAAACGAAATCACGCCGCGGCCGTTGCACTCGTTGCAGGGCTTGATCTGCGCGCCCGGCGCCGCGCCGTTGCCGCGGCATACGGCGCACTCCTCGTTGACCTCGAGCTCCACCGGCACCTTGCCACCGGCAGCGGCCGTACGAAACGGCACCTGCACCGTCTGCTCGATGGTCTGCCCGCGCTCGGGCCCCTTGCTGCGCGCGCGCGCCGCACCGGCTGCGCCGCCAAACATCGACGAAAAGAGATCGCCGAGTCCGCCCAGGCCCCCCACATCGAAGTCGGTGAACGTGCCCGCGCCCGACTGTCCGGGACCAGTGCTGCCAAAACCACCCGGCCTCGACGAAGGACGCGTGCCACCGAAGCCGCTCATGCCGCCAAAGGCACCGAGCCGCCGCATGTCGTCGTACTGCTTTCGCTTGTCGGCGTCGCCCAGCACGTTGTACGCCTCGGAGATTTCCTTGAAGCGCTCCGATGCCTTGGGGTCGTTCTGATTCGCGTCGTGCTGATCCTCCTTGGCCAGCCGACGCTACTCCTCCTTGATCTGTGCAG
>JACVCT010000052.1 GCA_016741895.1 Gemmatimonadaceae bacterium | reverse complement strand
CCCCCCCACCCACCCCCCACACAGATTTGCGGTTGGCCCGCCCCCGCCCCACCCCCCCCCACCCCCCCCCCCCAGGCACACGGGCCCCTTGAGGGGGAGGCTAAACCCCCCGCCTGCGTCCCCCCGCCGCCACCCCGCCATACCAGAACACCGACAACTCCCCCCCCCCCATCCCCCCCACCCAAACCGCCGGCGTCGCCTCCCGCTGCGCACACGCCCAAAGCAACTCCTTCCGCCATCCGGCTTTGCTGAGCGCGCCCCGCGCCGCCTCGACCGCATGCCCCGCCGTATTGTTCGTCTCGCTCAAATGCGCCAGCAGCACTCCCTGCAGTCCCTTGTGCGCGCAGGCCGCCAGCAGCTCGGCCGTCTCGGCGTTCGACAAATGTCCGCGTCCGCCGCGAATGCGCTGCTTGAGCACACGCGGATACGGCCCGTTGGCCAGCATCTCACGGTCGTGATTGGATTCCACGACCAGCAGGTCGGCGTCGCGCAGAAATCCCGCCAGCGTGTTTGTCACCGCGCCGCAGTCCAGCACCACGGCCATGCTCGCGCCACTTGCCACATCCGTCAGTCGCAGCGCGCGGCAGTCGGCGGCATCATGCGGCACGGCGCAGTGCGTGATCTCGAATCCCGCCACCACACTCGCGCCCTGTTCGGCCAGCGCCGCCCGGTGCATCGGTGGTCCATCCGGCAGCGTATCCAGCGCCGCCAGTGTGCGTGGTGTCGCGTGCACCGTCACGCCCCACTTCGCGCTCACCGCCGGGGCGCCACTGGCATGATCCACATGCTCGTGAGTCAGCAGCAGGCCCTGTATCTCCTCGTGCCGCCGGCCCACGGCGTGCAGTCGCTGCTGCAGCGCCCGCGGACCATAACCGGCGTCGATGAGCACCGTACCCGCGCTCCCGTCCACAAGCAGCGCATTGCCCCGACTGCCGGAGCCCAACACCGTCACCTGCAGCGGGGAACGGTTGGCGCCCGTGGTGCTCATGAACACATCGCGCACGCCAGACCGCACGGACAATCCGGCAACTCAGCCCCGCGGCCAGCGCGCATCAGCCGCCGCATACGCATGCACCGTGGCCCACCACGCGCGCTGCGCCGCACTCAATACCACCTCACGCCGCGCCATCATGCGCGCGGCCGTATCGAGGAACTTGTCCACGGCATGCGTGGCGTAGGGCGGCGTGCTGCCCCAGGCAAAGGGGGCCACGGCCTTGGGCGGCATGTGTTCGAACACGTTGGCACCCGCACCAATCACGCAGCCCGTTGTCAGGCACAAACCAATGCCCGTTTTGGCGTGATCCCCGAAACACGTGCCGAGAAACTGCAGGCCCGTATCACGCGCACCGGACGGCGTCCAGAGTGCCACTGGGCCGTAGGTGTTCTTGAGATTGCTGGTGATGGTGCCCGCACCGAGATTCACCCAACGCCCCAGCACCGAGTGGCCCACAAAGCCATCGTGGCTCTTGTTGCTGTGTCCGATCAGCACCGACGTGGACAGCTCGCCGTGCACGCGGCAGTGCTCACCAATCGCGCTGGCGGCAATGCGATCGGTGGACAGCGTGCAGTGGGCACCCACGTAGCACGGCCCCACCATGCGCGTGAACGCCTGCACCCGTGTACCGCGCCTGAGCAGCACCGGCCCAGCCGAGGTGTCGAAGTAGGCCATGGGCTCCACCACGACCTCGTCTTCCACCCACACCGCATGCGGACCGCTCACCACGATGCTGGCCTGTGACGGCTCCAGCCGCGTGGCCTCAGCCCGCGCCGCCAGATGCGGAATGTCCCGCTGCAGCAGCGTCACCAGATGCCGCACGATGTCCCACACCGCGTCGAGCCACACGCCGTCGATTTCTTGCGCGCGGGACGCCGGGGATTCGGCAAACGGCCACCTGCCAGCGCGTAGTGCGACCTCGTGCACAGCCGCGTCCGCCGCCGACAGACGGACGGCCGCTACGCGACCCCCAACGTGCAGCACGGTCGCCGTCGCCGAAGCTGGCAGCGCCGCGTCCAGCATGGGAATGGCCCGCGTGTTCACCACCCACACGTTATTGGCGTTGGTCTCACGAAGCCACGCCGACACATCCTGGTAGAACGGCGCCGCATCGAACTCCGTAAACCCCTGCAGGTGCGCCGCGCTCACAAACGCCACGGCCTCGGCCTTCACCCCGAGCACCGCCATCCAGCGCTCGCGCAGCAGCAAGGCCCCCACGCGCAGCTCGCCGCCCGGACGTGAAGTGGCAAAGGGCTCGAACCCGCGGGCCACCTCGTCGTCAACAAGCAGGAGCCCGGTCATGTCAGGCTCCACGCACGCCGGGCGGCAGCGCGTCCAGGAGCGTCTTGAGATCGGCCGCCTGCTCACGCGTCGTCACCATGGTCAGGCCATGACGCGCGACCACCACCAGATCCTGCACTCCGTAGAGCACCACCTGCGTGTCCTCCGCGTGCACCACATTGCCCGCCGCCTTGAGTGCAAACACCGCACCGTGCAGCGCATTGTCGTGTGCATCCTTGCGGCGCACCCGATGCAGCGCGGCCCAGGTGCCCACATCGTCCCAGCCGAACTGCCCGGGCAACACCAGCACACGCTGGCTGCGCTCCAGCACCCCCACATCAATGGCGATGGACTGCACCTTCGAGAAAAACGCGGCGAGATCGTCGCCGGCGGCCTCGAGTGCCGGTTGCACCTCGGGCGTGAGATCGCGGATTTGATCGAGCAGATCGCCCACACGCCACGCAAAGATCCCCGAGTTCCACAGATAGCCCTCGGCCAGCATGCGCTCGGCCGTGGCACGATCGGGCTTCTCGGCAAAGCGCGCCACCCGTCGCGCCCCGTCGCCCACGTCATCGCCGGGCTGGATGTAGCCGAATCCCGGATCGGGACGCGAGGGCACGATGCCCACCGTCACCAGGGCCTGCCGGCTCGCCGCCAGCTGCGCCGCGCGATCGAGCGTGGCACTGAACGCGGCCACATCGCCAATGGCCCAGTCGGCGTGCGTGCACACCATGACGGCCTCGGGACCGCTGCGGGCGGCAATGCAGCGCGCAGCCCAAGCCAGCGCCGCACAGGTCCCCGCGGGACGCGGCTCGGCAATCACATTCTCCGCGGGCAGCGACGGCTCCAGCGCCAGCACCGCATCACGCAGCGAGGCATTGGTGAGCACCAGCGTGCGCTCCGGAGGGGCCGAGTCACGCAGCCTGTCCAGCGTATCGCGCAGCATGGGCTGATCGGTGACCAGCGGCAGCAGCTGCTTGGGCCGCTCGGGAGTGGAGAGCGGCCAGAAGCGCGAGCCGATGCCACCGGCCAGCACCACGTTCCAACGCGTCACGTTTGTCATTCGGAGAGAGAAGGGGCGGGAATGGCCTCGGCGAGGCATTCCTGAACACGGGCCGCCAGACGACGGGGACTGAACGGCTTGGTCATGATGTCGAACACGCCGAGTGCTTCGACCTCACGCAGCTGCTCGTCCTGTCCGGCGGCAGTCAGCACAATGCAGGGGATCCGATGCAGCCGGGGATCGTGGCGCACCGCATGCAGCACCTGCACGCCCGAGAGCACCGGCAGCATCAGATCGAGGACGATCAAGGCCGTCTCGGGCATCAGGGCCAGACGGTCCAGCGCCTCGGCTCCGGTTTCCGCCACCTCGACGTGGAAACCCTCCTGCTCGAGGCGGGTTCGAATGATGCGGCCGATGTGCGGCTCGTCTTCCACCACGAGGATGGTGGCCATCGCCGTCAGACGAGGGCGGAAATCTGCGAACGATGGCGACGCAGCTCGAAGAGCAGGGCGGCCAGATTGGCGGAGGGTTGCAGGGCCACCAGCAGGTACGCGTCGCTGGAGAGGGGGGCCACCACAATGGGACCGCGGTCGTATTCCAGCACGGTCAGTCCCAGGGTGCCGCGCTGGGCGAATACGCCAAGCTCCTGCGCGGCGTGCACCAGCGGTGGCACATGAACCGCCAGACCCTCGGGATCGAGGGGGGCCGAACTGGCCCCGTCGATCAGCAGGCCATCGCGACCCAGCACGATGGCGGCGTCCACCCCGTCGCGGCGACGCAGGGCGGTGACAAGATCGCGAATGGTGGGCATGGCGGAACGCTGCCGCACGCGGCTGGTGAAGTCAAGCGACCATCCGGACGGCCGAAGCGCTTGCCCCGACAGGAGTTGGGGGGTATCGTCCACAACGTTGAACCACCCGGTTCACTCTCGAGAATTCCCATGGGGATCCAGTTGTCCAGTTTCGCCTTCGGCGCGCCCCGCCTCGCTCGGCGCGCCCTGTCATTTCTGGTGGCCTCTGTCACACTCAGCGCGCTGGGCGCCTGCGGTGACAACAACAGCCTGCTCTCGCCGGCCACCACCGAGAACGTCATCCGCACGTACTCCGTGTACGCCATGTCGGGTACGTCGCCCGCCCTGCCGGCGGCCTATCGCTTCACCACCGAGTCGCTCGAGCGCCCGCAGATTCTTTCCAACGGCGCTGTGAACTTCGACATGGCCTTTGACCTCACGGCGAACAATCGCGTGTCGCTGGTGCCGGTGCGCGTGGTGGTTCCGCTGCCGCCGGCCGGTGCGCCGTCGCTGGGGCTTCGCACCAGCGACGCCTCCTTCTCGGCCCTTGAGCGCGCCCCCACGACGGGCTTCCGCCCTGACACCTCGCTGGTCGTGGGTGTCGGCGAAACGGTGCTCGTGCAGGTGCAGGGCGGTGGCTGTTTTCTGGGCGACCCGCTCTACGCCAAGCTGGTGGTGGACAGCATCATCGTGGCCGAGCGCCGTATCGTCGTGCGTTCGCTCACCAATCGCAATTGCGGCTATCGGGCGTTGACCGAAGGCCTGCCCCGGAACTGATCGCCACTCCGGTCCATACTCTGACCGCGTAACCCCGTTCATCATGCACGACATCCGACTGCTGCGCGATCAGCTGGATCATCTGCGCGAAGGCATGCGCCGCCGCGGCAAGCTCGAGGAACTCGCGCCGGTGCTCGACCGCGCGGAAGCCCTTGAGAAGGAGCGCCGCGCGGCCATCACCGAGGTCGAGGCGCAGCAGGCCCAGCGCAATCGCATCACACAGGAGGTCGCACAGCGCCGCAAGGCGGGCGAAGACGCCAGTGAGCTGATCGCGGCTGGCCGTGCCGTGGGCGAGTCCATTGCCGCGCTCGAGGCGCGGCGCAGCGCGGCCGAAGAGGCGGTGCAGCAGCTGCTGTACGAGCTGCCAAACATCACGCTGCCCGAGGTGCCGGAGGGCGACGAGAGCCACAACCGGGTCGTGTCCACCTGGGGCACGCCGCGCGAGGACGGCGCCTCGCTGGTGCCGCACTGGGACAAGGGTGCGGAACTGGGCATTCTTGATCTGCCGCGCGGCGCCAAGGTGGCCGGCTCGGGCTTCATCGTGTATCGCGGCGCCGGCGCCAAACTCGTGCGCGCGCTCATGAACATGATGCTCGACGTGCACACGGGTGAGCACGGCTACGAGGAAGTGTGGGTGCCGGTGGTGGTCAATCGCGCCACCATGACGGGCACCGGGCAGTTGCCCAAGTTCGAGGACGACATGTACGCCCTCAACGAAGAGGGCATGTTCCTCATCCCGACGGCCGAAGTCCCCGTCACCAACCTGTATCGCGACGAGATTCTCGAAGTGTCCGATCTGCCGCGCGGCCTCTGTGCCTACAGCCCCTGCTTCCGTCGTGAGGCCGGGTCTGCGGGCAAGGATACCCGCGGTTTGCTGCGTGTGCACCAGTTCGACAAGGTGGAACTGGTGCGCTACACGACGCCCGAAACATCGCGCGACGAACTCGAGCGCCTCACGCGTGAGGCGGAGACGATGCTCGAACGTCTCGAGCTGCCCTATCGCCGCGTGCTGCTCGCAGCCGGTGACACCGGCTTCTCCAGCGCAATGACCTACGATCTCGAAGTGTTCGCACCGGCGGTGGGCAAGTGGCTCGAGGTGTCGAGCTGCTCCGTCTTCACCGATTTCCAGGCGCGGCGGGCCAACATCCGCTACCGGCCGGCTGCCGGCGAGAAGCCGCGCTTTGTGCACACGCTCAATGGTTCGGCGCTCGCCTTCTCGCGCATCATCGCCAGCATCATCGAGCACCACCAGCAGCCCGACGGCACGGTACGCCTGCCCGCCGCGCTGCAGCCGTATTTCGGACGGGCCACGCTGTAGTCACCACAGCGTCCCGTCCGCGCCCGCCTTCGCACACTCCCCCCTTTCAACCCAACGCCTCATGAGTCGCCTGCGCCGCCGTCGATGGCCGGTGTTTGCCATTGTCATCGGGGTGTTGGGGCTGCTCGCGTGGTATGTGCTGTACACGCAGCAGGTGGTGACCTCCCTGCGGCGTGAGGCGGCGGTGCAGGCGCGCATGTATGCGCGCATCTACGAGGCGCTGCAGGACACGAGCGCCACGGCCGATCCCACTGTGGCCCTCTTCGACCTTTCGCGTGCCATTCGCGAGTCGGGCCTGCCGATTGTGGTCACCGACCCCAGTGGCCGGGTCACGGCCAGTGCCAATGTCCCCGAGGACATCACGCGCGACACGGCGGCCATGCGGGCCTTCGTGGCGCAGCTCGACAAGCGCAATCCGGCCATCGTTGAGCCGGCCATTGGCGCCGTGCATCTGGGCGACAGTCAGGTCGTGGCCGGCCTGCGTACCATTCCCGCACTGCAGGCCGTGGGCATCGTGCTGCTGGTGGGATTTGGCATCTATGCGCTCGTGGAGCGGGGCCGCGCCGAACGCGAAAAGGTGTGGGCCGGCATGGCCCGTGAGGCCGCGCATCAGCTGGGCACGCCGCTCTCCGCCATGGCCGGCTGGCTCGAACTGCTCGAGGACTCGGTCACCGGGGCCACGCCAACCAAGGCCGTGCGCGCCATGCAGCAGGATGTGCAGCGTCTCGAACGTGTGTCGCATCGCTTCGAGCGCATCGGCCGCCCGCCCCGGCGCGATGATGTGGACTGCAACGCGCTGGTGGACCGCATTGCCGAGTACTTCGCGCTGCGGGCACCGACACTCGCGCGCACCGTGCGCATCCGCGGCGAGCATCCCGCCGAGGCGGTTTCGGTGCCGGGGGACACGGTGCTGCTGGAGTGGGTGCTGGAAGTGCTGGTCAAGAACGCCATGGACGCGCTGGGCGGCAAGAACGGCGAGGTGGTCATCTCCGCGCGTGCCGAGCCGGAGGGTGTGCGCATCCGCGTGCAGGACGACGGTCCCGGCGTGCCGCGGCAACTCAGGCGCCGCATCTTTGACGCCGGCTTCAGTACCAAGGACCGGGGCTGGGGCATCGGGCTCTCACTGGCCCGGCGCATCGTCGAAGAGCATCACGGTGGACAATTGGTGCTGGCAGACACCGACCGCGGCGCGGCCTTTGACATTATCTTGCGTGGATGACCACGGGATGGACCGGTAGCCTGTTTGACGTGGTGCCACCAGCGGCACCCGCTCTCGACCTCGACCACATCACACGCGGCCTCAATCCGGGGCAGCGTGAGGCGGTCTTCCACGACGACGGACCGGCTCTCGTGCTGGCCGGCGCCGGCTCGGGCAAGACGCGAGTGCTCACCACCCGCATCGCGCGCCTGATTGGCGCGCGCAATGTGGCGCCGCACGAAATCCTCGCCGTCACGTTCACCAACAAGGCCGCCGGCGAAATGCGCGAGCGCATCGCCAGGCATCTGGGCCATGAGCCCAAGGGCATGTGGTGCGGCACCTTCCACGCCCTCGGTGCGCGCATGCTGCGCGGCGTGGCGCCCCTCGTGGGTCGCGAGCAGAACTTCACCATCTACGACGAGGACGACACCATCGGGGCCGTCAAGCGTGTGATGGAGAAGCGGCGCCTGAGCCCCACGCAGTTCGCGCCCAAGGCCGTGCTCAGCGCCATCTCCAGCGCCAAGAACGCCCTCGTCTCGCCCAGTGAATACGCGCGCACGGCCCGCGACACCTTCAGCACCGCCGTGGCCGGCGTGTACACCGATCTCGAAACGGCGCTGCAGCAGGCCAATGCCGTCACCTTCGACGATCTGCTTGTGCTGCCCGTGCGCGCCCTCGAAACCGACGAGCGTCTGCGCACCCACTACCAGCAGCGCTTCCGCTATGTGCTGGTGGACGAGTATCAGGACACCAACGCGGCGCAGTATCGCTTCGTGCAACTCATCGGCGGCGCGCATCGCAACGTGATGGTGGTGGGTGACGACGACCAGTCCATCTACGGCTGGCGTGGCGCCGACATCCGCAACATCCTCGACTTCGAGCGCGACTTTCCCGGTGCGCGCATCGTGCGTCTCGAGGAGAACTACCGCAGCACGCCCAACGTGCTGGCACTGGCCAATGTGGTCATCGCCGAGAACACCGAACGGCGGGGCAAGACGCTGCGCGCCACGCGGCCGGCCGGCGAACCCGTCACGCTCATCGAGGCGCTCGATGAACGGGACGAGGCGGACTTCATTGCCGAGACCATCATGGCGCGGCGCGCCCGCTCCGATCTCGGCTATCGCGACTGTGCGGTGCTCTACCGGACCAACGCCCAGTCCCGCGCGGTCGAAGACAGCTTTCGCCGTCGCAACATCCCGTATCGCCTCGTGGGCGCGGTGCGCTTCTACGATCGCCGCGAAATCCGCGATCTCATGGCCTACCTCAAGCTGGTGGCCAATCCCGCCGATGACGAAGCCTTCCGCCGCGCCGTCAACGTGCCCAAGCGTGGCCTCGGTGAAGCCACCCTGGCGCTGCTGGCCGATCGGGCGGCGGCCGAGGCGCGGCCCCTGCTGGACATCGCCACCCGCACCGATGTGCTGGCCACACTGCGTCCGGCCGCGCGCACGGCCCTGAACGAGTTCACCACGCTCGTGCAGCGGTTGCGCACGGCGGCAGTGGATGCCGCGGTGGATGAACTGCTGCGCGATCTCGTGCAGGCCATTCGCTACGCCGATCATCTCAAGGCCGAGGGGCCCGAAGGACTCGAGCGCATCGACAACGTGCGCGAACTCATCGCCGGCGCCGCGGAAGTCGTGGCCGACGAGGGCGGGGAAGTGGGGCTCACGCCGCTCGACCACTTCCTGCAGTCCTCCACGCTGGTGGCTGGAGTCGACAAGCTCGATCCGTCGGCCGACGCCGTGGTGTGCATGACCATGCACAACGCCAAGGGCCTCGAGTTCCCGGTGGTGTTCGTCTGCGGACTCGAGGACGGACTCTTCCCGCTGGCGCGTGCGGCCGAAGACCCCTCGCAGCTCGAGGAGGAACGCCGCCTGTTCTACGTGGGCATCACGCGCGCCGAGGAGAAGCTCTACCTCACCTGCGCCGAGCAGCGCCGTCGCAATGGAGAGCTCATGTTCTCCATGCCATCGCGCTTTCTCAAGGTCATCACGCCGTCGCTGGCCGAGCGTGGTCGCACGGCACGTGCCCGCGCCGAAGGGCGCGGGGCCGGCAGCAGTTTCGGCTCGTATGGCGGGGCCAGCCGCAGCAGCGGCTTTGGCACGAGCGGTGGTGCGGGCCGCAGCGGCGGTTCATCAGGCTCGTCCGGCTTTGGCTCGTCCGGCTACGGGTCGTCGGGCTATGGTACACGCACGAACACCGGTCAGGGGGCGGGCTTCGGCGCTGCCAGGACGAGCAACTTCAGCACGCCCAATCGCCGCGCAGCGGACAATGCGCCGGAAGACGAGTCGCAGGATCAGCCCATGTTGCGGGCCGGTGAACGGGTGAAGCACGCCAAGTTCGGCAGCGGCACCATCGCTGAAATCACGGGCAGCGGGCGCGACACCAAGGTGCGCATCGATTTCGATGACGAGGAGATCGGGCGCAAGACGCTCGTGCTCGCGCAGGCCAAACTTGAACGAGGGTGGGAGTGATGTCGGTTACCCCCGAAGACGTGCGTCATGTGGCACGACTGGCGCGTCTGGGCCTCGATGAGGCCGAGCTGCCGCCGCTCGTTGATCAGCTCAACGGCATTCTCGGCCACATGGATGTGCTGCAGCAGGTCCACGTGCCGGACACCATTGGCGACTGGCAGCAGCCTGCCGCGAGCGCGGGAGATTCCCAGGGCAACCCCCAGCGCCGCGATGATGCGCTGCCACCCGACCAGCTCGCACGTGAGCGAGAGGCCTTCGCCCCCGCCATGCGCGACGGATTCTTTCTGGTGCCACGCCTGGCCACGCATGGCGCGCTCGGCGCATCGTCGGAGCGCGACGCATGAGCCGGGACAGCGGACTGAGCGCGCTGCATGCGCACAGCGTGGATGCCGCCTGGGCCGCCTACGACCGCGTGCAGGCGGGCCCCGAGGGACTCAATGCCTTTCTGGCCATTGACCGCGACGCACGAACCGCCGCGCCCGATGGGCCGCTGGCCGGCGTGCCGGTGGCCATCAAGGACAACCTCGCCACGTTGAGGCTGCCCACCACCTGCGGCTCGCGCATGCTCGAAGGGTATGTCAGCCCCTTCGAGGCCACAGCCGTGCGGCGTCTGCGTGAAGCCGGCGCGGTGGTGATCGGCAAGACCAACATGGATGAATTTGCCATGGGGTCGTCAAACGAAAACAGCGCCTATGGTCCCGTGCGCAATCCGCTCGATCCGACGCGGGTGCCGGGCGGCAGCTCCGGCGGCTCGGCGGCCGCGGTGGCGGCCGGTGTGGTGCGTGTGGCGCTTGGATCGGAAACTGGCGGTTCGGTGCGGCAGCCTGCGGCATTCTGTGGCATCGTGGGCATCAAGCCCACCTACGGACGCGTGAGCCGCTATGGGCTCGTGGCCTATGCGTCGTCGCTCGACAATGTCGGTGTGTTCGGCAGCACCGTGGCGGAGGCGGCGCTCGGACTCGAGATCATTGCGGGACACGACCGCTTCGATGCCACCAGTGCCGATGTGCCGGTGTCGTCGCTCGTGCCCACGCGCGAGTCAATCAGTGGCGCGTCGCCGCTGGCCGGTTTGGTGGTGGGGGTGCCACGCGAATACTTCCCCGATTCGCTCGACGCGGACATTGCCGCGCGCTGCCGCCGTGCGCTCGATCATCTGCGGAGCCTTGGCGCTGAAGTGCGCGAGGTCTCACTGCCCAGCACGGACCTCGCCATTCCGGTATACTACATCATCGCGCCGGCCGAGGCCTCGAGCAATCTGGCCCGCTATGATGGCGTGCGCTTTGGTCAGCGCGCCGCCGCGGAAGACCTTGGGCCGATGTACGAGCGCACGCGTTCGCGCGGATTTGGGGCCGAGGTCAAGCGCCGCATTCTGCTCGGCACGTACGTGCTGAGCGCCGGCTACTACGACGCCTACTACAAGCGCGCGCAGGCCGTGCGCGCCGTGATCGCGCAGGAGTTCCGCGCCGTCTTCGCGAGTGGTGTGGATCTGCTGTTCACACCAACGGCGCCCACCCCCGCCTTCCGCCTCGGGGAAGTGTCCGATCCCTACGCGATGTACCTCAGCGACATCTACACGGTCACGGCCAACCTTGCCGGAATTCCCGCCATGTCGCAGCCCATCGGTCGTGTGCGCGGCATGCCGGTGGGCGGACAGTTTCTCGCCCCGGCCTTTGCGGAAGCGCGCATGATTCAGGCGGCGGCGGCCCTCGAACACTCCCTTGGCAGCGGGGCGCAGCAATGAGCACGCCGCACACGTCAGCCGCCGGCCAGGACTGGGAGCTGGTCATCGGTCTCGAAGTGCACTGCCAGTTGCGCACGCGCAGCAAGATTTTCTGCGGCTGCGCCACGTCGTTTGGCGAAGCCCCCAACGTCAACACCTGCCCGGTGTGTCTGGGATTGCCGGGCGCGCTGCCGGTCATCAACGATCACGCGGTCGCCCTGGCGGTGCGCGCTTCACTGGCGCTTGAGTGCACGGTGCACGACGAGTCCATCTTCGCGCGCAAGAATTACTTCTACCCTGATCTGCCCAAGGGGTACCAGATCTCGCAGTTCGACCGACCGCTGGCCACCAGCGGCCAGGTGGTGATCGGTCGCCAGGCTGACGGGTCACCGCGGGTCATCCGGGTGCACCGCGTGCACATGGAGGAGGACGCGGGCAAGTCGGTGCACGATCGATTCCCGCAGGCCTCGGCCATCGATCTCAATCGTGCGGGCACGCCGCTGGTGGAAATCGTGTCCGAGCCGGATATCCGCAGTGCGGCCGAGGCGGCGGCCTACGCGCGGCGCTTGCGGCAGATCCTCGAGTATGCCGATGTCTCCGACGCCAACATGGAAGAAGGGTCGCTGCGTGTGGACGTGAACATTTCCATACGCCCCGTCGGAACGTCTGCCCTTGGCACGAAGACCGAGATCAAGAATCTCAACTCCTTCTCGGCCATTGAACGCGCGGTGGAGATCGAGTTCGCGCGTCAGGTGGCGGTGCTCACCTCAGGCGGGCACATCGAGCAGCAAACCATGCTGTACGACGACAAGCGCAACGTGGTGCGCCCGGCGCGCAGCAAGGAAGGCAGTCACGACTACCGCTACTTCCCCGACCCCGATCTGCCGCCACTTCGCGTGACGGAGGCGGAGCGTCAGGCGCAGCGTGACGCCCTTCCGGAGTTGCCCGAGGCTCGGCGCACGCGCTTTGCGCGCGACTATGGTTTGCCCGAGGTGGACATCGAGCAGTTGCTCGCATCACGCCTGCTTGCCGACCGCTTCGAGATTCTGGTGAAGGAAAGCGGTGATGCCCGGCGCGCCGCCAACTGGCTGCTGGGGCCGGTGCTGGCCTCCGTGAACGCCAGCGGCCGCGCACTCGATGCCCATCCCGTGTCGCTCGCGCGACTGGGCGCGCTCATTCGGCTGGAGGCTGCGGGTGATGTCTCCAACACGGCCGCGCGTCAGCTCTTTGCATTGCTGGAGCAGGAGGACATCGAGCCGCGGATGCTGGCCGAACGCGAGGGCGTGCTGCAGGTGCGTGACGACAGCGCGCTCGTGGCGTGGATTGACGAGGTGCTGGCCGAGAATCCCACGGAGGCCGCCCGATTTGTGGGCGGGGAACGCAAGCTGCAGGGCGTGCTGGTGGGACTGGTGATGAAAAAATCCAAGGGCGCGGCCGACCCCAAGAAGGTCAACCAGCTGCTCGCAGCTCGCGCGGGATGAAGAGCGGGGACGGCAGGTCGGCCGCGTGGCGCAGCGGCGTGGCCGGCATGCCGAACATGCGATCCGCCTCGAGGGCGGCCCGCATGTCGCCGCCCTGACGACGCGCCTGACGCCGCACCTTCTTGGCTTCACGCAGGGGCAGCTCGCCTGACGGATCGTAGCGATAGGCTTCGCTCTGATCCCAGTGGCAGAGCAGGTCCACGATGTAGTCGAATGAGCGCGAGAGATAGCGCGCCACGTCGGTATCGCTCAGGTCCCAGCGGCTGTTTTCGGAGACGACCTGGAAGATGCGCTGCCAGGACTCCGTGTCCGTCACATACACCATGCCGCGGAAGATGCGGCGATTGGTGGGAGTGCCGAACAGCGTGGGACTCAGAATGCGATCGAGGTGCTGATCGGCGCGGGAGTGGTCGAGCGAGAGCAGCTCACGCGCCCGTCTGGGCCAGGGATCGCCGATGTGGGTGTCAATGCGACTTTCCCAGTAACTGTGGCCCAGCGCCGTCGTGCTCGAGGTCACGGCCAGCTGCCGCGGCACATAGAAGTTGTGGGCCACCACATCGGCGGCGAGATGCGACAGGTAGCCGAGCGCAAAGGCCTTGAGCGCCGGCGGCTCCGCCTCGTCGTGAATCTCGAGGCCCACATGCCAGGCATGACAGTGCCGTCCCACTTCGGCGTACTTCTTGGCAATGCTCGTATCGGCCGCGATCGATCCGTAGAGAAAGTCGGCGGGAAAACTGCGCAGCAGATCGGCAATGTGGCCGGGCAGCAGCGCCAGATTGGACAGTACCGCGTCACCCAGGAACACATGGGTGCCCGGTGTCCAGGCCCAGGCGTCGGTGGGGCAGAGCACCACGAGCAGCAACGCTGCCCACACCGGCCAGCACCCGCGCACGGACATGAGTTGCGTGTTCAGTCGACGGCGTCGCGGCGCCGCGGCATCGGCGCGTCCGACCGGGAGGCGTCGGGGAGCGCGGGCCGCCGGCGCTTCTTCTTGCCGCGCAGCTCGGCGGCAAAGGCCCTGGCTCCCGCCTGCGCGCCGCGCAACGTGGCCACCGCCGAGATGGCGCTGCCCTCGAGCTCATCCTGCAGCACGTCGAGCACCGCGTTGACCTCGTCCACCCGCTGCGCCGCGGATTCGGCGGCATGCAGCAGCTCGTCGGAAATGGCGGCGGCCGCGTCGGTGACCTGCTCCACGTCGCGGCGCACCATGGCCACCATTTCCCGGGCGTCACCCACCATGGCATTGGCATTGGCCAGCATGGGTGCGGTGTCCGTGGTCAGCTTGGCCAGCGTCTTGTTCATGCCCTGCACGGCGTCCCGCAGGGCGCGCAGCAGCAGAATGAGGGTGATCAGTGCCCCCACCCCCAGCAGCAGCACGAGGATCTGGAGGAGACCCGTGGTCCACTCCAGCACCCCGCGGTCGGGGATGGTGCGGGCCACGATGGTATCGGGCACGGACAGGGCCTGCAGCAACGGCAGCGGCAGGTGCCGCAGAAGTGCGTCGGCGAGCAGCATATCCCGTGATCTAAGGCTCACAGCGGCTCGTGTCCATGGCGCAGGCCGTGTTATGCTTCGCTCGGCGCACGCGGGACCCCCGGCGTGCGGCCGTTCCGCTCTCACATTCCGCGACCAGCCATCCACGCAATGTCCGCCGTCCAGTTCGTCGTCGAAGGGGGTCACCGGCTCAGTGGCAGCATCCGCCCGGCCGGCAACAAGAACGCCGCGCTGCCCATTGTGGCCGCCGCCCTGCTCACCGATCAGCCGGTGCAGCTGCACAACGTGCCGCGCATCCGGGACATCGAAACGCTGGTGGAACTGGTGCGCACCACCGGCGCCCGCTGCGAGTGGAACGGCGACAATTCGCTCCACATTCACGCGCAGGACGTGCGTGCAGCCGATCTCGATCCTGCCATGTGCGCGCGCATTCGTGCATCCATTCTGCTGGCGGCGCCGCTGCTGGCCCGCTGCGGCACCGTCACGCTTTCACCGCCCGGTGGTGACGTGATCGGTCGCCGACGGCTCGACACGCACTTCCATGTGCTGCAGGCACTGGGGGCCACCTACGAGCTGGGCGAGCGGTTCCGCTTTGACACCACGGGCCTCGTGGGCGCGGACGTGTTTCTCGATGAGCCCAGCGTCACCGCCACCGAGAACGCCCTCGTGGCGGCAGTGGCGGCCAAGGGGCGCACGGTGCTGCGCAACGCCGCCAGTGAGCCGCATGTGCAGGACCTTGCGCACTTCCTTGTGGCATTGGGCGCGCGCATCGAGGGCATCGGCTCAAACGTGTACACCATCGAGGGCGGTCTGCCGCTGGGCGGCGCCACACATGCCATCGGCCCCGATCACATTGAAGTGGGTTCGTTCATCGGCCTCGCTGCGGTGACACGCTCCACGCTGCGCATTGAGAAGGCCGGCATCGAGCATCTGCGCAGCACGCTCATGGGCTTCGAGCGTCTGGGCATCGTGTGTCAGGTGGACGGCGACGACCTCATCGTGCCGGCCGAGCAGTCGCGGGTCATTCAGAGCGATCTTGGCGGCCATGTATCCAAGCTGGAGGACCAGCCCTGGCCGGCGTTTCCGGCGGACACCATGTCCATTGCCATCGTCACGGCCACGCAGTGCGAAGGCATGATTCTCTTTCACGAGAAGATGTTCGAGTCGCGGCTCTACTTCACGGACAAGCTCGTGAACATGGGCGCGCGGATCGTGCTCTGCGATCCGCACCGCGCCATCGTGTCCGGCCCCACACGCCTGCGTGGCAGCACGGTGGAGTCGCCCGACATTCGCGCCGGCATGGCCATGCTGCTGGCGGCGCTCTGCGCCGACGGCACCAGCGTCATCAACAATGCGCAGCAGATCGAGCGCGGCTACGAACGCATCGAGTCGCGTCTGGGTGCGCTCGGGGCGCGCATCCGGCGGGTGGAGTTGAGTGCCCGGTAACGCCGCTGTGAACGCCGCTGGGAACGCTGGCAACGCAACCGGTGGCCCGGCCACGACCGGGTTGCCGCTCGGTCCCGTGCTCAGCCTGTGCGAACCGGTGCCCGACCTGCCGGAGGGCGTGCTGGGCTGGACCACCACGCGGGCGGCCGGCTCGTTCGGGCTGTCCTCGAACGAACCGGTGGCGGAGGTGATGGTCCGCTGGGACGCGCTGCAGGCGGATTTCCAGGCGCTGGGCATTGAGCGGCTGGCCAGCGCCCATCAGGTGCATGGCGCCGAGGTGGCCAGCCACGGTGGCGGCTGGCGCGGCTGGCTCCGGCTGCGGGGTGTGGATGGGCATGTCACCACCACGCCCGGCACGGCGCTGGCGGTCACGGTGGCCGACTGCACGCCGGTGGCGGTGGCGCATCCGGGTGGGGCGGTGGCGGTGCTGCACGCCGGCTGGCGGGGCACGGCGGCGGGCATTCTCCGCGTGGGGCTGGCCGAATTGGCGCAGCGTGGTTTTGCCGCGGCGGACTGTCGGGTGCATCTGGGCCCGTCCATATGTGGACGCTGTTATGAAGTGGGGCCGGAGGTGCTGGAGGCCGTCACCGGGCGGCCCGCGGCCGGCAAGGGCTGCCTCGATGTGCGCGCGACACTGCTGGAGCAGGCCCGGGCACTCGGGGTACGGGCCATCACCGTGGACGAGGGGTGCACGCGCTGCCATCAGGCGCGCTATTTCAGCCACCGCGGCGGCGATGCGGGGCGTTTGCTGGGCCTGGTGGCCCTTCGGTCGGCTTGACCTTGTCCCGTCCGCCCCATAGCTTGCGAATCTGAGCAGCAACTTCCGAGTACTCCTCGCCCGCCCCGCGCGGGTGTCTGAAGTGTGGGGATGGCCCCCACACTTTTTTGTTCTCCTGAAGTTTGGTGGTGCATCGTGGTAACGTCGCTCGAACCCATTGTCACACAAGAACTTGACAGCCTGGGCTTCGACCTGGTCGAACTCCGCCGCGGGGGCTCACGCTCCCGGCCGGTGCTGGAGGTGCGAATCGACCGGCGGGACGGTGGCACGGTCACGATCGCGGATTGTACGACGGCCTCGCGTGCGCTAGAAGCGCGGCTCGAGGCCGACGCGTTGGTGTCGGAGCAGTACGTGTTGGAGGTGTCGTCACCCGGAGCGGATCGCCCGTTGCGCCATGTGGCCGACTGGCGGCGCTTCGTGGGCCGGCGCGCCACCGTCACGAGTGCCGTGTTGGCAGGGGGCAAGCAGGAAGTCGAGATCCTCGCCGTGGATGGCGAGGACGGCGCGGAGGTGGCGCTGGTGCGTGACACGAAGGGCCGGGAAGTCCAGGTCCCTTTGCGTGACGTGACCCAGGCACGTCTCGCGTTCCACTGGAAACGATAGGGGAGACGGATGGCCGGATCGGCGGAAATCCTCACAGCCTTACGTGAGCTCGCGAATCTCAAGCAGATCACGAAAGAGGAGCTGCACGGGCTTCTCCAGGACGGCATTCATGCCGCCCTGGCCAAGAAGCACGGGGCCAACGTCCAGGCGGAAGTCGAAATCGACGACGCCAAGGGCGAAATTCGCATTGTGCTGCTGAAGACCGTGGTGGAAGAAGTCACGGACCCCTCGCGCGAGATTCTGCTCGAAGAGGCGCGGTTCGAGGACCCGGAGTTCCAGGTCGGCGACGTCATGGAAACCCAGGTCGACTTCATGGAATTCGGCCGCACGGCGGTGCAGGCGGCCAAGCAGCGCATCATTCAGCGCGTCCGTGAGGGCGAGCGCTCGCGCATCCGCGACGAGTTCGCCGGGCGTGTGGGCGATCTGCTCTCCGGCGAAATCCAGCAGATCGAGCGCGGCAAGCTGGTGGTCATGCTCAACAAGTTCCGCGAGGCGGAAGCCATCATTCCGTATCGTGAGCAGAACCACCGGGAGCACTATCATCAGGGCGAGCCGGTGCGCGCGGTGCTCAAGCGCGTCGAAGATACGCCCAAGGGGCCGCGTCTCATTCTGAGCCGCTCCGATGCGTTGTTCGTGCAGGCGCTCTTCAAGCTCGAAGTGCCGGAAATCCAGCAGGGCATCGTGGAGATCAAGGCCGCCGCGCGTGAAGTGGGCAGCCGCACGAAGATCGCCGTGACCTCGCGTGACGAGTCCATCGATCCGGTGGGCGCCTGTGTGGGGCTCAAGGGCGCGCGCGTGCAGGCTGTGGTCAACGAACTGGGCGGCGAGCGCATCGACATCGTGCCCTGGTCGCCCGACCCCGAGCGCTTCGCCAAGCTGGCGCTCGCGCCGGCACGCGTGGCGCGCGTGTTCAGTGATGCGGCCTCGCGCACCATTCAGGCCGTCGTCGATGAGGATCAGCTCTCGCTGGCCATCGGCCGCAATGGCCAGAACGTGCGGCTCGCGTCGGAACTGACCGGGTGGAAGATCGATCTCTACTCCAGCCGCGAGGGGATCGAGAAGGGCGGCGAAGGCCCGCTCTTCGCGCCGCTGCCCGGTGAGGAAGAGGACGCCGACGTGCCGCTCAACGAGATCGAGGGGCTGGAGACGGCCACGGTGGCCGTGCTGGCCGACGCGGGCTATCGCACGCTCAACGACATTCTCGATCTCGATCGGGATGACCTGCTGCGACTCCCCGGCATTGCGCCCGAGGAGGCCGATCGCATCATGGCCATCATCGACGAGCTGACCACCGAAGACGATGAGGCGGGTCAGGGCGCGTGAGTGACGAGCCGCCGCGCACCCCTGTTCTGGATGAGGCGCAGCGCCGCAAGGTGCTCGGTCTCGTGGGACTGGGTGCGCGGGGGCGTCTGCTGGTGCTCGGCACCGAACAGGTGCGATTGGCGG
>JACVCT010000385.1 GCA_016741895.1 Gemmatimonadaceae bacterium | reverse complement strand
ATCGGGGCGGGGGGGCTGGGGCTGGTCGGCGGGCTGCGGGTGGCGGGGGGGGGGGCAGACAGGCCGCGGGGGCCGAGCGGGCGGGGGGCTAGCCGGTAGGGCCGCACGGGCGACCAGACCTGCTGGGTGGTACTCAGGCCATTGCCGAACACGATGGTGTTGGGCCCCTCGCCCTGGATGGTGGCGGAGAGCAGCACGTCAGGGTTCACAGGGGCCTCGCGAAAGAACGACTGCGGTCGGTCGATCCCTCCCCGGGGGTCGGGATCGGTGTTACATTCTGAAATTAGTCACGCGCCCGGCCCGACGACGGCCGGGCGCTCGCCTTTTACCGGACCCGGTTGGCTCGCGCATGTTCCAGGAACTCATCGCCCAGATGGCGCGTGAAGTCGAAAAGCTCCAGTACGAGCTGAACGTCACGCTGCCCAATGAAATCCGAAAGGCCGTCGAACTCGGCGACCTGAAGGAGAACAGCGAGTACAAGGCGGCGCTGGAGCGTCAGCAGTTCGTGCAGGCGCGTCTGGGCCAGCTCACGCAGCGCGTAACCAAGCTGGCGAATATCGACATCACGCAGATTCCGGCCGACAAGGTGGGGCTGGGGTCACGCGTGACGGTGACCGATGACCAGAGCCAGGTCTCGGAAGTATATGAGCTGGTGTTTGGCGATGCCGGCGAGTTGCAGGAAGGTCACGTGACCATGGGGTCGCCCATCGGGCGTGCCCTGCAGGGCAAGGGTGTGGGCGAGCAGGTGATCTTCAAGCTGCCCACCCGCGTGCGTCGTCTCACCATCGTCGAGCTGCGCACCATTCACGACCGCAACGCCGACGAACTCGTCTGATCAATGCGGAACAGGCGCGCCACGTCGCTGGCGTAGCGCGCCAGTTCCGCGTCACGTCGGGCATCCGACCAGCCCAGCAGCGCCTGCATCCTCTGCGCCACGCGCGGAGCGATACCAACACCAAAATCCCGCTGCTCGAAGGCCAGGTGCATGCGACGCACGAGCACGTCGCTGAGGGTTGCGGCCATTTCGGCCTGCACCGCGTGTTGCACCTCGGCCAGCACATAGGGCAGGGCAGGCACGAGGCGCTCAGCGAGCGTGGCATCGGCTTCCGTGGCTGTCC
The DNA here is from genome assembly GCA_016741895.1 of Gemmatimonadaceae bacterium. Classification (GTDB taxonomy): domain Bacteria; phylum Gemmatimonadota; class Gemmatimonadetes; order Gemmatimonadales; family Gemmatimonadaceae; genus Gemmatimonas. The sequence continues at coordinate 1,482 of JACVCT010000385.1, read as the reverse complement.
AGACGGCGCGCCAGCGCGTGCCATAGGCCTCGGCCAGTCGACGGGCCACGTCCGCATGACCGCTGGCCAGCTCGGCCTCCTGCCGACTGCGTTCGAGCGGCTGTTCGCCGCCGGGAATCGGGGTTTCGATACTGCGTGAACGCTGCGGCTCCGTGTGCGCATGACCGAGCTCGCGCAGTACATGCCGCAGGATGTCGGCGGCCATTGCGCGATAGGTGGTGAGCTTGCCACCGGTGACGTTGAGGACGCCCGGGCGCAGCACCTCGACGACATGCTCGCGTGAGGCCGAGCCCGTGCCCTGCTGACCCTGTGCGCCGCCAGCACGCCGTGCTGCCAGCGGGCGAATGCCGCTCCACGCCGAGACCACATCGTCGGTGCTGAGCTTGGCGTCCGGGAAACGCCGGTTCACCGAATCAAGCAGATACTGGACATCGGCGTCGGTGGCGCAGATGTCATCGGGTCCGCGATGCGCCGGGTGTTCCGTGGTGCCGATGATGGTGTGACGTCCGGAGGGCAGGACGAACATCACGCGTCCGTCCACCGGCGAGACCAGCGTGATGGCCTCGTGATTGCCCACCCGCTCACGCGGGACGCAGAGATGGGCGCCGGCGGAGCCCCGAACCTGTGCCTGCGCGGCGCGCGAGGTCGTGCGGTCGCCGGCGGCGGCTTGGCCTGAGCCCTCGTCCAAAAGCCGAAGTGTCGCGTCGCTCCAGGGGCCGGTGGCGTTGACCACGACGCGCGCGCGTACAGTCACCTCGCCGGACGCGTCATCATCCGCCAGCATGTCACGCGCGACCACGCCCACCACGCGTCCGGCCTCATGCAGACCGCGCACCACGCCGACATGATTGCACAGCACGCTGCCGGCCGTTTCCCCGGCTTCGGCAGCGCCGAGCACGGTGAGCAGCGTGAGTCGGGAGTCGTCGGTGGCGGCGTCCCAGTATCGGGCGCCACCCGTGAGCCCCTGCGGGTCGAGCGCCGGTTCGCGCTGCAGCACCGCGTCACGTGAGAGCCCCTCGTGCTGCCCCACGTTGCGAAAGAGGGCCAGGGCGTCATAGAGCGCGAGTCCGGCGCGCAGCTTCCAGCGCGGTACACGCGCCCCGGCATACACCGGCCAGGTGAAGGCCAGCGGTCGCACCAGATGCGGAGCCAGCGTGAGCAGCCGCCGTCGCTCCTGACTCGACTCAAAGACCAGCCCGAGATGGCCGTGCTCCAGATAGCGCACCCCGCCGTGCACCAGGCGGGACGATCGGCTCGAGGTGCCGCTGGCAAAGTCCTCACGCTCGATGAGCGCTGTGCGCAAACCGGCCAGTGTGGCCTCCCGGGCCAGTCCGGCGCCCGTGATACCCCCGCCGATGATCAGCAGATCGAAGGTGCCGTCCGTCAGTCGGGCCAACTGTGCCTCGCGGGACCAGCGTGCGGTCGTGACCATGCTCTCACATTGGCCCCGGGTGCCGCCCGGCGCCAGTCGCGGGGGCCTGC
>JACVCT010000384.1 GCA_016741895.1 Gemmatimonadaceae bacterium | reverse complement strand
GCGCTCAGCGTGGGCAGCGGCAATGCCGCGCTCTTCAAGCTCGAGGCGGACGGACGCACGGCCGTGCGAGTCCCCGTCGTCCTTGGGCGCAGCTCGGTCAACACCATCGAAATCGTCAACGGTCTCAGCGAAGGCGATCGCATCATCCTGTCCGATCTCGGCAGCAACGCCAACGCCGAACGCATCCGCATCAAGTAGCGGCCCCGTTTCCTCACCACCCGGAGCTTTCCAACCATGTCTGCTGCCGCCGAACCGCTCATCCTCATGCAGGGCATCCGCAAGGTCTTCCTCACCGACGAGGTGGAGACCCACGCCCTGCAGGATGTGCACTTTGCCATTGCCAAGGGCGAATACGTAGCCATTGCCGGTCCCTCGGGCTGCGGCAAGACCACGCTGCTGTCCATTCTGGGCCTGCTCGACACGCCAACCGACGGTGAGTATCGCATTGCCGGCACCTCGGTGGCGCGGCTTGCGGCGGTGGACCGCGCGCGCGTTCGCAACCGGGAGATCGGCTTCATCTTTCAGGCGTTCAACCTGATTGGCGATCTGACCGTGTGGGAGAACGTGGAACTGCCGCTCACCTATCGCGACATGGACGCGGCCGAGCGCAAGGCGCGCGTGCAGCAGGCGCTCGAGAAGGTGGGCATGACCCATCGCGCCAAGCACTACCCGCCGCAGTTGTCGGGTGGTCAGCAGCAGCGCGTGGCGGTGGCGCGTGCGGTGGCGGGTGATCCGGCCATCCTGCTTGCCGACGAGCCCACCGGCAACCTCGATTCCCGCAACGGCGAGGCGGTCATGCAGCTGTTGCAGGAGTTGCACGCGGCCGGGTCCACGATCTGCATGGTGACGCACGATGCGCGCTACGCGCAGCACGCCCAGCGCACGGTGCACCTGTTTGACGGGCGGGTGGTGGAGACGCCGGTGCTCGAGCGCGAACTGGCCATGGCGCAGTAGGTCAGGCCCGCGCCGTTTCGCCCCCCAACGGCACGCCGCTTTCGCGCCACTGCAGCCAGCTGCGCACCGCATCGCGCGGGATGGCGCGCGCAAACAGATAGCCCTGGCCGTCATGACAGCCCATGGCCGCCAGGGCGTCCCGCTGCGCGGGCTGCTCGATGCCTTCCGCCACCGTGCGCAGCCCCAGGGTGTTGCCCAGGGTGATGATGGTGCGGGCCAGGGCGGCATCGGAGCCACCCAGCGACACGCCCTCCACGAACGCCCGGTCGATCTTGAGCACGTCCACTGGGAAACGCTGCAGGTAGCTCAGGCTCGAGTAGCCGGTGCCGAAGTCATCGATGGCCAGCTGTACACCCAGAGTCTTGAGGGCTGACAGTGTGGCCAGCGACGACTCGGTGTCGCGCATGATGACACTCTCGGTAATCTCGAGTGTGAGGGACGCTGGCGGGGCACCGGTGCGTTGCAGAATGCGCGCCACGCCGTCCACGAATCCCGGCTCCCCAAGTTGTCGACCGGAAATGTTCACCGAGACGCTGGGGGCGCCATCGGCGTTCCGTCGCTGGCCCCACCACAGCGTGCGCAGCGCCACCAGCTCTCGGCAGGCTTCCTCCAACACCCAGTGGCCCAATGCCACGATCACGCCCGTGTCCTCAGCCACCGGCACGAAGTCGAGCGGCGAGATGCGCCCGCGTGTCGGGTGTGACCAGCGCAGCAAGGCCTCCAGGCTGCGCACCGCCCCGCTCTGGAGACAGACAATGGGCTGAAAGGCCAGCTCCAAACCGTAGGCGGCCGGGTTCGATACGGCCGCGCGCAGATCGCGCACCAGCGCCATGCGTTCGACGATGGCTTCGAACATGGCCGGCTGAAACACCGCGTGACGCGCCTTGCCGGCGTCCTTGGCCTCGTACATGGCCACGTCCGCGTTGCGCAGGACCGTGTCCACGTCGTCGCCGGGCGCGGGGAAGGCGACACCGATACTGGCTGAAACATTGACCACCCGGCGCTCGAGTTCGATGGTCGGCCGCAGGGCCGTGCGCAGTCGCTCCACCACCTCCATGGCCTCGGCCTCGCCGGCAATCTGTTCAACCAGAATGGCAAACTCATCGCCGCCGAACCGCGCCACGGTATCGTGCACACGCACCACGCTGCGCAGCCGGTCCGCCACGGTTCGGAGCAGGGCATCGCCGGCCTCATGTCCCAGGCTGTCGTTGATGCCCTTGAAGTCATCGAGATCAAGAAACAGCACGGCCACCCGCCGCGTCTGATCTCGGCTCTGCAGCAGCAGGGCGTGCTCCAGCCGGTCACGGAAGAGCGCACGATTGGCCAAGCCAGTCATGGGGTCATGGAACGCCCCATGCACCAGTCGCGCCTCGAGTTCCTTGCGCTCGGTGATGTCCCGCAGCACCGTCTGCACGGCGGGTTCACCCTCGAAGCTCAGTCGCACCGCCACCGATTCCACTTCACGCACCGAGCCGTCGAACCGGATGAGACGGTACTGCATGCGCGCCGGACCGTTGAGTGCCAGGCGCCGCACGGTCGGCAGATCCTCAGGGTGCACGAAGTCGGCCGTGCGACGGCCGGTGAGCGCGTCGCCGTCGGGCGCTCCGATGAGGCGGGCGGCGGCGGCGTTCACGTACTGCAGATAGC
>JACVCT010000383.1 GCA_016741895.1 Gemmatimonadaceae bacterium | reverse complement strand
CCGCCATCGCGCTCGAAAAGCTGGGCCCCGAACACACCTACAGCACCGACGTGCTGCGTGATGGACCGCTCAGCGACGCTGGGGTGCTCACGGGCAATCTGGTGCTGCGCGGCGACGGGGATCCGTCCCTGTCCACGCGCTTCGTGCGTGGCGGCCCCGGTGCGGCCATGAGCCTGTTGGCGCAGTTCACGGCCGGCGCCGGCATCAAGCGGGTCACGGGAAACCTGATTGCCGATGCCAGTGCCTTCGAGTCGCGGCGCATTCCCGAAGGCTGGCTTTCACGTTATGCGGGTGCCGGATACGCGGCGCCGTTCTCCGCGCTCTCGCTCAACGAGAACATCGTCATTGTTGGTGTAACGGCGGGCGAAAGTGGCGGTGGGGCCAAGGTCTTCCTCGAGCCCGCATCCACGGCGCTCACCATCACCAACACCGTGCGCACGGTCGCGGGCAGCGGCTCACGCATCACCGCGCGCCGTGTGGGCGACGATCGGGTGGTGGTGTCCGGCACCATCGGCGCACGCGCCGGCACCGTCAAGTATCAGCTCGTGGTTGGTGACCCGGTCACCTTCACGGCGGGGGCGTTCCGCGCGGCCCTCGAGGCGCAGGGCGTGCAGGTGGACGGCGACATCATCGTCGGCCGCACACCCGCCTCCGCCACCGTGGTCACGTCCCTCCCCTCGCCGCCGCTTGCACGACTGATCTCGGTCATGAACCGTGAGAGCATCAACCTGCTGGCGGAGCAGATCTATCGCAGTGCGCCGCGTGGCCCCTCGCGACTGGGCGAAGGCAGCGCGCAGACGGCGGGGGCGACACTGCAGGACTTTCTGGTCAACGAAGTGGGCGTGCCCGCCGGCGCCGTACGTGCCACCGACGGCAGTGGCCTTTCGGTGCTCGACAGCGTGACGCCGCGCGCCCTGGTCGAGCTGCTCGCCCACGCCCATCGCGCGCCATGGGGCAGTGCCTTCCATGCGTCGCTTCCGGTGGCCGGCGAATCGGAGCTGCTGCGCAATCGCATGCGCGCGACGCCTGCCCAGGGCAATCTGCACGCCAAGACCGGCACCACCAACGATGTGATCGGCCTCTCGGGCTACGTCACGGCGGAGAACGGCGAAATCCTCGCCTTCGCCTTCCTGTACAACGGCAAGGATCGCTGGCACGCCCGGGAGACCATCGATGCGATGGGGCCGACGATGGCGGCGTTCACGCGCGACTGAGATTGGGTGTGTTGCGCCGGCACCGTTGAACTGAAGGTGTGAGGATCGGAGGATCCGGGGATAAGAGAGGGCGGGCCATGGGGCACTCGAAAACGATGTGCCCCATGGCCCGCCCCCTTTCATCCTCAGATCCTCTGATCCTCACACCTTCTGTTCTACGATCTCGAGGAACCGCACCAATGAGTCAGCGCCGCCGGTTCGCCCGATCCTCACCCGTCGGCAGCGGCCCGCGTACCAGCCGCGCTCCCGCCATCGGCTCCAGCGATCCCCGCGCGCCCTCACCGAGCCGCGCCGCCGCCATGAACCCGGCGCCGCTCGTGGCCGACGCCACCGTGCCGTTGTAACCCACCGCAAACCCGCCGCCACTGCCGCTGGGCGCGCCGCTCACACTCCACAGCAGTTCCGACGTGCCGCTCGACATGGCGCTCCAGCTGCTGCCGTTCCAGCGGAGAATCGTGCCCGACGCACCGGTCGCATACACATCGGTGGAGGACGGGCCCCATATCGACGTGAGCACCGCGGCCGTGCCCGGCGACTGCGCACTCCATGCGCCGCTGTATCCGAATGCCAGGCCGCTCGAGCCGGCGGCGCTCGCGCCAACCGCCAGCGCCCCGCTGCCCGTGGCAAACACACCAGCCAGCGTGCCGGTGGTGGGCGCCGACACCGGGCTCCAACTCGTGCCGTTGAAGCGCAGAGCGGCGCCGTTCTCGCCGGTGGCGAACACATCGTTCGCGCTGCTGCCATGCACGGCCCACAGCGCCTGCGCGGCCGTGGTCACCACACTCCAGCTGCTGCCGTTGAAGCGCAGCACCTGACCCGCCGACGTGGTGGCGTACACGTTGTTGGCCGCCGTGCCCCAGAGCGCATACACATTGCCGCTGCCCGGGAAGGCCATGCTGCTCCACGACGAACCGTTCCAGCGCAGCATGGTGCCGTTGTCGCCACCCGCAAACGCGTCGCTGCTGCTGGCCGCCCATACCGTGTTCAGCGCGGCCGTTGTTGGTGTGCTCTGACGCGTCCAGCTGCTGCCGTTCCAGCGGTACACCGCGCCGAACTCACCCACGGCCCAGGCGTTGTTGGCGGCCGTGGTCCAGACGTCGATGAGATCCGGCGCCTGATTGATCGTTTCCCAGCTGCTGCCCGTGAAGCGCATCACGCTGCCGCGCTGGCCCGAGGTCCAGGCGTTGCCGCTGCCGTCCACCGACACGCCGTAGAGGCGCGGCGCATAGGGCGTGCTCACCGGGCTCACGCTGCTGCCATCGAGTTGCAGCAGACCCACGTCGCTGGCGATGAACTGCCGTCCGCCGTTCGCCGCCGACCCGGCCACGCCATAGAAGTCTGCCGAGCTCCCGCTGCTGACGTTCTGCCAGGTCGAGCCATTGAAGCGCAGCAGTGTGCCG
>JACVCT010000051.1 GCA_016741895.1 Gemmatimonadaceae bacterium | reverse complement strand
TTCTCAGCATTTCCCTGTGCGAGAAAGTCGAGCTCCAGCAACTACTTACGCCGTCGTTGCTGGAGCTCGAATCGCTCGATGTCGCTAAACAGTTGTCACTCTTCGACTTCTAACCGGACACGCCTGACCCGAAACTGATCAGTTTCGGGTTGTGAGTTCAGGTTTCGGGTATTGAGCAGATCAGGTCTCGAAGCTTCCCCGCTCTATCAGACCGCGTCCGACAAGCTCGAGAACGTAAAGTCCCGCACCTTGATCGGCGGCATCCACACCGAGCCACCCGCCGACAGACTCTCCGACGCGTTGATGCGCACCGTGGGCCCGAGCGCTTCCAGATTGTTCAGGAAGAAGATCGGGCTCTCGTTGAAGCGGAAGTTCTTGATGGAGCGTGTGACCTTGCCATTCTCCACCAGGAAGGTGCCGTCGCGTGTGAGACCGGTGAACAGAATGGTGCGCGGATCCACGCTGCGAATGTACCAGAAGCGCGTCACCAGCACGCCGCGTTCGGTGCTCCGGATCATGTCGGCGATGCTGGTGTTGCCGCCCATCATGCGCAGCGTGCGCGCGCCGCCAAATCCGCCGCCACCGGCACGCGTGGGCTGCACGCCCTGCTTCTGCGCCCAGAATCGGTCGTAGTTGAGATTCTTCACCACGCCGTTCTCGATCCACACCACCTTCTCGAGGGGCACACCGTCGTTGTCGTAACCACTCGTGAGACTCGGACTGTCAGCCGGATCGCTCAGCAGCGTGACCCGCTCATCCACCACCTTGAGCCCGATCTTGTTGCCGCCGCCGGGCCTGGAGAAGAACGAGCGACCTTCATCTGCCGCACGCGCCTGGGTCGCGTTGGCAATGAGCTGCACCAGATTGCCCGTAGCCGTTGGCTCGAGAATCGTGGTGTAGCGACCCGGCTCAATGGCCACGGGATTGCGCGAGTCCTTGGCCTTCTGCACGGCCGTTGCCGCGAGTGTCGTCGGATCGAGATCGGCAAAGCTGTTGCCATCACTGCAGGCCCAGCCCGATCCCGTACCATCGGGCGAACGCACGGTGGCGGTCATCGTCACCGAGGCGCTCGCGTCGTACGCAAAGAGGCCCTTGGAGTTGGCCAGCGCCGTCGCGCCCGCGCGGCTTTCAATGAAGCCCGTGGCCACGAGCTCATTGGCACGCGCCAGTTCGGTAACGATCTTGGCCGCCGCCGCGCGCTCGGTGGGCGAGGGCATGCTCATGGCCCGCTCACGCATTGGCGGATACGCTTGCGGCCCGAGTTCCGGCATGCGCTCGGGGTTCTCCGGCACCAGCTTCGCGATCTCGTAGGCCTGACGCGCCGCCGCCGCCAGCGAGGCTTCGTCGAGCCGGTTGGTGTTCACGCTGGCCGCGCGGTTGCCCGCGTAGGCCGTGATGGTGATCTGCGTGTCCTGGTTCTCGCCCGACGTGGTGACCTGATTGAGCGCGAAGCGTGTGTCGGCGCGCGCGGCGCTGCTGATGCTGACGCGCGTTTCCTCGGCCGGCGAATTGCGCAGCACGCGCTGCGCGAGTTCCTGCGCCTCCGCGCGCGAGAGCACGTTCACGGGCGCGTAGAGCGAACGGGGTCCCATGGCACTCATGCCGTTCTCCCGGTGTTGATCACGTTCACCTGCTGAAAGAGCGACGGCACACAGCCGTGGCTCACCGAGTTGGACTGCGCGGGCTGGCCCTTGCCATCGCCGAACGCGCCGCCCAGGTGGTAGCTGCGCGGACCGCCAATGGCCTTGAGCGAATTCCAGAACTCCGGCGTGCGGAACTGATACGCCACGTCCTTGAGCTGCCCCACGATCTTGCCGCCACGCACCTCGTAGAACACCTGGCCGGCAAACTGCCCGTTGTAGCGCTGCTGATCGATGGAGAACGAACCGTCACCCACGATGGCAATGCCACGATCCATCTTGGCGATCATGCTCTCCCAGGTGTCGTCGTTGTTGCCAGGCAGCAGACTCACGTTGGGCATGCGCTGGAACTGCACATCGGCCCCGCTCTGCGCGTACGAGCACCCGTACGAGCGCACTTCCTTGCCCACGCTCTTGTAGTAGTCGGCCAGCATGGGCGCCTGCTCGCGCGTGGTTTGGTAGTCCACGAAGATGCCGTTCTTCACGATGTCGAACTTCGTGGGCTTCACGCCTTCGTCGTCCCAACCAATGGCGCCCAGTGAACCGGGCTGCTCGCGATCACCCACCACGTTCATGAGCTCCGTGCCGTACTTGAGCTTGCCCAGCACGCTGGCCGGCGGCGACAGGAAGCTCGTACCCGCATAGTTGGCCTCATAGCCCAGCGCACGATCGAGCTCGGTGGGATGGCCGATGACTTCGTGAATGGTGAGCCAGAGATTGGACGGGTGCAGCAGGAGATCGTAGCGACCCGGATCCACCGGCTTGGCCGTGAGCTTCTGTACCGCGAGTTCACCCCACTCCGGCGCGCGTTCGGCCAACCGGCTGCCTGTCACGTGCTCGTATCCCAGACCCATCGGCGCCACTTCGTTGCTCTGCACCGTCTGGAAGTCGCTGAAGTCGGCCGACACGGCGGTGACGCTCATGTTGGGCGACGTGCGATAGATGGTCTGGACGATGTACGATCCATCGGTCGTCATGAGCGACTTCTCTTCCCGAAGGAAGAACATGCTCGACGTCACGTTGCGCACGCCCTTCACCTTGAGCGCCGCTTCGTTGGCCGCCAACAGGAAGGCCACCTTGTCGGTGATGGCAATGGTGAACGGATCGACCTTGATGGGACTCTTCCACTCGCCCACCTGATTGCCGGGCGTGGGCGCCAGCACCACGGGCCGCAACTGCGAGGCGCGATTGGCACGCGCCTGTTCCAGAGCCGCCCTGGTGGCGTTGGCCACGCTGTCGCGATCGAGCTTGCTCGTGGCGGCGAAACCCCACGCGCCATCCACCAGAGTGCGCACACCGAGCCCGTAGGTGTCGGTATCACTCACTCCCTGCACGATGCGATCGCGCGTGTTGACATTCTGCTGGCGACGCGCGGCCACGCGCACGTCGGCATACGACGCGCCACCGGACTTGGCCGTGTTGAGCGCAACCTCCATGAGCGCCTTGATGGCGGGATCATCGGGGCGCGGCAGGTCACTCAACGGGCCGGGCACGATCAGGCGCGACTCGGCAAGCAGGGGCGACGAAGCAACCAACGTGCCGGCGGCCACTGCAGCGCCGGTCTTGAGGAAGTCTCGGCGGGAGTTGGACATGTCGGAAAGGGAAAGGGGAATCTGAAAGTTACATCGATATTCCCCCGCAGCCCACACGTCCGACACACGTATTCACCAGCTCTGCAGCACCTCGGTGCCGAGCATGACTCCCACGACGGCGCTCAGGCCGGCAGCGCCCCACCGCACGTACCGAAGCGCCGGTGCATGTGTCCGTCCCACCAGCCCGGCGGTTGCGCCAGACAAGGCGGACACCATGGCCATGCCGGCAATGCTTCCGACACCGAATGCTCCCAGATAACTGAGCTGCGTGCGCTGGTCGGTCGCGGCCGCCACCGCCAGTACGATGACCGCGCCGCTGCCGGCCAGCCCGTGCAGAATGCCGAACCCGAGGGCCCGGGGGTTTCCCGTGAACGCGCGACTCTCTTTGATGTGGGTACCAATGGTGTTCTGATCGTGACGACCAGCGTCTTTGACATCATGAATCCTTCTTGGTCGGCGCAGATCGGCCACGAGCGTTCCCACACCCAGCACAATCAGCATGAGCGCAACGCCCAGCTCGGCCACCGTGTGAAATCGTTCGGGCACATGCACGCCCAGGGTGACCAGCACAACGGCAACCAGCCCCACACTAAGCGTGTGGCCGATACCCCACGCCACCCCGAGTCGTGCGGCGCGCGCCACGCCGTGCTCGTGACTGGCCATGGTGGTGACCGCCGCGAGATGATCGGGTTCAAACGCATGGCGGAAACCCACCAGAAAGCCGAGTCCGAGTGCCGGGAGGAGCGTTGTAATCATGGGTTTATCTCTTGGCGAACATGAACGGTTCAGGATGTCGGGCAATCGGTGGCGTATTGATGCGCCGCCACGGTGGCCTGTCCGAGCGCCAACCCGCCGTCGTTGCAGGGGACCAGGCGGTGCGTCAGCACGGTGAACCCCGCGGTTTCGAGTCGCTGCACCGCCAACTGCGTCAGCAGGCGGTTCTGGAACACCCCACCGGTGAGACCCACCACGCGTTCGGCTCCCGCGGGATCTGCCGGCGCATGACACGCCGCCACCATGTACATGGCATCAGCCACGGCGGCGTGCACGCCCCACGCGAGTTCGGCGAAGGCTGGCGTGGCGCGGGCGACGCCGCGCGAACGCAGATGCGCCACATCGTCGAGCAGTGCGTGAATGACCGGTGTGCCATCGAGCACTCCATCGGTCAGCCGGAAGCGATAGCGAGGAGCCCGCGCCGTTGCCATGCAGCGGGACGCCAGCGCTTCGAACTGCATGGCCGCCTGTCCTTCATAGGTGTTGTGCGGTGTCACGCCGCACAGCACGGCACAGGCATCGAACCAGCGTCCCATGCTCGACGTGCGCGTGCAGGCGACGCGTCGCTCGAGTTGCTGGCGTACGAGGTTGAGCGTTTCGAGGGGCACGTGCGGCGACAGCACCATGGGCGCAGCATCCATGCGGTCAACCGCATCGAGCACCCCCAGGACGATGCGCCATGGATGCTTCACCGCCACATCGCCGCCGGGAAGCAGAAATGACTGCAACGAAGCCAGGCGTTCGAATCCTGCCGCGCCACCACGCAGAAATTCTCCGCCCCAGATCGTGCCGTCCTCGCCGTAGCCGGTGCCGTCGAATGTGAATGCGGCGAGTTCGACATCGGGCGCCAGCGCTCCCCGCGCCACCGCTTCGGCCTGCAGCGACGCCAGGTGCGCGTGATGATGCTGCACACGAACCAGCGGCACACCGTCGCGTGCGGCGCGCGCCGCGGCCCACAGGGACGACAGATAGCCGGGATGGGCATCACAGGCGACGACATCGGGCGTCGCCCCCAACGACGTTTCGAGGCGCTTCACGGCCAAGGACAGCGCCTCGAGTGTTTCCGGACTGGCCACATCGCCCAGGTGCGGCGACAGGGTGAGCCGCCCGGCCTGCAGCAGCGCCGCCGCGGACTTGAGTTCGGCGCCGACGGCCAGCACAGTACCGCGATCAGCCCCGTCGCGCCGGGAACCCGGCACAACCCGAATGGCCAACGGCGCAAAGCCCCGCGCACGACGCAACGGCACCGCCGCGCCGCTGTGATCGATCTGCACCACCGAGTCATCGCAGGGCAATACGATCTCGCGGTCGTGCGTCAGCACACCATCCACCAGCGGCGCCAGACGCGTCATGGCGTCTGCATCACGCCATGCCATGGGCTCTTCCGACAGATTGCCGCTGGTGCACACCAGCGGACCACATTCTGCCAGCAAGGCATGCAGCGGCATGGCAGGTAGCATCACTCCCACCTGATCGAGACCCGGCGCAACGCCGTCGGCAAGCCCCGACGCGACCTGCGGCGTGAGCAACACGATGGGATGCGCCGGCGACATCAGGGCGCCGGCAGCCACCGCATCCACCTGCACCACGCGGCGTGCATCGGCGACCGAAGCGACCAGTACCGCCAACGGCTTGTGCGGCCGGTCCTTGTTGCGGCGAAGACGCGCCACGGCCCTCTCGTCTTGCGCATCGCAGAGCAGGTGGTAGCCACCCAGTCCCTTGGCGGCAATGATGCCACCGGCGCGCAGCACTGCCAACGCGCATTCCAGTGCCGCGGATCCCAGGACCGCGGTGTGAGACGCCGCCTCCCGGGCAACGCCCTCGATGACCGCCTGCCACATGAGCTGCGGACCGCATGCCGCGCAGGCCGTGGGCTCGGCATGGAAACGCCGGTCCCCGGCGTCCTCGTACTCCCGTTGGCATGCCGCACACATCGCGAAGCGGGCCATGGTGGTGCGCACCCGATCATAGGGCACCCCGGTCACGATGGTGTAGCGCGGGCCGCACTGTGTGCAGTTCAGGAACGGATAGCGATAACGGCGGTTCTGCCGGTCGTGGAATTCCGCCCAGCAATCGGCGCAGGTGGCGAGATCGGGAGCGATCGGCAGCGCCGTCTGCTCGGCGGCCTGCATGTCGTCCGATGCCGTCGGCACGCTCGAGGCGATGGAAAATACCGCTTCGCCGATCGGCGCCGTCTCTTCGACCCGGCAATCATCGATACGCGCCGCCGCCGGCAGTTCCTGAGGGAGACGCGCCAGAAAGCGCCCCACGGCCGCCACGGCGCCTTCGGCCTCCACCACCACCTCCCCACCGGCGTTGCGCACCGTGCCGCCCAGCGACTCCGCCACGGCGAGGCGATGCACATAGGGACGGAACCCGACACCCTGCACGATCCCGCGCAGGTGAATGACGACACGCCGCCGTCCGCAGGACGCGGCGACGGGTGCGCTGAGGGGAGGGAATGACACGTCCGGAACGTCGTCAACGGAGGTTCAGGGTGGAAATAGCATGATCTTGCCATGACGGGCGACGGCTCAGCACGTAAAGTTGCCGCATCTCACCCCGATCCCTGGAGGACCTCCATGGGGACCGCGTTGCCTTCCGCCTCCAGCGCTGCCCAGGAGCAGTTGCTGGCCCGCCTGTCGGAAGAGAAAACCGTTGATGCACTCAACCGCCTGCTCGACCGCCTGGAAGTCATCGCCTTCGTGGCCGATGCCCTGGACGGGTTTCTCGCGCGCGCCAATATCGTCGCCGAGAGCGTGGCGGAGAGCGTATCGGATCTGAAAAAACTCACCGGCGACGAAACCGCCACCGGCGACGTCATCGGCCGCATTCCGCAGTTGGCGCGTGTCGGCGTGCAGTTGGCCGACATATCCGCTACCCCAGCCTTTCAACGACTGATTGACTCGGGATTGATCGAGCGCCTGGGGGATGAGCGAACGATCGACGCGGTCAAAGCCGTATTGGACCGGCTCGAACTGGCCGCGTTCACGCTCGAGGCGATCGACGGGTTCCTGCGCCGCGGCGACACCATCGCCACTGCCCTGTCAGACGATGTGGAGGAACTCAAGCGCGCGTCGCAGAACGACTTCGTGAAGCTCCAGGATGTGCTGTCCGCGCTGCCCCCGCTGGTGGCCGCCGGCCAGACGCTGGTCAAGTCCGGCATGCTGGAACCCCGGACGGTCGAAGTCCTGGCCACCATCGGCCGTTCGGCGGCTACCTCGTACGACGAGGCGCACGGCGCCCCGGCAGACGAAAAGCCCATGGGGGTGCTGGCGCTGCTCAAGGCGCTGCGCGACCCCGATGTCGCACGGGCTCTCCAGTTCGGCCTGAAGGTGTCCAAGGCGTATGGACAGTCGCTCGCCCGTTGATCATGGAGCATGATGCAGCATGCATGAACTATCGATCGCGCAGGGTCTCGTGGACGTGGTCACCGCCGAGGCCACACGCCTCGGCGCGACACGCGTGCGGACGGTGTACCTTGCCGTAGGGCGCCTGAGCGGCGTGGAGGCCGGCGCCCTCGAGTTTTCATACGATCTTGTCACCGAGGGCACGCTGCTGGCGGGCTCTCGCCTCATCATCGACGACGTGCCCATCGCCATCCATTGTGTCCGGTGCGATGCCGAACATGCCCTGCCCGGCGTGAACCGATTCCGGTGTCCGGTGTGTGATACGCCGAGCGCCGACATCCGGCGTGGTCGGGAGCTGGATCTCACCCGCCTCGAACTGGACGAGCCCGATGACATCACCTCGTCACCCGGTTCGTCATTCTCCGTGTCTTCTGCGAACCCGATTTCGTGACCACGACGGCTCCCACCACGCGCATCGTCGAGGTGCGCGCAGGCATTCTTCGCAAGAACGACGAGCTGGCGCGGGGATTGCGGCGGCGGTTTGTCGACGCCGGCGTTTTTGTGGTCAACCTCGTATCGAGTCCAGGTACCGGAAAGACGGCGTTTCTGGAGTGGACGCTCACGGCGCTGCACGCTCGCGGTGTGCGGGTTGCCGCTCTGGTGGGGGATCTGGCCACGGACAACGATGCACAGCGTCTGGCACGCAGCGGGGCGCCGGTGCGGCAGATCAATACCCACGGACGCTGTCATCTCGAAGCGGAGATGATCGAGCAGCATCTCGACGGCTGGGACCTGCACGCACTCGACGTGCTGTTCGTGGAGAACGTCGGCAACCTGGTGTGCCCCGCGTCGTATGATCTGGGCGAAGCGCTGCGTCTGGTGCTGTTGTCGGTCACCGAAGGTGAGGACAAACCGCTCAAGTACCCGACCATGTTCAACTCGGCCGATCTGGCCATGATCACGAAGTACGATCTGGCCGTGCCGTGCGAGTTCGACCGGGCGGCGGCCGAATCGTCCATTGCCTCCGTGCGCCCGGGCATGCCGGTCCTCACCTGTTCCACGCGCACGAGCCAGGGACTCGACGAATGGCTCACCACGCTCGACGCCGCCCGTGAACGCTGGCGCGCCGCGCTGCCCGTCTGACCCGCACCCGCGCCATCGTGTCGGCGGCCCCTCATCTCGTGTTCGACACGTCCGCCCGGGCGTCCGATGGACTGGCATTGCTGTCGGCGGTATCGGGCGCACTGGCGCGGGAGCCGGACGGCGCCACGCTGCGAGCCACGCTGTGCCGTACCATGGCGCTGCACATGGCCCTGCCGTTCGTTGCCCTCGGCACGGTGCACGAAGGGGATGTGCAGGCGGTGTCCATCGCCGGATCGGCCGCGGGCTCCGAGGGCGGATTCGACATGCAGCCCGCGCTCCGTACCATCATGCGCGTGGTGACCGCCAGGCGCACGCGGCATGTGTCCCGCGCTCCCGACGAACCGGTCACGGGTACGCGTATCACGCCCGGCGCATTGGGCTGGGAAAGTCTGGTCGCATTGCCCGTCCTGCATCATGCCGGACACCCGGTGGCGGTGCTCTGCCTTGCAGGGCCGGCGACCGTGACGTGCAGCGACGGGACACTGCAGACGCTGGAGGTGGTGTCGAACCAACTGTCGGTGGCCCTCGATCGCTCGGAGCTGCTGGCACGCCTGGCCGAATGGTCCAACGGCATGGAGGCATTGCTCGCGTTCTCCGGCGCAGTGCACCGGCATCGTGAGCCCGTGACGCTGGTGCACGCGATGGTCGAGCATGCGGCCCAGTTTCTCAAGGCCGACGGAGGCTGCGGCGGCCTGTCGGTGACCCGACCATCGGGCGAGGCCGTGCTGGAGTCGGACGCCTACTGGCGGAACGGCCGCTGGCGGCGCCGTCCCATCAGCTGGGCACGCGGGGAGGGCATCCCGGGTCGTGTGCTCGACCATGAGTTTGCCTATCTCACGGCCGACTATGCGCATGATCTGGCGCGTGACAGCGATCTCGTGGAGCAGGACGGCGTGCAGCATGCCGTGTGTGTGCCGCTGCGTGACGCCTCGCATCAGGTCGTGGGCTTTCTGGAGCTGCACCGCGGCGTCGACCGACCGGCCTTCACATGGAACGACGCCGCGTTTCTCGAAGCGTTGGCCGATACGACGGCCATGGCCATCGAAAATTCCCGGCTGGTGAGCGCCCTCGCGGCCAAGAACGCCGAAGTCCGTCGACTGTTCGCGCAGCACGCCGAACGGATCGAGGAAGAGCGCCAGCACATCGCACGCGAATTGCATGACGAGGCCGGTCAGGCACTGGTCGGGGTCAAGCTGGCCTTGCAGGTGCTGGCCCGCGTCATGCCCGATGATGCGCCCACCGTACGGGCCCCGCTCGACGAACTGCGTATGCAGGTCAATCAGGCCACGGCGCGATTCCGTCAGTTGGCGCGTCGCCTGCGGCCGCCGGCTCTTGATCAGCATGGACTGGGCACGGCGCTCGCGCAGCTGGTGCACGACACCGAGCAGCGCGGCGGCTTCGTGGTGCAGCTCGATGTGGACGGGCTCGACGATCGACGCTTTCCGGCCCATGAGACGGCCGTATTCCGCATCGTGCAGGAGGCCCTCACCAATGTGTCCGCACACGCCGGTGCGACACGCGTCCAGATCGAGGTGACCCAGCACAGCGGGTTCCTTTCGGTGGCCATCCAGGACGATGGGTGTGGATTCGACGTCCAGGATCAGTCGCAGGGACTCGGCCTGCGTGGCATCGCCGAGCGGGTGCATCAACTCAACGGGCACCTGGAACTGACCAGTGGCGCCGGTGAAGGCACCCGGATCCGCGTGCAATTGCCTTGCCGATGACGGCGCGTGCGCGTCTGGTGCTCGTCGATGACCACGCCCTGGTGCGCCGCGGGCTGGCCGTGCTGCTGCGCCTCGATGGACGCTACGACGTGGTGGGGGAGGCTTCATCCGGTGAGACCGCACTCGAGCTGATCGAAGGCGAACGTCCCGATCTGGTGGTGCTCGATCTCAACATGCCGGGTATCGACGGGCTGGAGACGCTGCGTCGCGTGCGGGCCCGCGGACTGCCGACCAAGGTGCTGGTGCTGTCCATGCACGACGAGGCCCATCTGGTGAGTCAGGCGCTGCAGTCGGGTGCCAACGGCTACCTGCTCAAGGACTCGATGGACGACGAGCTGTTCCACGCCATCGACGCGGTGCTGCGCGGGCAGCGCTATCTCGCGGCGGCCATTGACCGGGTTCGGCTGCAGGAGTCGCGCATCCGCCCCACGACGCTGACGGCCCGGGAGCGCGAGGTACTGCAGCTCATTGCCAACGGGCTCACCACATCGGCCGTGGCAGACACGCTCAACATCTCACCGCACACGGCCACCCGACATCGCGCCAACCTCATGCAGAAACTGGACGCCCACAACCAGGTGGAGCTGGTGCGCATCGCCGCCGGCCGCGGGCTCATCGTGCTGCAGAGCAGTCAGCACGGCAGTCCGCAAGGCGGCCCGATGAGCGGACCCTAGGCGCCTCGCGCAGACCGTCGCGTACCGTCGCGTACCTAGTTCTTGCTATTGTTGCGCGCTCCGCCAAGGCGCATCGTGCCATCCGGTTCGGCGCAGAGAGCGTTCCGCGCCCGACGCCCCTTCCCCTCCCTCCTCCCGCCGGTGCATCCGGCCCTCCCCACCAGGAGACTTCCCACATGGCAACGGTGTTGTGGCTGCAGGGTGGCGCGTGTTCCGGGAACACGATGTCCTTCCTGAATGCCGAAGAGCCGAGTGCGTGCGATCTGGTCACGGACTTCGGTATCGACATCCTCTGGCACCCTTCGCTTGGTGTCGAAATGGGCGCGCCCGTCCGGCAGATGCTGGACGACCTCGCCGCCGGACGTCGGCAGCTCGATCTGTTCGTCTTCGAGGGCACGGTCATTCTCGGGCCCAACAACACCGGCCGTTTCAACATGTTCGCCGACCGGCCCATGAAGGACTGGGTCAAGGAACTCGCGGCGCACGCCGGCGCGGTCGTCGCGCTGGGCGACTGCGCGTGCTGGGGCGGCATTCCGGCCGTGGATCCCAATCCGGTGGACAACATCGGACTGCAGTACATGAAGCGGAATCACGGCGGATTTCTGGGCTCCGACTTCAAGTCCAAGTGGGGGCTGCCGGTGGTGAACATCCCCGGCTGCCCGGCGCACCCCGACTGGGTGACGCAGATCCTGGTGGCCATCGCCTCGGGTCGTGCCGGCGACATCGCCCTCGACGACCTCCAGCGTCCGCAGACGTTCTTCAAGACGTTCACGCAGACCGGCTGCACGCGTGTGCAGTACTTCGAATACAAGCAGAGCACGATGGAGTTCGGTCAGGGCACGCGGCAGGGCTGTCTCTTCTACGAGCTCGGCTGCCGCGGTCCGATGACGCACTCGCCATGCAATCGCATCCTGTGGAACCGGCAGTCGTCGAAGACCCGCGCCGGCATGCCCTGCACCGGTTGCACCGAGCCCGAGTGGCCGTTCCATGATCTCAAGCCGGGCACGGTGTTCAAGACGCAGAAGGTGAGCGGCACCATTCCCAAGGAAGTGCCCACCGGCACCGATCACGTTTCGTACATGGCCCACGCCGCCGCGGCGCGTATTGCGGCGCCCAAGTGGACCAAGGAAGACATGTTCGTCGTCTGATGTTTCTGACGTGGCCTGACGGCACGCTCTCTCTCACCCTCTCTTTCTCAGCATAGCCATGGCAACGGCGACTCAGCCCATGCCCTCCGACCTGCGCATCAGCCCGCTCGGGCGCGTGGAGGGCGACCTCGATCTGCGCGTGACGATCCGCGACGGCGTCGTGACCGACGCGTGGACCGAGGCGAGCATGTTCCGCGGGTTCGAGATCATCCTGCGCGGCAAGGATCCGCAGGCCGGTCTCATCGTCACCCCGCGCATCTGCGGCATCTGCGGTGGCTCCCATCTGTACAAGGCGGCCTACGCGCTCGACACGGCGTGGAAGACGCACGTCCCGCGCAACGCGACCCTCATTCGCAACATCGCGCAGGCGTGCGAAACCCTGCTCTCCATTCCGCGCTGGTTCTATGCGTTGTTTGCGGTCGACCTCTGCAATCCCAAGTACAAGCATCTCCCGGAATACGACGAGGTGGTGCGCCGGTTTGCCGCCTTCGTGGGCACCAGCTTCGAGCCAGGCGTCACGTTGTCCGCCAAGCCGGTCGAGATCTATGCCATGTTCGGGGGACAGTGGCCGCACTCGAGTTTCATGATTCCTGGCGGCGTGATGTGCGCCCCGTCGCTCAGCGACGTCACGCGCTCCATCGCCATTCTCGATGCCTGGAAGCGCGACTGGCTCGAGAAGCAGTGGCTCGGCTGCTCCGTCGAGCGCTGGATGGAAATCAAGAGCTGGAACGACATGCTGGCGTGGGCCGAGGAGAACGAGTCGCAGCGCAACTCCGACTGCGGGTTGTTCATCCGGTTCGCTCAGCGGGCCGGTCTCGACAAGTATGGCCAGGGCGTGGGCGCATTCCTCGCCACCGGGACATTCTTCGATCCGTCGAAATACGAGCACCCCACGGTCGACGGCCGCAATGACGCCCTCGTGTCGCGGGCCGGCATCTACGACGGGAGCGCCTTCCATGACTTCGATCATCTGAACGTTCGCGAAGACACCGCACACTCGTTCTACAAGGGCGACAAATCGCTGCATCCATGGCAGGGCGAGACGGATCCCATTGATCCGCTCGAGGGCCACAAGCAGGGCAAGTATTCCTGGTCCAAGTCGCCGCGCTACGACGTGCCGGGCAAGGGCGCCATTCCGCTCGAAGTCGGCCCGCTGGCGCGGCAGGTGATGGCGGGACGCGAGGGCGCTGCCTCGTATCAGGAATACGACCCCTTCATTCTCGACGCCATCAATACGGTGGGTCCCAGCATCCTCGTGCGCGTCATGGCCCGCATGCACGAAGCGCCCAAGTATGCTGGCCTGGTGCGCAAGTGGCTCGACGAAATCGACCTGCATGACCGGTTCTATACCAAGCCCGTGGAGCACGCGACGGGCCGGGGCTTCGGCTCCACCGAAGCGGCGCGCGGTTCGCTGTCCGACTGGATCGTGCTGAGCGACGGCAAGATCGAGAACTATCAGGTCATCACGCCCACCGCCTGGAACATCGGCCCGCGCGACCGTCTGGGTCGTCACGGCCCCATGGAGCAGGCGTTCATCGGTGCCGAGATCCAGAACCCCAACGATCCGATCGAAATGGGCCATGTGGCCCGCTCGTACGACTCGTGCCTGGTGTGCACGGTGCATGCGTACGACGAAAAGACCGGGAAGGAGCTCTCCCGGTTCCGCATCGGCGAGATGGGATGAATTCAGCGGTTCAGGCGCTCATCGTCGGCTGCGGCAATCTGCTGCGCGGCGACGATGCGGTCGGTCCGGTACTCGTGCGGCACCTCTGGGAAAGAGGGGTGCCGCACGGCGTGCGTTGTGCCGATGGCGGAACGGGCGGTATGGATGTGGCCTTCCAGATGCGCGGCGTGCCGCACGTCATCATCGTGGACGCCTGCAGCAGCGGCTCCGAGCCCGGCGCCATCTTTCGCCTCGATGGCGTGGACGCGGAAACCCCACCGCTGGCTGGCATCAACCTGCACGCATTTCGGTGGGACCACGCGCTGGCATTCGCCCGCTGGATTCTCAAGGACGACTATCCCCCACGCATCGATGTGTGGCTCATCGAAGCCCAGCAGTTCGCGGCCGGTGCGCCGCTCTCGCCCCGGGTGGATGCGGCGATGGAAACGGTGATCCAGCGCATCCTCGCGGACGTTGCATGGACGCAGGATCTGCCGATGTCGGCACCGGCGTCCGATACGCCGGTGCCGGCGTCCCACACGGTGGCCTGATGGACATCGAGATCACCGAGGCGGGATACCTCGTACTGGGCGCCGATCTCGCCCAGGCGTATTTCCCGAACGACACGTTGCTGGCCATGCTGCGGGGTGAGGAGTTGTGGCTGCTCCCGACCCGTGGCGCGGGTGGCGGCGGCCTGTTGCTCAAGCAGCGCAATCCAGCCGGTGACCGCTCGGTGCTGGTGCGCGAAGCTCTGCATGATCGCTATGCGCCCGGCATGTGCCCCGCGTTCTGGGACGACCGCCAGGGCGCCCTTCGTGTCGCCCTGCATACGACGCCCGGTGTCGCGGCCGAGGTCACAGGGGCCGCCCCATGACTCCCTTGCTTCCCGTTCCCATGCTCGTTCGTCCGCAACCCATCGGCATCTTCCCGTTCCCGGCCGGGCTGCTGCTGCTGCCGGAACCCGACGTCCGCTCCGACACGGACAGAGAAACGGCCAGGCAGGCCCAGGAGGCGCTGATGCGCGGCAGCGTCCCCGAAGTCTGGCCAAACGCCTGGCGCTTCTTTGCGGCGTCACTGGCGGGAGCGCGCGACGAGGCCATGGCATTGCTGTCCGCCGATGAATCGACGCACGGTACGGCCCTGGTGGCCTACAATCGTTTCGTGCTCGCCGGTGATGCCGGAGATCTGGCCGCCGCCCTCGGCGCGTCGGCACCGACCGTACGCGTCATGGCCTGCTGCGCCGCGTACGTGCAGGGTGCGGTGTCCGGGTTGCCTCCGGTCGAGGAAATGCACCGCGCGCTCGACGCGGAACTCGTCGCACAGGCGCTGGCGGTGCAGGCGGCCTGGCATCTGGAGAACCATGCCGTGGCCGAGGCCCTGACCGTGCTCGAACAGGGCGTTGCCGCGGCACGCGTGGTCTCGCCAATCCTGGCGGCGCAGCTGCTGGCTCAACGTGCGGGGCTCGAGGAAGCGGCGGATACGGCCGAAGCCCTCTGGCAGGAGGCGTTGCATCTGGCTGGCGATTCGCCACTGCCCGGGCTGCGCGCCGAACTGCTGTGCGGCCGAGCACTGGTCGTGCATCAGGACTCGGAGTCGCGTCGGCATCGTCTGGTAGAAGCCGTGCAGCTCTATCAGGAGGCCCTGCGCGCCGGCATCGATCGTGACTCCCACCCACTCATGTGGGCGCGCATTCAGGCCAACCTCGGCATCGCCTACGTCTCCATGCCCATGTCCGAAGCCGGGAACAAGCTGCGTCTGGCGGTGGCCGTTCAGGCCTTCCGTGAAGCGCTCACGGTGTACGATCGTGAGGCGCATCCCGATGAGTGGTCGAGCACCATGCTGAACATGGCCAACGCCATGCAGTACATGCCGTCCGGTCATCAGCAGGAGAATCTCATGCAGGCCGTGGAGGCCTACGAAGAACTGCTCACCGTGAGGCCGCGGGCCATGGATCCCGTGGGATATGCCCGCATTCTGGCCAACCAGGGCAATGCGCTGGCCCACCTGGGCATCTTCACGCCGGCCGTGGAGAAGCTGACCGAGGCGCACAAATTGCTGCACTGGCATGGAGAACCCGACGCCGCGCAGCGGCTGCTCGACCAACTCGAAGCCATCAACGTCCAACTCGCGACGGCGGAGAGCGCCTGATGGAACTGCACGTGCGTCAGCAGTTCGACTTTTTCTTCAACACCGCTGTGGAGCGTTTTGTCGAACGGGTCGAACAGCGCTGCGGCGGCCCGGTCCCGGCGCTCACGCGACTGCGCCTCGACCCCAACGCCGAGGGCATCTGGGTGGACGAGTTCGTGACGGCGCTGTTCACGGACTTCCTGCTCGACAATCCGGCCGGGGCGGCGTTCATCGTGCAGGCCTTGTCACGGCGCCCCGTGCCTCAGGCGGCCCTGGCACGCATGGCAGACGCCCGCACGGCGGGTGACGCCGTCCAGCTGCTGGCTCGGCATATCTTCGCGGCCATCCTCGTGGCCAAGACCGAAGAGGCGCTGGAGCAGCGTCTCGCCTTCCAGGTCACCGACTGAGTTCCGTATGACTGCCACCGCCCCCGTTTCCGACACCGCCGCGTCGCCATCGCTCGAGACACTGGCCGCCAATGTGCAGCGCACACTCGACGACGTGCGCGGCATGCCCATCGATCAGCGCACACGGGCGCTGGCACTCAAGGATGCGCTGGAGGCGTTTCACAAGGCCGGGCTCTCCACCATCGTGCGCACGCTCAAGCAGGATCCGCACGGCAAGGAGCTGCTGTTCGCACTCGTCGACGATCCGGGTGTGTACGCGCTGCTGGCCCTTCACGGTATCGTGAAGGCCGATGTCCGCACTCGCGTGGCCCGGGTGGTGGAGAACCTGCGCCCGTATACGCAGTCGCACGGGGGCGACGTGACGCTGGTGGACGTCACTGCCGATACGGTGTACGTGCGGCTCGCCGGTGCCTGCAACGGCTGCAGCATGTCGTCGGTCACGCTGCGCAACGGGATCGAGGAAGCGCTCAAGGAGCAGGTGCCCGAGATCACGCGCATCGAAGTGGTGCCGAACGAACCGGACAGCACGCCGGCCCTCGTCTCACTCTCGCGTGCCCCGCGCGGCGATGGCTGGGTGGACGGCCCCGCTCTGGACGACGTACAGGACGCCAGGCCGTTCCGCTTCGAGGTGAGCGATGGCCGCAGCATCGTCATCCTGCGGTTCGGCGACAGCATCAGCGCCTGGTGGAATGCCTGCGCACACATGGGGCTTCCCATCGACGGCGGCATGGTGGACGTCGAGGCACGGACCATCACCTGCCCCTGGCATGGCTTCCGCTATGATTGTGCCTCGGGCGAGTGTCTGACGGCCCCCCAGGCACAGCTCGAAGGTGTTCCGGCCCGCGTGACGAATGGCCGCATTCAACTGCGTCCCGCGCAATGACCGTTGGGCTCTCATCCCCGCCATCGCCTGCAGCGAAGGATGTCGCCTGCGGCGCCCGTCCGCTGCGGCGACTGGGCGCCGCGTCGCCCTTTGGCCTGGCGTTGCCGTCGGCGCAGCCTACGGCCGGTCAGCTCTATGCGCCACGCGGCGTATGGTTCGATGACCAGTGCGTGGTGGTGGCCGACTCCGGCAATCACCGGGTGCTCATCTGGCATCGCTGGCCGGAGACGGACGGCGCCGACGCCGATGTCGTGCTCGGCCAGCCGGACTTCACCAGTGAGGGGCCGGCGGCCGGCGGGCGCGGATGCGAGAACGGATTGCACCTGCCCACCGGGGTACTGGTGCATGACGGTCGTCTCTTCGTAGCCGACGCCTGGCACCATCGCGTGCTGGTGTGGAACACGCTGCCGACGGCCAGTGACACCCCGCCCTCGTACGCCATCGGTCAACCGGTGCTCGCCGACGCACACCCCAATGCCGGCGGCACGGTGCAGGGCAACACGGTGAGCTTCACATTCGGACAAGGCAACACATTCAGCCTCAAGCGCTGAGGGGTGCCTCGCGTCCGTAAAGGCTGCTAGCTTGGCTCGAAGTTTCCAGGAGGAACCGATGAGCCATGACCTCGTGATCAGGAACGGCACCGTCGTCGACGGCACCGGCCGAGCGCGCTACCAGGCGGACGTCGCGATCTCGGATGGCAGGGTCGCCGAGATAGGCAAGGTGACCGAAGGCGCGAAGCGCTCCATCGACGCACACGGGCTGGTCGTGGCGCCGGGCTTCGTCGATCCGCATACCCACTACGACGCGCAGATATGCTGGGACGGCGCGGTGACGCCCTCCTCCTGGCACGGCGTCACCTCGGTGGTGATGGGCAATTGCGGCGTCGGCATCGCGCCCTGCAAGCCCGAGACGCGCGAGATCGCCATGAAGGACCTCGTGAACGTCGAGGGCATTCCCTTCGACGTACTGAACAAAGGCATCACCTGGGACTGGGAAACCTTTCCCGAATTCATGGACGCCGCCGCCGCCCGCAAACCCTCGCTCAACCTCGCCTTCATCGCGCCGCTCACACCGTTCCGCCACTACGTGATGGGCGAGGCCTCGATGGAGCGCGCGGCGACGCCGGAAGAGACGGCGAGGATCGCCAACTTGATCGGTGAAGCGGTCGATGTCGGCGCGCTGGGCTTCTCTTCGACGACGCTCAACCAGCATATGGGCTTCGAGGGCAAGCCGCTCGCCTGCCGCAACGCCAGCCGTGAGGAGATGAAGGCCTACGCCAACCAACTCAAGAAGCGCGGCAAGGGCGCCATCGAGATCGCGCTGACGCGCCAAGTCGGCGTGCTGGAGCAGGACCAGTGCGAACTGCTCGACTTCCTGCTGGAGGAGAGCGGGCGGCCGGTGACCTTCATCGCCCTGTTCGATCGCGACGACATTCCAGAGGCGGTGCGCAACACGTTACGGCTCGCCGCCCCGCAGATCGCCAAGGGCGCGCGGCCGCAGACCTCGCCGCTGCCATTGACGCGCGAATGCACGATGGAAAATCCGTTCGCCTTCGCTGCCTTCCCGTCGTGGAAGCGCGTGTTCGCCGACACAGACAAGGACGCCCAGAAGAAGGTCTACGCCGATCCGGCGTTCCGCAACGCCTTCCGCAACGACCTCAAGAACCCGACCGGCTTCAGCGACTGGCGCCGCGTCGTGGTGCACGACGTGCGCAACCCCGCACTGAAGCAT
>JACVCT010000382.1 GCA_016741895.1 Gemmatimonadaceae bacterium | reverse complement strand
GCCACGCCACTGCCCACGGTTGCCAGGAGGAGGCCGGAGGTCTCAGGACCGATGACGCGGTGCCAGGCCATGGGGAGCAGCAGGCCCAGGGCGAACACCACGGCCAGCGGCAGCACGAGGGCGAGGTAGAGCGCCACGAACAGCGCGCGTCGGCGCACGGGCTGCGTGAGCAACAGTTCGTTGAACTCGCGTGACGCATGCCAGCTGATGATGCCGGCCATGGTGGTCACGAGGGGAACGACCAGCAGCACCAGATTGAGCAGCGAACTGAGGGCGCGTGGCGCCGACCCGGTGAGGCGCAGCACAATCTCGGTGAGCACCAGTGTGCCGAGGCCAAAGACCAGCACGCCGCGATTGCGCAACACACTGCGCCACTCATGACGCAGCACCGTGCCCACGACGGAGGGCGCAGCATCCTGTCCCGGGAGGGCAGACGATGCGCTGGCGCGTGCAGGCTGCGCGTGGGCCGGGGTGCGTGAGGCCATGGCGGAGTGTGGGGCGGAAGGCGAAGCCGCAATACCGGCGCTCATGCGACCGCGACCTCCGCCGCGCGCGCCGGACGGCGCGAGTGCTGCATGAGTTGGGCAATGGCCCGTTCGAGGGAGGCGGCTCCGGTGCGATCGAGGAGGGCGTGCAGCGTGCCCGCGAAATGTACGCGTCCTTCATGCAGGAAGACCACACGATCGGCCAGTTCCTGCAATTCGCTGAGGATGTGCGAGGTGATGACCACGGCACGTCCCTCTTCCCGTACGGCGCGGATCTTGTCCTTGAGCACGCCGCTGGCCACCGGATCGAGCGCGGCCGTGGGTTCGTCGAGCAGCAGCAGGTCCGGCGTGAAGAGAAACGCCGCGACTGCGTTGAGGCGCTGCCGTTGCCCGCCGGACAGCGCCCGGGCCGGGATGCCCAGCAGCGGTGAAAGTTCGAGCGCCGCGATGAGCTCGTCGTCTATTCGAGCGGAAGGGCCGCGCAGTTCCCGCAGCAGGGTGAGCACATCACCGGCGTTGAAGGCGTCGGGATAGCGCGGCGTCTGCGGCATGTAGCCGATCCGCGCGCGATGCACGATGTCACCGCGCGTGTCGCGTCCATCGAAGCGGATTTCGCCGGCATCGATGCGCACCAGACCCAGCACGGCCTTGTTGAGTGTGGTCTTGCCGGCGCCGTTGGGACCGATGATGGCGGTCACGCTGCCACGCGGCAGGTCGAGATCGACCTGGGAGAGGACCTCGCGCGTGCCGTATCGCTTGACCACACCACGCACACTCACGATGGCCTCCGTGGCCACGTCAACGGCATCTTCAATGTCGCGTCCGATCATCGCAGCGTCCTCGGTGCCCGCATCAGCGGGGCTTCGTCGCGCAGGGTTTCCGGCGTCAGGGTGGGGACCACCCGCTCCGCCACATCAAGCACATCCACGAGCAGACTGCGCACCAGAACCAGCGCGGCGGGTGACTGCTCGACCAGCAGGGCAAACAGGCGCACGGGGCGGTGCGCCACGTCGCCGCGCCCGTCGCGATCGAGATCGAAGCCGCGATAGCGGTCCCACCAGTTTCCGGTGAAGGTGCTGTAGTTGAGCCGGCTGTTGGTGCCCACGTCGAAGACATTGCCGGCAAACAGGTTGCCGCGCAGCACGTTCTCCTGCGCGTCGGCCATGATGCGCACGCCCCAGCCGTTGCGGAGAAAGTCGTTGTCCGCGATCTGATTGCGATTGGCCCCCTCGAGATGGAGGCCGATGGAGTTCTCCACGAACGTGTTGCCGCGCAGTTCGCTGTCGCTGATTTCCTTGAGCAGCACGCCATAGGCCGCGCTGCCGCGATTGCGTTCGAAGCGATTGCCGATCATGCTGACGTACTTGGCGTACATCACCGCCACGCCCGACTCGTTGGCCAGGAAGGTGTTGTTCTCGTAGCGACAGCTGTCGGAGAACATGAAGTGCAGTCCGTAGCGCCGGCTGTGTCGGCTGATGTTGCGCCGCGCCACGCCGCCCACGGTGAACTCGAAATAGATGCCGTCCCGGTGACCGTCGATGATGTTGTCCTCGAAGACCACATCGCGGCTCGACCAGCTGTGCAGGCCATTGCCGGTAACCGTCTGCGACCCGCTCATGCCCTGCAGCACATTGCGCCGCACGAGACAGGCCGAGGCGCGCTGCAGGTAGATGCCGAACAGCGTATTGTCGAAGCGGTTGTACTCGATCAGGCATCCCGCGGACTCCACAATGCGGAGCGCCGCCCGGTCCGTGGCCTGACTGGTGCCGGTGTTGCGGAAGGTGAGGCCCCGCACGGTCACGGAGTCGGCGCCCACCACCAGCAACTCGCGCTGTCCTTCACCATCGAGCACCGCGCCGCTGTCTCCCACGAGCGTGAGCGGCTGACGCACGATGACCGTGGGCTCCCTGTAGACGCCGGCGCGCACGCGCACCACGCCGTGGCGCGGCACCCGCGCCACGGCCTCGGCCAGACGCCTGACCGCGCCGGGCTCTCCGGTGGCCGAGACGACAATCGTGTCGCCTTGTGCGTGCCCAGCGCCGGCCGTGACGCCCAGCAGCAGGGCCACAACCAGCAGGCGTCGCCAGTCAGTGCGCATGCGTGGCGGCACTGGTTGCGGTATCGGCCGTCGGCGCACGACCGGCGTTGGGCCGGAAG
>JACVCT010000381.1 GCA_016741895.1 Gemmatimonadaceae bacterium | reverse complement strand
TGGCCAGTGCGCTGGCCGATGAGGGCATGGCAACGTGGAATGTGGAGTACCGTCAGGCCGGTGACCCCGGTGGCGGTTGGCCCAACAGTTACCTCGATATTGCGTCAGCGGTGGATCATGCGCGCACGCTGGCCACGCGCTATCCCATCGACACCAGCCACGTGGTGGTCATCGGGCACTCGGCCGGCGCCCATCTCGCGCTGTGGGCGGCGGCACGACACACGCTGCCGGTTGGCAGTGTGGTGCGGGGCGCCAATCCGTTGCGGGTGCGTGCGGCAGTGGCCATTGACGGACCCGGCGATTTGGCTGGTCTGGTCGGTCGTGACGCAGAGATCTGCGGCAGGCCGGTAATCGCGCCGTTCATGGGAGGAACGCCGAGCGAAGTCTCTTCACGCTATGCGGAGGGCTCACCGCTCGCACGTCTGCCGTTTGGTGCGGCGCAGTATCTCGTGAGTGCCACGGTGCTCACCGCCGACGAAGCCAAGGCCTACCAGGCGGCGGCGCAGCGTGCCGGCGACCGGGTCACGCTGCTCGACGCACCGGAGGGTGGACACTTCGGTGTGATTGCCCCGGGCACACGGTTCTGGCCGCCGGTGGCGGCGTTCATTCGGCAGGCGGTGGAGATACGCCGTCCCTAGTACCGGCGTACCAGCAACAGATCATCGGTCCGGGCAACCAGACCAGCGTCCACCTGGCGTGCAGTCAGGCGCCGGATTCGACGGGGCAGGCAGCATGGCGCGCAGGCTGTCGGCTCGCAGGCGACTGCCTTGCGCTTCGCTGATGGCGACGGCTGTGCGAAGCAAGGCGGGGCGCATCGAATCGAGGTCGCCCGTCGAGGGGAACGCTGCCAGTCCGCGCGCCATGGCCGACGACGCCAGGTCGAGGTCGCCGCGCGCCATGGCCACTTTGGCCACGGTGAGTTCAGCCACGATGATGGCAACCGGGACCTGTTGCGCGACTGCGTGAGCGCGGGCCCACAATGCGAGGTGCTGCGCGCGTTCCACGTTGCCTTCAGCGCGTTGCAGCTCGACGAGTGTGCTGGCGACGGCGACCGCCTGTTCCGCTGCGACGGTTTCAACCGAGTCGAGAATGTCCTGTGCTTGTTGAACCAGCTGACGCTGAAGCAGCACGTTGCCTCGCGCCACCGCGACACTGGCCTGATGTACGCGCAGCGCGGCCATTCCCGTGGTCTGCGCGCCATACGCTGCTTCATACCAGAGTTGTGTATCGCGAAGCAGTGAATCCGCCGCATCGAGACGACCAAGCGTCAGCAAACCCGTGGCCTGGCAGAGCGCGGCTTCGAGTGATTCGCTTGAACGTCGTGCGCCAAGCGAATCTGCCAAGGCGCCGGCGTGTCGGCACCGCCGCACATAGGCTCGTGGGTCGCGCTCCAGCCATGCTTCCGTAATGGCCAGCAGCAGCAAGGCGCGAACACGGGACATGCCGGATGGCAGGACGGTTGGTGAGCCGGGCACATTCAGGCCCTCGAGTACGCGACGTGCCAGGGAGTCGGCGCCGCGCACATCACCTTCGGCGCGTCGGATACGCGCTTCGAGCAAGGCACTGCCTTCGCGCAACGCCGGCGTACCGCCGTGACGCAGCACGCTGCGCTGCGCATTGAGCAGCAACATTCGGGCCGCCGCCGGGCCCCGTTGGAAGAATCGCACGCGCGCCAGCTCGAGCTCCGCGCGGGCCACCGGCTCTGCGTCCTCTCCGTACGACGCGCGACTGAGGATGACGGCGGAGTCCAGCAAATGGGCAGCGGCATCAAAACGCTCCTGGGCGACGAGGTTGGTGCCGATGGCCGTGTACAGATGTGCACGGCTTCGCGGGTCGCGCGCGAATTCCACCGGAACGCGGACTATGGCTTCATCCAAGAGCTGTGACACCGTCCCGCGAGGGCCGACGGCGAGGAGCGGATCTCCGGCCGCCAAGTCAGGGCCAGCCACCAGCCCCGCCATGAAGCGCGCGACACGCTCCGTGCGCTCCGTCTCACGTCGCGCTGCCGCGTATTGCTGCCCCTGTGTGATGAGCACCAGACCGCAGGCCGCGACCGCCACCGCGAGCCCACTGGCCAGCCCGGGGCGGCGACGCGCGGTGGCGGACAGACGATACATCAGGCTGTCGGGACGCGCGAGCACCCGGTCGCGTCGCAGGTGGCGTCGTACATCGTCAGAGAGCGCATCGACACTCGGGTAGCGTCGCGCCGGTTCCTTGCGCAGAGCCATCAAGGCGATGGCATCGAGCTCTCCCTCCAGTGCCTGCGCCAAGCGATCCGCCGAGGCAAAGCCGCGTGCCTTGGCGATGGCGAGACCGTCGGCTTGCGCGAGGCCTCGTACCAGCACGCTTGGAGCCGTCGCGGGCTCCATGGTGATGCGTCGTGTCAACTCCTCACCAAACGCGTCACGCACGTCGAGGGCAGCCCCACCCGACAACAAGCGAACGAGCACCATGCCCAGCGCATAGACGTCGGCGGTTTCGGCAATCCCCGCACCGGCGACCCCGTCCTGGGCCACCTAAGCCAGGGGGTACGGGCCTTGAACTGCTCGGTGCAAGCCACTGGCTCCTCTCCCCGGTAGCCGCCGTCGGCGCACCCCCCACACGGAGAACTTGCCGGAACCCCGCGACACTCCAAAAACGTTCGAAGG
>JACVCT010000050.1 GCA_016741895.1 Gemmatimonadaceae bacterium | reverse complement strand
AAGAAATGGAAACAGCGCCCCGCCAAAGAGTGGCAGCGCGCCATTCCCCATCTGCAATTGCTGTTTGGTGACCGCTTTCCGATGGCGGTCTGACGGGAGCTCATACACAAACTTTCTGACACTCCCCGGGTTCCAGCCGCCACGACGGCTGGCGTTTGTGCGCGCAAAGCGCGATACTTCACGCATGAAGTTTTCTCTGCGCCATGCCGCCTCCGGCCCTGCGATGATTCCATCGAATCGCACCCGCGTGTCCGCCGCACGACTCGTGCGACGGACGGTGCGTGGCGTGTGTCCTGCGCTGCGCACTGTTCCGGGTTCTGACTTGCGTGCGCAGCGTGTGTGCGCGGCTCCTTCAGTTCTGGAGGATCGCCGCTAGCATCGGTCGATCGTTTGGCGAGAGCACCTCTCGCAACGAACGCCCCACCTGCCGCACTCGGCAGGTGGGGCGTTTTGCATTGCCCAATAGAGCAGAGGGGAGTGGCCACGGCCCGCGCGAGATCACGCGACTCTCCAGTGCGGCGTCGTGGTCGCCCCCTCTATCACTCCCGGTACAACTTCCGGAGGTGCGGACACCGCAGGCAACCAGAGCAAGCCGCTAACCACCGTGGCAAGACCAGGACTCGGAAACCGGAGCACACCTACGGCGCACCGTCATCCTGGATTACAGACGCAAGCCGAGTCGCAGTCCAAGGAATGTCGCGCTGAAGGGTGCGATACCGCCGCGATTGCTGCCTCCGCGCAGACTGGCGTGTTTGGCATACAGCCCCAGTTCGGCTCGCCGATAGCGATAGCCCACGTCGATGTAGGGAGCAACAAAGCCGCCGTTGGCCTTGAGAAAGGTGCCGCGCGTGGCGCCGGTGTTGGCATCCGTGGTCGCGCCGACATCGTCACGGGTCATGGCGTTCACGACCACACCACCCGCATGCACACCCAGTGAGGCGAACCACGTGGTGCCAACGGTGAGTTCAGCCACTGGCCCGGCGGCCTGATAGCTCATCGTGGTGCCGGCGGTTTCGTCCGAGTTGGCAACCAGCGTTTCCACTCCCAGGCGCAGGTGGGGCCGCACCTGGTAGAGGAAGAAGAAGCCCGACATGTGCGGTCCCTTCGGCCCGTCGTAGTCGAGATCGGCGAATGCCGGATCAAGTTTCGAGAGGGACATGCTGCCGGCAATCAGTCCGGACCGGATGCCGACCACGGCGCGCTGTCCGCCGTTCTGCGCCAGCGCGTGATCTGTGACTCCTGCCACCAACAGCCCGAGAACCAGCAGTCGTTTCGCCATGTGATTCCTGTGTGAGGGGGATGGCGAAACATCGGCTTAACGCGGTGGTTCGGATTGAACAAAGCGGCTGACTCCCGTGGTGACTGACTGACCCGAGCGAACACTCAGTCCCACCGTCAACAGCAGCAGCGTGAGATTCGCGCTCCACATGGACAGCGATGGCGCAAGTGCGCCGCTGTCCCCGAGCGTTTCTCCAACGATGAGCAGCAGGTAGTAGCCCGCAAACACCACGACGCTGAGTGGCACTTGCCAGGTTATAGGAATGCGCCGCATGCGCCGTGTCAGCGCAACGGCAAAGAGCGTGAGAAACAGGCAGGCCGCCGAGATCGCGTACTTCTTGTGGTATTCAACCTTGGCACTGTTGATGGTCTCGAGGGTGCTGCGTTTCGCGATTTGTGTACGATCAGCGGCAAGCTGTACCTCAAGCTCACGCCAGCGGTCCTGCAACTCATGTGGGGCGAGGCTGCGGTCCCCCCGGAAGCCGTCTCGCTTGCCATTCTGCAGCCACTGCAGCTCGGTGTTGGCCTTCGGCAGCACCTGTGTGTTCAGTCCGTAGGCAATCACGCTGACCACAACACCCAGCAGGGCCAGCGGCAACATGCGCAGTGGCCGCTTGCTGTCCAACATGCGCTGAGGCGGCGTGGCGTCGGTGCCCTGGCCGTTCAACGCCGCAAGCACGGCAACGAACAGCGCCATGGGTATCGTGACCGCGGCAATGAATGGCACCGAGTACCATAGCACGCTGAGCCACTGCTCACTCTGGATGCTGCTGGACTGGCGTCGCATGGACAGCGCCAGCATGATATCAGTCAGCACAAAGAACGCGAGTGCGAACCGCACCACCAAGTTTTTGAGCACCACGCGCTCTGCCGGCCCAAAGCCCCGCCTTTCGTCGGCGATGCGCTCATGCAGTCCGCGGCCGAGCAGATCACCGAGCCCCGCGATCGCCGCAGCGGTGGGGGCGAACAGACCCTGCCTTTCGCGGCGTGAGAGCTCGCGCGCAAACAGGTCGAGCATGGCGTCACCGTGGCGCTCGCGCAGCTCGCGTGGCAGCAACACCAGCAGCATGCGGTAGGCCGCGCACCACAGGCGGTGCACGAAGTGGCCTGAAGTGGGCGCGCTCATGCCATCGCCTCCATGCCAGCCAGCCTGGCCCGTGCGGTGCGGGCCAACTGCTCCAGGCGTGCGCACTCGGCCTCGAGCGACTGCCGGCCAACCGCGGTCAGTCGATAGTAGCGTTCGCGACCGAGGCCGCCAGCGGGTCGGTCCTGCTCGGGCAGCTCTTCAATCCAGCCCTGACGGACGAGTTCCTCGAGGGAGCCGTACAGGGTGGCGGGCCAGAGCCGGACGGCGCCGTCACTGAGTGTGCGGGCCTCGTCCTGGATGGCGCTGCCGTGGCGCGGGCCGGAGGCCAGCGAAAGGAGGATGTAGAACCAGTTGGGTTTCATTGGCCGTTGTGGGGACACGGAAGCATACTATGGTTTAATACTATTAGTCAATACCAAGGTTCCACAGCAACGACGCGGAAGCCCAGGTGCTCCCGCGTCTTCCGCTCCCACTCACACCACCGTGTACCCACCGTCGACGAGGTAGTAGCCGCCCGTCATGAACGAGGCCTCGTCGGACAGCAGGAAGGTCACCAGCGGTGCCACCTCCTCGGCCTTGCCCAGACGACCGATCGGATGACGCGAGATCAGCACCTTGCGGTATTCGTCGGGCAGACTCGAAAGCAGCGGTGTTTCGATATAGCCCGGCCCCACGCTGTTGATGCGCAGGCCCTGCGGGCCGTACTCCGCTGCGGCGTTTCGTGTGAGGCCCACCACGGCGTGTTTGGCGGCGGTGTACGCGCTGTTCCCAAGGGCCGCCACCGACCCGTGAATGGACGCCATGTTTACGATGGCACTCTGCTTCGCACCGGCGCGCAGCATGGCCGGGATCTGATAGCGCATGCCGTAGAGCACGCCGTTCAGATTGATGTCGATGACCCGCTGCCAGTCGGCGACATCCACGTCGCCCGTGGGCGCCTGCGCGCCGCCGATACCCGCGTTGTTCACCGCATAATGCAGTGCGCCATAGGTAGACTCGGCAAATGCCACCACACGCTCGCTGTCCTCGGCCTTTGCCGTGTCCTGCTTGAACGCACTGGCCACTCCACCAGCGCTCGTGATGTCCTGTACCACCCGCTGCGCGCCCTCGAGGTTGATGTCGGCCACCACAACCTTGCTGCCGAACTGCGCGAGGCGCCTGGCAATCGCTTCACCGAGTCCCGAACCACCACCGGTGACGATCGCGACCTTGTCCTTGAATCCGTTCATGTCTCCTCCGTTCGTTGGGACTGGATCTATTGGGTTCATTGCATCGACGTGCGAGCAACGTGGCGTTGGGTGTCGCTCACAACTGAGATATATCCGTTTTAACAGTACTTGTCAAGCTAACTGTTGTTTAGCCGACCATTGATTATCCGGTATCACTTGGCCAGTAGGTCTTTGCGCTTTTCGAACACGCCGCCTGTCGGCGTGCGACACTAACCGGAAGCCATCACCACGACGAACAATTGCACGAATGTCCACGGGCCGCTCTCGTGCGAGCTTCGCACTATGTTGTGATCTGCTCAGCATACGCAGTCATTCCCGCCCTTCCCTTGTACTGTGCCTCCTCGCGCCAAGCGCCGTTCAGCCGCCCCGACCTCGGATCAACCGGGAAGCGGCCTCGCCACGCTCACACAAGACCTCTGGCAGGCCGCCGTTTCTCTCCGCGGCGCCATCGAACCGCCCGATTACAAGCGCTACGTCCTGCCCATCATCTTCCTGCGCTTTCTTTCACTGCGTTTCGAGAAGCGCCGGGAAGAGCTGCGCCGGCTGATCGCTGAGCCCAAGAGCGAGTACTACACCACCAACGCCGAGGCGGCCGCGCGCATCCTTGAGGACGCCGACGAGTACCGGAGCGCTGGCGCGTTTGTGGTGCCGCCGAAGGCGAGCTGGGAGTATCTCGTCGCCAATGCGCGGAACCCGGAAATCAAGCGCATCGTAGACGACGCGCTCGAACTCCTCGAGACAACCTACCCCGACAAATTGCGAGGCCTCCTGCCGCGCATCTACGGGGGCTCCAACATGGAAGCCGAGCATCTCGCGGGACTGATTTCACTCTTCTCCCGTGAGGTGTTCCGACAGGACCACGGCGGCGAGGACCTGCTCGGCCGCATCTACGAGTATTTCATTGGAGAATTTGCGAGCAGCGAAGGCAAACGCGGTGGCGAGTATTTCACGCCAGCCAGCATCGTGAAGACCCTGGTGGCCATGCTCGAACCGGAGCGTGGCGTGGTGTACGACCCCTGTTGCGGGTCAGGCGGCATGTTCGTCCAGTCGGACCTGTTCACGAAGCACAGCCATCAGCTGTCCTTCGCGGGGCAGGAGTACAAGGAGTTCACCTACCGGCTCTGCCGCATGAACCTGTTCATCCACGGGCTGGACGGGAACGTGAAGCTCGGGAGCTCCTACGACAACGACCAGCACGCGACGCTCAAGGCCGACTACATCCTCGCCAACCCGCCGTTCAACGACGGCGCCAAGGGAGAGAACGGCTGGGGCGCGCAGCGCATCGCGCCTGACGATCCGCGCCTCTTGGTGGACGGTGAGCGACTGCCGCTCGCGGCCAAGAACGCGAACAGCATGTGGATGCTGCACTTCCTGCACCACCTCAAGGAGGGCGGTTCAGCGGGGTTCGTGATGGCCACCGGCGAGCTGTCCACGTCGGAGACCGCGCGTCTCGCGGTGCGCAAGGCGCTGGTTGAGGGCGGCTACGTGGACTGCGTGGTACAGCTTACCGGGCAGCTCTTCGCGAACACGCAGATTCCCTGTGCGCTGTGGTTTCTGTCGAAGAGTCGCAAAGGGGGGAACGGCTTCCGCAATCGAAAGGGCGAAATCCTGTTCATTGACGGGAAGAAGCTCGGCGCGCTGATGCCAGGGTCGCGCAAGCAGAAGCAACTGACCGACGAGGAAATCGAGCGCATTGCGGCCGTGTATCGCGAATTTCGTCGGGCCGGCACACCGGAGGCAGTGCCGGGGTTCTGTCGGGTGGCCTCGCTCGACGAGGTGCGGGGACATGGATACGCACTGACGCCGGGGCGGTATGTGGGGAGCACAGAAGCGGACGACGAGGATGTGCAGTTCGAGGAGCGGTTTCCTCGCTTGATCGAACAACTTGACGAACAGTTCGCTGCAGCGGAGCAACTAGCCTCTGCCATCAGAAATCAGCTTGCGCGAATCGCCGATGGCAGATGAAACGCTAGTACTATCCGTCGCGGAACTTCAGAACCGAGGATGGCTTCTTGTCGAGGACGGAAACCACGGCGAGTATCGTCCGCGGACTGAAGAATTCGGCCATGGCGAGTGGGCCTTCATCCGAGCGGCAGACATGGATGGAGGATGCGTACACTTTGCTCAGGCGCAACGCATCAACGCGACGGCGCGGCGGAGAATTCGGAAAGGTGTTGGCGCACCCGGAGACGTATTGCTCTCTCACAAGGGAACCGTGGGGAAGGTCGCTTTCGTGAACGATGACGCGCCGCCTTTCGTATGCTCGCCTCAGACGACGTTCTGGAGATCGACGGATCCCCTCCACATCGACCGACGCTATCTGTATGCCTTTCTTTGCTCCCGAGAGTTCCAGCAGCAGCTAGACGCTCGTAAGGGAGAGACCGATATGGCTCCTTACGTCAGCCTCACAGCGCAGCGGCAATTGTTGATTACGCTGCCAGACATAGAACGGCAGTGTGCCATCGGCTCCCTACTCGGAGCGATTGACGACAAGATCGCGCTGAACCGCCGCATGAACCACACGCTGGAGGCGACGGCGGCCGCGCTCTTTCGTTCGTGGTTTGTGGACTTCGACCCGGTCGTGGCCAAGGCCGAGGGGCGGCGCGGGATTGGTGTACCGCCGAAAGTGCAAGAGTTGCTTCCAAATAGCCTAGCTGAAGTCGAGGGAGCAACGATCCCGCTTGGCTGGCATGCAGCTGCATTCGGCGATATTGCGAAGTCACATCGCGATTTTGTTGCGCCCCGAGACATCGACAGTTCGTTGCCATACATCGGCATGGACAACATGCCCCGTTGCTCCATTGCGCTCGACGCATGGGAGACCGACTCGACGCTTGACAGCTCCAAGGCGAGATATCGACGCGGCGATGTACTCTTTGGAAAGCTCCGACCGTACTTCCACAAAGTCGGCATCGCCCCGAACGATGGTGTTTGCTCAACCGAAATCCTCGTCCTCCGGCCGATTCAGCCTGAGTATTACGGCTTGCTCGTGATGATGGCGTCGAGCGTTGAGTTCGTTGAGTACGCGAGCGCGGCCGCCGAAGGCACCCGCATGCCTAGAGTATCGTGGGACTATTTGGCGCGGTACCCCTTGGTCCTCCCACCACTTCCAGTCGCGTGCGAGTTCACGGCAATGGTGCAGCCTATGTTCGATCGTATTGTTGGCAACGTGCACGAAAACCGCACCCTCGCCGCCCTCCGCGACACCCTTCTCCCGCAACTCCTGTCCGGCGCCATCCGCCTGCGTGATGCTGAACGCGCGGTCGGCGCCGCCGTCTGACCCGCAGATGCCCACGCCCATCACCGAGCTCGAACGCTGGCTCAACGCCCCGCGCGAGGACGAGCACCTGGAATTCAAGGAGGCCAAGGTCTCCTTCGAGTTCCAGAAAGCGCTCGACTACTGCGTGGCGCTCGCCAACGAGGGCGGAGGAAGACTCGTGCTCGGCGTGAGCAACGCGCGTCCGCGGCGCATCGTGGGCACGGCCGCGTTCCCCGATGTGCAGCACGCACGCGAACAGGCCTGGCAGGTGCTCCGGCGGCGGATCGACGTGGAAGAAATCATGCACCCGGAGGGGCGCGTGGTGGTGTTCCATGCGCTGTCACGTCCTCGTGGTGAAGCACTACAGCGCGAAGGAAAGTTTCTTATGCGCGCCGGCGAACAGCTCGTGCCCATGTCGTTCGACCGGCTGCAGCAGATCGCGGCGGAGTCGGAACCGGACTTCAGCGCCGGCGCCGTGGCGCAGGTCGGGTTCGACGCGCTCGATGCCGTGGCCGTTGAGAACTTCCGCTCGGTATGGGCCACGCGCTCCGGCAACCCCGCTGTTCGCAGTCTTTCCACTGCGCAGTTGCTCTCCGATGCCGGTCTCTTTGTCGGCGGGTCGTTGACCCGCGCGGCGCTCATTCTGCTGGGCAGCGAAGACGCACTCCGCCAGCACCTCGCCGCCGCCGAAGTCATCTTTGAGTATCGCTCGTCCGATGGCTCCCTGCCCTATCAGCAGCGGCTCGAATTCCGGCGCGGCTTCTTCGCATGGTATGAAGAGTTGTGGGAGCGCATCAATCTCCGGAACGACCGACAGATGGTGCTCGACGGCCTCTTTCGGGTCGAGCTTCCCACCTTCGACGAGGCCGTGGTCCGCGAGGCATTGCTCAACGCGATCAGCCACCGCGACTACCGCCGCCCGGGCTCGGTATTCGTTCGACAGTTCCCCAAGCGCCTCGAGATCGTCAGTCCCGGTGGCTTCCCGCCGGGCATCACGCCGGAGAACGTGCTGGATCGGCAGGAGCCGCGGAACCGGTGTATCGCCGAGGCCCTGTCCCGATGCCGGCTCGTCGAGCGATCTGGACAGGGTATGGATCGCATGTACGAGCGATTGATCCGCAACAGCCAGCCGCGGCCCGACTTCACCGGCACGGACGATCATCAGGTGCGTCTCATCTTGCATGGCGAGATCGGTAATCCGGCCTTCGTGCGCTTTCTCGAGAAGCTCGGGGCTGAACGCCTGGAGTCGTTCACCACGCGGGACTATCTCGTCCTCGACCACGTGCAGCGGGAGGAACCGGTGCCGGACACGCTCCGCGCGCAGGTGAAGCGGCTCATCGATCTCGGCGCCATCGAACGAGTCGGTCGGCGGCTGCTGCTGTCACGGGCGCTCTACGGGCAGCTGGGCGAGCGCGGCACGTATACGCGAAAGCGCGGACTCGATCACGAAACCAACAAGGCGCTCCTGGTCAAACACATCCGGGAGAACGCCACCGAGGGTAGTCCGCTCGCGGACCTTGTACAGGTCCTGCCTCAGCTTGGGCAGCGCAGGGTCCAGTTGCTCCTCGCGGAGATGCGTCGCAGCGGCGAAGTTCACCCGCGTGGGCTGCGGCGCTGGGCTCGCTGGTACCCGGGGCCGGACGAGGGCCCAGACGAGGCTTCCGATTCGTCCGCGCCTTAGATCGTACCGATGCCCTTTGATCACCAACGCCACGCCATGGGCTATAGAGATCCTGTAAGCTGTTGTCTTTCAAGGCTTTTCTAAAGCCGTCCTTAAATCGCCATGGCTTAAGCCCGTCTTTAGCCGTCTTTAGCATTGGCCCATATGTCCCTGCACCGCGGCACCGAAACCGACTTCGAGCGCACCACCATCAAACGCCTGGAGCAGGTCGGCTACACCCATCTTTGGGGGCTCGAGCTCGACCGGCCGCCGGAGCAGGTGGTGCTGCGGGACATCCTGCGCGGCAACCTCGCACGCCGCTACCCCGATCTGCCGGGCGGCGCGCTCGACGAGGCCGTGGCCCGCCTGGCGCGTCCGGATGGGGTCGATACCATCCGCCGCAACCTCGCGTTCCACCGGATGCTAATAAAGGGCCTGGAGCTCCCCGTCGAGTATCCGGACGGCCGCCGGGAAACGGTGTACCTCTGGGGCATCGACTGGAAGCGGCCGGAGGCAAACGACTTCCAGGTCGTGAATCAGCTGCCGGTCCGCGGCCAGAATGACCGCCGTCCTGACATCGTGCTGTATGTGAATGGTCTCCCGCTTGTCGTACTCGAGCTCAAGAACCCCTGGGCCGAAGCGCCAACCGTAGAGCACGCGTGGACGCAGGTCCAACACTACACCCACGACATCCCGCAGCTGTTCGACTTCAACGCCCTCTGTGTGGTGTCGGACGGCGTGACGAGCCTGCACGGCCAGTGGCCAGCCGGCATGGAGTGGTACGCGCCGTGGAAGTCCATCGACGGCGTGGATGTGGAGCCCGGCACGACTGCGACAATGAAGACGCTCGTCGAGGGGCTGCTGACACCACAGCGCCTGCTCCGCTACGTGCGGGACTTCGTGCTCTTCGAGATCGCGAACGAACAGATCACCAAGAAGGGCGCCAAGTACCACCAGTACTTTGCGGTGCAGGCTGCAGCCGAACGGGCAATTGCCGCCGTGCGCCCTGGGGCCGATCGTCGACTCGGGGTAGTATGGCACACGACCGGCTCAGGCAAATCGCTCACCATGGCATTTCTGGTGGGAATACTGCGCCGCGCGCCGGAACTCGCCAACCCCACATTCGTCATCCAGGTGGACCGCACCGATCTCGACAATCAGTTGTACGACCAGTTCGTACTGCTGCGCGATCTCGTGGGTGACGTCAACCACGCGGGCAGCGTTGGCAAACTGCGCGAGCTGCTCACGGGTGAGGCCGGCGAGGTGGTCTTCACCACCACCGCCAAGTTTCAGCTCGACGAGGGCGAGTTGGAGCACCCCGTACTCTCCACGCGGCAGAACGTGATCGTCATTGCCGACGAAGCGCATCGTTCGCAGTACGGATTTGCGGGAGGCTTTGCGCGCTACCTGCGCGAGGCGCTACCCAATGCGCGATTCATCGGCTTCACCGGCACACCGGTGTCGTTCGCGGGCGCGGATACCGTCGCGGTGTTTGGAAACCTGATTCACACGTACGACATCCGTCAATCACAGGAGGACCAGGCCACCGTCCCCATCTTCTATGCGCCCCGGCAGATCAAACTGCACCTATCGCGGACTGACCTGGACGCGGCGCTCGAGGATATCGTGGAGGGAGAGCCGCAGGACGAGCTCGAGCGCCGCAAGTCCAAGTGGGCCGCACTGGCCGCTGCGGCGGGTGCGCGCGACCGGGTGGAGTCACTCGCCTCCGACCTGCTGCCACACTACCTCGAACGCACCGCGACGCTCGCGGGAAAGGCCATGGTGGTGTGCATGACGCGGGAGAAC
The DNA here is from genome assembly GCA_016741895.1 of Gemmatimonadaceae bacterium. GTDB lineage: Bacteria > Gemmatimonadota > Gemmatimonadetes > Gemmatimonadales > Gemmatimonadaceae > Gemmatimonas. The sequence goes on along the minus strand of JACVCT010000050.1, from coordinate 8,604 downwards.
TGCGTCCGCCTGTACGACGCACTCACCGCGCTTCCCGGATGCCCGGAAGTCAAGATCGTGATGACGGGAGACATCACACGCGATCCGCCCGAGTGGAGTGAAGCGGGACACCTGACCACAAAGAAGCAGCGCGAGGCGCTCAAGAAGCGGTTCAAGGACCCGGACGACCCACTCGCCATCGTGATTGTGTGTGACATGTGGCTCACCGGGACCGACATCCCGTGCCTGCACACGCTCTATGTGGACAAGCCGATGCGCGGCCACACCATCATCCAGGCCATCAGCCGGGTGAATCGCGTCTTTCGTGACAAGCCTCACGGGTTGGTGGTCGACTACATCGGCATCGGCGACGACCTGCGAGAGGCCACCAGCACGTATACGGCTGGTGGTGGCCGAGGAGAGCCTGCTCCCGATGTGAGCAGTGAGGCAGTGCCGCTGTTCCAGGCGGCGCTCGCCGCGCTACGCGAAACGCTGCCGCCAGGACCGGACTACGGTGCGTGGCGCCGGCTCTCGGGCATTGCACTCGAAGATCTCTACGCGCTGGTATATGGCACGCTGGCCGACGACGATGCCCGGCGCGACGGGTTCCTCGATGCTGAGCAGCGGCTCACCCATGCGTTCCTGCTCGTGAAGCATTTGGACGAGTGCCGGCCCTATGCCGACGAAGTGATCTTTGCGCAGCGGGTCCGCAAGCAACTGAGGAAGACGCTCCCCGGGCGTGTGCCGAGCCGGGATATCGAGCGCGCCGTGCGCGACCTGGTCGACGACAGCGTCGATGCGGCCGGTGTGGTGGATATCTTCCGCGCCGCCGGCATCGAATTGGCGGATATCTCGATTCTTGACGACCGTTTCCTGCAGACATTCAAGGAGCATCCGCGCGAGAACCTCCGGCTCAGGCTCCTCGAGAAGCTGCTTCGCGACGAGCTGGATCGGCGGCGCTCACGGAATCTGACCAAGGATCGCTCCTTCCGTGAGCTGCTCGAGAAGACCATCCAGCAATATCATAACCGCCTCGTGGACGCCGCCGCCGTGATCAAGGCGATGCTCGAGATCAAGAAGGAACTGGATGCCGATGAGGCGCGTGCGGAAGCGCTGGGCCTGGAGCCGGAGGAGGTGGCCTTCTACGATGCCCTCGCGACGAACATGGAGAGCGCGTATGAGCCTGGCTTTCTCCGCGACCTGGTTCACGACGTGGTGCAGACAGTGAAGGCCCGGCTCAAGGTGGAGTGGACGCAGCCCCATCGTGACCAGGTGAAGGCGGATGTGCGAGCCGCCGTCAAACGCGTACTGAACCGGCGTGGAGTGCGGGCTGAAGACCTCGATGTTCTCCTTGACGCCGTGATGAAGCAGGCGGAGGCGATGTACAAGGATTGGCCGATGGCGGCGTGACATTGATCGCCCGCGAGCCCACCTCTCTCCCGGAGCACTATGAGGCGATCAACTACACACCTGCCTGCCTCCTAGAATCTTTGCGACACCGCCACGAACCGGGGTTCGGTAGGCATAGGTCAACGCACTTTGGACCGCGAGAGACGCCGACCGCATCCTTTGCATTGCTGATCTATCGGTTTCGCGAGGAGAGCCCCGCATGCGCTACAGAATGCGGACGTCGACCGAAGGCGACCGGTTGCAAGGAGGATAAGTGCGAGCGCCATCAATACTTGCCCAAGCGGAGGAATCACGATCAAAAATGCAAAGCCAATCGCCGTACACCAACCAATTACGCTTGCGCTTGGGTATCTGCGCTCCAGTAGCTCTACGTGCGCATCGCTACCATTACTCACGAGATCACTTGAGTAGTGTGACTCCCTTGTGTGAACCCTTAGTAGATCCTCGTTCGAGAAGGTAAGTGGACACCTTGTACAATTGAACTCTATTTGACTTGAACCTAACGCGGTGGGCAGGGAAGGTGGATGTACGCCATCGGCCTTTGTAGCCGCCGCTCGGCGCTCCATCTCTGCAAGGCTACCAATGGGACGCGCCGCGTCCAATGATCCTATCGGAGCATGACCGTATGAGCCAGTCGAGCCGTGTGCACAAGAACAGCATACAGTGTCATCATAATTTCCGCATAGTCGCGCGTTTGGCCGTGTAGTCTTTCGGCAATACACACAGGTTCCCATGAGGCGTAGGATTAGGGGTGGCGGTGGGCGGGCAAAAGGCGGTGCCCTTCTTACAACCTAGCTATCGCATATTTGTACATCCTCGGAGAGACCCACTTGACGTGACCCCAGTTGCTGATCCCGCGCTGCTGTTTGTCGTTGGTTGATCAAGAATGTACCGCTTGTAGCTCATCCCGCAGGTATTCGACGTAGTGCTCTGGGGTTCAGCCTCCCAGCTGCCCGTGAGGCCGGACGGCATTGTAGCCGAGCCGCCACGCTTCGATGGTGGCCTCGGCATCCGCGAGATCGAGAAACCAATGCTCGTTCAGGCACTCGTCCCGAAAGCGGCCGTTGAAGCTCTCGATGAACGCATTCTGGACCGGCTTGCCCGGTTCAATGAAGGCGAGCGTGATGCCATGCTGATCGGCCCATTGATCCATGGCTCCTCTGCGAAACTCCGGACCGTTGTCGCAGACAATCGTGCGTGGATAGCCACGTTCCCGAGCGATCCGGTCCAAGGCGGCGATGATGCGCTCGGCCGGCAGCGACCGCTCCACCTCGATCTGCGGGCATTCGCGCGTTGCATCATCGACGACGGTGAGATTGCGAAAGCGACGACCGTCCGCCAGCGCGTCGGTAACGAAATCCATGCTCCATCGCTCGTTGGGTGTGGTGACCTCCGGCTTGGGGACCCGCACGAGCGCCACGCGCTTGCGCGGCCGCTGACGGACATGCAATCCGGCTTCGCAATACACTCGTTGCACGCGCTTGCGATTGACCCGCAGGCCCTCGCGGCGCAGCAATCGGTACAAGCGTCGGTAGCGCCACCGCAGCCGCAGGATCGCCAGCGTTCGCAGCCGGTCCCCCAGCGCCACATAGTGCTTGCGCGACTGGTAGCGCTGCGACGAGCGCGCAAAGTCCGTATAGCGGCACGTCTGGCGCTCCGAAAGACCGGCAGATTGCATCGCGTGCTCGACGACCGTCCGCCGCTGCTCGGCATCACCACATTTTTTCCAGCAAGTCCTTGGCCACCTCGAGATTCAGCGCTCGGTCGGCCACCAGCCGCTTGAGCTGCCGATTCTCCTCCTTCAGCCCCTTGACCCGCTTCGCCTCCGCGACCCGCATCCCCCCGTACTTCTTCCTTCCAACGATACAGCGTTTGTTCCGTCACGCGGTGTCGCCGTACCAGCTCGGCCGTCTTCGCCCCCGCCTCCCACTCGTGCAGCACCGCCACGATCTGGGCCTCCGTACCGACTCTTCCGCATGCGCCCCCCTCTGGCTGGGTATAACATGCAGCCTGGATCAGATTTCGGGGGTCACGTCAGCGCGATGCACTGCCAAACCTTCTGGCGCGCCTAAATCGCTACGCAGATGGTAGTTGCATCAACTGCCAAATGCGGATGGCGAAGCCGGCGGTCCGGAGCCGCCAAATTTCATGGCAGAGGCGGGTAATGCAGATACCGCGCATGGAGCGAAACGACGCTGCGATAGGCGTTTAGCCTGCTCCGGTACTGCAACACGCGTAAGATTTCGCCGGCCTATCTGACAGCCTTTCGCCAATACTACTGGTAACACCTACAACCTAAAGACGGCCGAAACGTGAGTGCACGATTCGGCCGCCCATCAAAGGAGTCACCGTTACCTACAAGAGTGACTGCAACTTACCCGCATTCCATGCCCGCGCTCGCCCCCTACGCTGCCACTACTCTTGGCGGAACTGCCAATGTTCATGGCAGAACACGGCCAAATAAAGTGGCGGCTAATACCCTACATCACCCCACCGCATTCACCATGTCGAAGATCGGCAGGTACATGGCGACAATCATGCCGCCCACCACCACGCCGAGGAACACGATCATCACCGGCTCGAGCAGGGAGAGCAGCGCGCTCACGGCCGCGTCCACTTCGTCGTCGTAGAAATCGGCAATCTTGGTCAGCATCTCGTCCAGGCCGCCGGTCTGCTCACCCACGGCAATCATGCTGATCACCATGGGCGGGAACACGTCGCTCTTCTGCAGCGGGCCGGCAATGGTGTCACCGCCGGCAATGCTGGCGCGGCTGCCCATGATGGCGTCCTGCACCACGCGGTTGCCCGAGGTGCGGGCCGTGATCTCAAGACCGTCGAGAATGCTCACACCCGACGAAATCAGCGTGCCCAGCGTGCGCGTGAAGCGCGACACGGCCGACTTGCGCAGCACGTCGCCCAGCACGGGCACGCGCAGCAGCAGCCGGTCGATCATCAGCTGGCCTTCGTTGGTCTTGTAGAAGGTCTTGATGCCGAAGGCCGCCGCCGCCGTGCCGCCGATGAGGGCCCACCAGTACGAGTTGAGCAGTCCGGAGAGCGCAATCACCACCTGCGTGGGCAGCGGTAGCTCCATGCCCACGCTGCCGAACATGTTGGCGAACACGGGAATGACCTTCCACAGCAGAATGACCACGCAGAGCGCAGCCACGCACATGATGACCGTGGGGTAGATCATGGCGCCCTTCACCTTGCGGACGAGGGCGTCGTTCTTCTCCATGAATACGGCCAGACGGTTGAGGATGGCATCGAGAATACCACCCGCCTCACCGGCGGCCACCATGTTCGTGTACAGGTCGGAGAAGGCCTTGGGATGCTTGCGCATGGCGTCGGCCACCGTGTTGCCCGACTCCACGTCGAACACCACCTGGCGCACCACGGCGCTCAGCGCCTTGTTCTCGCTCTGGCGCGCCAGAATGTCGAGGGCCTGCACCAGCGGCAGACCGGCGTTGATCATGGTGGAGAACTGACGCGTGAAGATCACGATGTCCCGCATCTTGATCGACCCGAGGCTCTTGGCGGGCACCGCCTTGGCCTCGTCCACCTTGACGATGGTCAGGCGCTGCCGCCGCAGCTGGGCGACGGCGTCGTCCCGGCTGGGGGCCTCGATGGTGGCCGACTTGAGATCGCCGTTCTGCGATCGGGCCGTGTAGGCAAACGTGGGCATCTGGGTCTCCGAAAGGGCTCGGCGGTCTGGTCAGGTGTGCAGTGACGTCACGGCGCGCGGAATCGGCACTCAGCGACGACCGGCGCCGGCCAGCGCCCGGTCACCCGGACGCGCACCATTGCCGTTGCCACTGCTGGGGTCTTCGCCCGGCGCCTTGCCGATCATGCGCAGGAACTCGTTGGGGTCACCCGACGAGCGCACGCATTCATCGGCACTCACCTGCCGCGTCACATACAGCTGGTACAACGCATCGTTCATGGTCTGCATGCCGAACTTCTTGCCGGACTGCATGAGCGAGTAGATCTGGTGCACCTTGTCGTCACGAATGAGGGCACGGATGGCCGGCGTGACCACGAGGATTTCCGCCGCCATGGCGCGGCCGCGCCCCGTGAGCTTGGGCAACAGCACCTGGGTGATGATGCCCTCCAGCACGAAGGCCAGCTGCGCACGCACCTGGCTCTGCTGATGGCTGGGGAAGACGTCGATGATGCGGTTGATGGCCTCGGCCGCGCTGTTGGTGTGCAGCGTGGCGAACACGAGGTGACCGGTTTCCGCAATCGTGAGCGCAGCCTGGATGGTCTCCAGGTCGCGCATTTCGCCGATCAGGATGACGTCGGGGTCTTCACGCAGCGCGTACTTGAGGGCCGAGGCGAAGCTCTTGGTGTCGGCGCCCACTTCGCGCTGATTGATGATGCAGTTGCGGTGCCGGTGGATGAACTCGATGGGGTCTTCCACCGTGATGATGTGGCCGCGGCGCTCGCTGTTGATCTTGTCGATCATAGCGGCCAGCGTGGTGCTCTTGCCGGAGCCCGTGGGCCCCGTGACCAGCACCAGGCCGCGCGGGCGCTCGGCGAAACCGGCAATCACCGAGGGCAGCTGCAGCTCGGCGAAGGTCTTGATCTGGAAGGGAATGCAGCGGATGACCATGCTCACGCAGCCACGCTGCTTGAACACATTGCCGCGGAAACGCGAGAGATTGGCGATGCCGAACGAGAAGTCCAGCTCGTCCTCCATCTCGAAGCGCTTCTTCTGGTTCTCGGTGAGCACCGAGTAGGCCAGCTGCAGGGTGTCGCGTGGGGTGAGCACCTGCTCCACCAGCGAAGGCACGATGTCGCCGTCCACGCGCAGCTTGGGCCGGTCGCCTGCAGAGATGTGCAGGTCCGAGGCCCCGCGCTCGATCATTTCATCGAGCAGCGTGCGCAGTGAGACGGTGGATGAGGCTGGTGCTGTCATCGGAAGTCGTGGATGGGCCGTGGACGTGTGATCGTCCCGGAGGCTGGACGAGCCGCGCCGGAACGGGGAAACGAACCGTCACACTTTCTCAACTGGATGTTTCACGGATGACCTGTTCGAGGGTGGTCACGCCCTTGAGCACCTTGAGCCAGCCGTCCATGCGCAGGGTCAGCATGCCTTCGGTGATGGCCGCGTCGCGCAGGGTCTGTACGTCGGCATTGGTCATGACGAGCTTCTTGAGCGAGGGCGTCATGAACATCACCTCATAGAGACCCTGACGGCCCTTGAGGCCCGTGCCCCCGCAGGCGTCGCAGCCATGCCCCTTGAAGAAGGGCAGCTCGCCGATGGTGGTGTCGAGCGACAGGTTGGCGAGGTGCGGCACGGCCTCCGGCGAGGCCTTGGCTTTGGCGTTGTTCAAGGCCTCGTCGGTGAACCGCAGTTCGCGCAGCGTGGTCTCGTACTTCACCTTGGCGCCGGTCAGCTCGGCCACGTCGGGGGTATACTTGACCTTGCACTTGCTGCAAATGCGCCGCACGAGGCGCTGCGCCAGAATGAGATTGAGCGCCGAGGCCACGTTGAAGGACTCGAGGCCCATGTCCAACAGACGCGTGATGGTCTCCGGCGCCGAGTTGGTGTGCAGCGTGCTCATGACCATGTGGCCGGTGAGTGCGGCCTTGATGGCAATGCCGCCCGTCTCGAGGTCTCGGATTTCGCCGACCATGATGACGTTCGGGTCCTGTCGCAGGAAGGCCTTGAGGGCCGCGGCGAAGGTCATGCCGATTTCGTTGCGCACCAGCACCTGATTGATACCGAAGAGGTTGTACTCCACGGGATCTTCGGCGGTCATGATGTTGGTGTCGCCGGTGTTGATCTTGGACAGCGCCGAATAGAGCGTGGTCGTCTTGCCCGAACCCGTGGGGCCGGTGACCAGCACCATGCCGTAGGGATTGGAGATGGCCTCCATGAGCTCGCGCTCGGCGCGTGGCTCGATGCCGAACTTTTCGAGCTCGAGCGTGAGGTTGCCCTTGTCAAGAATTCGCAGCACGACCTTTTCGCCGAACAGCGTGGGCAGCGTGCTCACGCGGAAGTCGATGACCTTCTTGCCCACCTTGAGCTTGATGCGGCCGTCCTGCGGCACGCGACGCTCGGCGATGTTGAGCGAGGCCATGATCTTGAAGCGCGAGATGAGCGCGGCACGCATCTTCATGGGCGGCTTCATGACTTCCACCAGCGCGCCGTCAATGCGGTAGCGCACGCGCAGCTCGTGCTCGAAGCACTCGAAGTGGATGTCCGACGCGCCCTTGGTCACGGCATCAACCAGAATGGCGTTGATGAGCTTGACGACCGGGGCCTCGTCCACCTGCGCCGCGAGGACACTGACGTCGGTCGTGTCTTCCTGGCTTTCCAGCACCTCCACATCGTCATCGTCGGCCGCGATGTCCTGCAGCAGCGACTGCATGTGGATTTCATTGGCCTCGTAGTGCTTTTCGATGGCCGCGCGCATGGAGTACTCACCCGCCAGCACGGGGATGATGTCGTAGCGCGTGATGAACTTGAGGTCTTCCACCACCGACATGGCGGTGGGATCGGCAATGGCCACGGTGAGCTGTCGGCCATCGCGCTTGAGCGGCAGGACGGTGTGCTTGGACGCCAGTTCGGCCGGCACCAGCTTGAGCAGGCGGGTGTCCACCTCGAAGCGCGAGAGGTCCACGGCCGGCATGCGGTACTGCCGCGCCAGCATGCGCACCACATCGGTCTCGGGCACCAAACCCATCTTGACCACGGTCAGACCCAGCCGCTGTCCGGGATTGTTGGCCTGCTCCTGCAGCGCCTTGGCCAGATTTTCCTTGCTCAGCAGCCCCTCCTTCACGAGGAGGTCGCCGAGGCGTTCAGTTGCCCGACCGTTGAGGGGTGCAGCGGGAGCGGCCATGATGCTGTAGTTCCGTCAGTTGCCAGGAAAACCCGAATGGCGGGACCGGGTGAGTCCCTCACTGTGTCATGGACGGTGCCGGCCCGAAAACGTCACCAGCGGTTCCAGCAGGCGAACGGTGGATGGACCGATGCCACGGACGTGACGGAGGTCCTCCGCGGACTGGAAGGGACCGTGGCGCTGGCGGTGCTCGATGATGCGTTGCGCCAGGGCCGGGCCGACGCGGGGCAGGCTCTCCAATTCAGCGACAGTGGCGCTGTTGACGTCGATGCGTGGCGGGGGGCCGGTGGCCTGGGGGGGCGGCTGGGATCGGGGGGGCGCCGCGGTGCTTCGCGACGGCGTGGCCCCTGGCTCTTTTACACATCTCCGG
>JACVCT010000049.1 GCA_016741895.1 Gemmatimonadaceae bacterium | reverse complement strand
GCCGTGGGCTCTGCGCTCTGTGCTGTGGGTGTGAGTGGTGCGGCGGCGTGATCACGGCGGTCCGCAACCATTGGACTCTGTGATGCCGCAGCATGCACCACGCAAACTCACCACCCACAGCGCATTGCCCACGGCAGCGGATGGCGAACCACGACCCTGACCGCAGTTTTCCCTCCCCCACCAAGTCCGTATCTTTCTCCAATGCCCCGCCGCCGCTCCCCCATCCGTCGTCTCGCCCTGCTCGCCGCCGGTATCGTCATCGGTGCCGCGCTCATGAGCGAAGTGCGGGGATCGGCGGACGCGGACGGCAGCGCCGCGCGCGTGGTGATTCCCCCTGGCGCCAGCATGCGGGCGGCGGCGGATTCGCTGGCCGCGCATGACATCATCGGCTCCACGCGCCTGTTCCGCTGGTATGCGTCGTTCCGTGGCAATGCGCGTGCGATCAAGCCCGGCACCTACCTGCTGCCGCCGGGCGCCGGGTATGCCACCGTGCTCGACGCCCTGGTGAACGGCAAGGGCATCATGACCACGGTCGTGATTCCCGAAGGCTTCGATCTGCGTGACATCACCCCGGCGCTGGCCAAGGCGCTCAACGTCCCGGAAGACTCGGTGCGCGCGGCGGTGACGGACACGGCGTGGATCAATCAACTGGCCGTTCCCGTGCCCTCACTCGAGGGCTACCTGTTCCCCGCCACCTATGCGTTTCCCGAGGGCACGACGGCGCGCGAGGCGGTGAACGCGATGATCGAGCGCTTCCTCGATGCCTGGAAGCCCGAGTGGGATGCAAGGCTGCAGGCGCTGAGCATCACGCGGCACGACGCGCTGGCCATGGCCAGCATCGTGGAGAAGGAGGCGCGCAAGCCCGAGGAGCGGCCCATCATTTCCGCCGTGTACTGGAACCGCGTGAAGGCCGGCATGCTGCTGCAGGCCGACCCCACGGTGCAGTACGCGCTGCCCAAGCATGTCGGCCGCGTGCTGTACAAAGATCTCGAAGTGGAGTCCAAGTACAACACGTACAAGCATACCGGTCTGCCACCCGGTCCCATTGCCTCGCCGGGCGCAGCCAGCATCGAGGCCGCGCTGTCTCCGGCCGACGTGCCCTATCTGTTCTTCGTGGCACGCGCCGACGGCAGTCACCAGTTCACGCGCACCTTCGAAGAGCACACACGCGCCATCGCGCAGATTCGCTCGGCAGCGCGGGCAACCTCACCGCAGAGCAGCCGCTGAGCGCGGTCCCGCCACCGGCTTCACCCGCCACCGACGGCCGCATGCGCCTGTCGCTGCTCATCGCCACGTACAACTGGCCCGAGGCCCTGGCTGTGGTGCTGCACGCGGTGCGCGCACAGGACGTGCTGCCGGACGAAGTTCTCATTGCCGACGACGGATCGGGGCCGGCGACGCAGGAGTTGGTGGCACGTGCGCAGCAGAACTTCCCGGTGCCGCTGCATCACGTGTGGCACGAGGATCGCGGCTTTCGCGCCGGCGCCATTCGCAATCAGGCCATCGCGCGCGCCACGGGCGACTACGTGCTGCAGATCGATGGCGACATCGTGCTGCACCGCGCGGCGATCGCCGCGCATCGTCGCTTCGCGCAGCGCGGATCGTTCGTGCAGGGCTCGCGGGCGCTGTTGTCTGAGTCGCGGACCCGCGAGCTGCTGCAGCAGGGCTGGGCTGACCCCGGTCCGTTTGGCGCCGGTGTGTCGCACCGCCTCAATGCCTGGTACGCCCCCTGGCTGGCGCCGCTCTCGGGGGGGACGCGCGACACGGTGGAACGCATTCGTGGCTGTCACATTGCGTTCTGGCGCGACGACCTGCTGCGCGTGAACGGATACGACGAGGCCTACGAGGGCTGGGGCCGCGAGGACAGTGACCTCACACTGCGCCTGGGTCACGCCGGTGTCGTGCGGCGCAATCTCAAGTTTGCCGCGGTGGCCTATCACCTGTGGCACCGGCAGAACAGCCGTGATGCACTGGACCGCAACTCGGCGCGACTGACCGAAGCGGCGAGGACACGGCGAGTCCGCGCCGAGCTGGGTATCGATCAGTATCTGCCGGTTGCCGCCGCAACAGCACCGGTGTCGCCGTCCGCGCATGTCACTCCCCCTCACTCGGCATTGCCGGAGCTGTGATGCGTTCCCGTTCAGGTTCCCGACCTTCCGACCGTGGTGGCCGCGGGCCGCGCGAGCCACGGCATTCGCAGGACACGGTTGCACCGCGCGCGGCGCGCGGCGAGCGCCATCACGCCGCGACGACCGGTGGTGAGACGGCCGTCGTGAATCGGCGCGGCGCGCAGCGAGTGCGCCGAGGCCATCCGTGGGTGTTTCGGAGCGACATCGAGCGCTTTCCGGCGCTGCCGGCCGGTGTGGTGCGGATGGAAGAATCCAACGGCGCGCCGCTCGGATGGGCGCTGTGGAGTCCGGCCTCGGAGATCGCGCTGCGGCACATCGAACGTGACAGCACGCGGGTCGTCGACGCCGGCTGGTGGCACGCGCGATTGACGGCGGCGCTGCGTCGGCGGGAATCGCTCGCGCCGCACGCCAACGCCTATCGGCTGGTGCACGGCGAAGGCGACGGGTTGCCCTCGCTGGTGGTGGACCGCTACGACGAATGGCTGGTGGTGCAACTGCTGTCGGCGGGACTCGAGACGCAGCGTGAACATATTCTGGCGGCGCTGCGCGAACTCACGGGCTGCCGGGGTATCCTGGCGCGCAACGATGTGGCGTCGCGCGAGCGCGAGGGGCTGCCACGCAACGTGGAGCTGCTGTACGGCGAAGTGCCGCGCACGGTGGAGGTGCTGGAGCACGGCGTGCGCTATCTCGCCGCGCCGTGGGACGGCCAGAAGACCGGGGCCTTTCTCGATCAGCGCGAGAATCGCGTACTGGTTGGGCATCTGGCGCGCGGGCGCGCGCTCGACTGCTTTGCCTATCACGGCTCGTTTGCGTTGCATCTCGCGCAGCGCGCCGCGCATGTCACCGCACTGGATATCTCGGCGCCAGCGCTGGCACGTGTGGCCGAGCATGCGGCACGCAACAACCTGCAGAACATCGACGCGGTGGAAGGCGATGCGTTTGACGTGCTGCGGGCCTGGCATCGGGAGGGGCGGCAGTTCGACACCATCGTGGTGGATCCGCCGGCGTTCGCCAAGTCACGCGCCGCGCTCGATGGCGCGCTGCGCGGCTACAAGGACATCAATCTGCAGGCCATGAAGGTGCTGGCGCCGGGCGGCACGCTGTTCACGGCGTCGTGCAGTCATCATCTCTCACGCGGACTGTTCTTCGAGATGCTGCAGGAGGCGGTGGGGGATAGCGGGCGGCGGTTCGCGCTGCGCGCGTTCACGGGGCAGCCGGTGGATCATCCGGAGATCATTGGGATACCGGAGACGGGGTATTTGAAGGGAGCTGTTTTGGAGAGTATGGATTGAGGAAGGGAATGCATTGGGTGGTTCGTGGTTTGTGATTCGCTACGCGCGATCCACTGCCGTGGGCTGTGGGCTATGGGCTGTGAGCGGGAGTGGTGCATCGGCCGTATCGCGTAATCCGGGAGACCGTGTTTGCCGTTTCCGCTGTGAGCGGTGCGTGGGACTCTGTGAAGTGGCAGCATGAACCACTCCCACTCATAGCCCATAGCCCATAGCCCACGGCAGTGGATTGCGTTTCGAATTCTTTCTGATGAGGAGCGGGCTACACCTCGCATACCACTACCCTCACCGCTGACACTTTCCGCACGCATACGTACTGCGCCCCGCCTGCACATATCGCACAATACGCGAACCACAACGCGCACAGGCCTGCCCTTCCCTGTCATACACCCGCCAGTCCTGCGGCTCGTCATACGGTGAGCCGTCGTGAATGCCACTGTTGTAGTAGCGCGTCGCAGGCGCCGTGCGCAGTGCTTCCTGAATGCCGTCGCGCAGCCGCGTGAGTCGCGCGGTTTGCCGCGGGCCCGTGAGCGCGTTGGCCGGTGTCTCCGGGCTGATGCGCGCCAACCAGAGCGCCTCGGACGCATAGATGTTGCCGACGCCGGCCACCACGCGCTGATCGAGCAGCACGGGCTTGATTGGCGCGCGCCGCGAAGCGAGTGCGTCGCGCAGTGCGTCAACCGTGAAGTCGTCGCCCAGCGGCTCGGGCCCCAGGTCGGGCAGCACGAATGTGCCTGGCGCATGCCAGCGGACGACCGCAAAGGCGCGCGAATCGACCAGGCTCACACGCAGGCCTTCCCGCGTGTCCAGTCGCACGCGCTCGAAACGCGGGGCCTCGTCGCCCACCTGCGCAAAGGCCCAGTCGCCGGTCATGCGAAAGTGCACCTCCAGCACGCTGGCATCGTCGAGGTGCAGCAGCTGGATCTTGGCCCGCCGCTCGACCTGGCGAACCTGCCGGCCCACCAGGGCCTTCCGGTGGGCCGGTGGCAGGTGCCGGGCCGCCGAGGGGTGGAAGACGTCGGCGGCGGCCAGGGTGTGGCCGAGGATGGCGACGCGGAGGCGGCGGGCGGCAAATTCGACTTCGGGTAATTCTGGCATTAACGAGGGGCGTAAGGTGGACTGCGTAAGGTGGACCGCGTAAAGGGAGCAGCGCAAATACAAACGGCGATAGCCACCAATCGATTCCCAATCCTTCGCTTACGAATCGCCACATCACAAAATTGGGTCTTGCGGATTCCGCGGATGGCCGTAAGTTGTCCACATTCTTCCACAGCCCAGAGGGCTACTCCCATCAGTTCCCCACGCTCCCTCAAGTACGAGTACGAGCTGTACGTCGAGCGCGAAATCGAGGACTACAAGGACTCGGTGTCGCGCGGGGCGCTGCTCAAGATCGGCGATGAGGCCGTGGAAGTGCTCCGCAAGGCCGATCAGATCGCGCTCACGGAACTGCTGGTGTGGCAAGAGGTTGACCGCATCATCGCGCGTCGCCTGCGCCTGCCCACCTACGCCACCTGGAAGCGCCGGCGTCTCAAGATGCTGGCCGAGTTCCGGACGCCGGAGCACTGGGGCATCGCGCCCGATGCGGCCTTCGTGCGTGAGTTGGCGGACTCCACCGACTGCCATGTGCTGGTGGCTGGCGCCGAGCGCGAGGGCCCGGCCCTTTATCTCGCGGCGCGCGGCGCGGCGGTGACGGCCGTGGAGCCCGAGGAAGACGCCGTGGAGCGCGTCGTGAAGGCAGCGCATGCTGCCGGTCTCACCGAGCGGATTCGTGGCCTCTGCGCCGATCTGGGCGGCTGGGCACCCGATGTCGCGCTGCATGCGGTGGTGTGTACGCCGAGTGCGTTTGCCGGTCTCGATGTCATGGACCGGGCGCGGGTCATCGAGGTGCTGCAAAGCGCCACGGTGGACGGCGGCGTGCATCTGGTGGAGACCATTGCCGCCGGCACGGACCGCCTGCCGCTCGAGGAACTGCACTCGCGCTACCGCGGCTGGACGATTTCCGTGGAGCGCTCGGCTGGCAGTCGGGAGACCTTCATGGCGCGGAAGGCGGCTGTAACTGCGGCGTAGAGTTTGGAGTTCTGAGTTAGGTGTTGGAAGGAGGGCGTGTCGCAAAGCGACACGCTTTTTCGTTTCTGTGACGTGTCAGGGGGACACCCTATGATGCCCGACACCCTCGTGAAATATGCGGAACCAGCTGTCGCATAATGAGTTGCGGAATCCGAACCATTTGGCACCATGTCTGCTACATATGGGGCGACACCGCATTCGGCGGTAACACATCGCAATTCCAGGGGTGGAGGGTCACCCATCATGCGTATCAAGCATCTGCTGCAGGAACTGGCCAACGAACAGGAAGCGCTGGGCATCGTCATCGCTGACGGGGGTCGTGGTGACGCGACCGCTACGCGCTTCAGCGCCTTCGTGTGGGGCCCGGTGCCGGACGAGGCGGAGCTTCCCGCGGAGACCGTCGAGCTGGTAGCCGCGACGGCCTGAGGGTGAGGCGGGCGCCAGTCGCCTGTGCATTCAACCAGGGTGCGCCCCGCGGTTCAGCAGGCCCCTAGAACGTGAAAGGCGTCGGCAGACATGCCGACGCCTTTCGCGTGTAAACGAGTTCGCTGTGAAGCGAATTACGCCGCGGCGGGGGCCGGAGCCGGAGCCGCCTTCTTGGTGCGCTTGGTCGCCTTGCGGGCGCCCTTCTTCGCAGCCTTCTTGGCACCCTTCTTCGCAGCCTTGCGCGGGGCCTTCTTCGCGGCCTTCTTGGTCACCTTCTTGGCGGCCTTGCGGACCGTCTTCTTGGCGGCCTTCTTGGCGCCCTTCTTGGCCGCCTTCTTCGCGCCCTTCTTCACGGCCTTCTTGGCGGCCTTCTTCACGGTCTTGCGCGCAGCCTTCTTCGCGACCTTGCGGCCACCCTTCTTCGCCGCCTTCTTGGCGGCCTTCTTGGCAGGAGCCATTTGAACAACCCTCTCACGAGAGGTGAAAACGCTCACTTTCCCCCGGTGGAAAGGTGAGCACACATCCGAAGCGGCGCATGCACCGCGACCGGATGTGCTACGCGGCCTCCCGGAGGAGCGCGCAGCGTGGAGTCATGATGCGGGTCGCGAGCGAACGGACAGCGGCAGTCCGATGCGGCGCAGTGCGCGCCGGCTCAGAATGCGCCGGCTCAGCAGACCGGAACCACGACGAGTTGGTAATGGGGGGGATGGCGCCGACGGGGCCGCGGGTGGTGGCGGCAGCAGCGCACGCCGTCGCTCCGCGCCACGGCGCGATCAACGACGGCGAAGGGAAGTCCGGCGCGACAGCGGCACCGAACTCGCAAATGGGGGTCGACGGATCGACCGTGGCCTGCAGGTGGAACTCGTGCCGGAAAATCGCCACGCGTTGCCAGTGAGGACTGCGCGTCCCGGTCATGCGCTCATGGCAGGACAGGGAACGGATGTGGACATCGCGCGCAAGTCGTTGAATTGACGCGAATATACGCGTGGATAATTCCAACGCGCAATAGCGCGTATAAAGAACGCGCGCGATAAAGGAAGGCAACATTCCCGTTTGCGACCACGCGCGGCCTCCAGTTGGCGTCGTCGCGCCACCGTGTAGCTTTGTCGTCTCCCCCGTACAAACACTCCGCCGCCCTCGGGCGGCGTTTGCCTGGAGCGACATGAAAGCGCTGGTGAAGCAGACCGCCGCCCGCGGTCTCACGCTGACGGAAGTGCCCGAACCGACCATCCGCGACGATGAAGTGCTCATCCGCGTGCGGAGCGCCGGCGTCTGTGGCACCGACGTCCACATCTACGAGTGGGACGCCTGGGCCTCGGCGCGCTGCAAGCCGCCGTTCATCTGCGGCCACGAGTTTGCCGGCGACGTGGTGCAGGTCGGCGCGCTCGTCGAGAGCGTGAAGGTGGGCGACCGGGTCACGGCCGAGGGCCACATTGTCGACGAGCGCTCGCTGTTCAGCCGCACGGGCAATGCGCACGTCGACCCGTCCACCCGCATCATCGGCGTGGACCGCGACGGCTGTTTCGCCGAGTACATCGCGATGCCGGCCACCAATGTCTGGCACCTCGATGACGCCATCAGCTACGACATCGGCGGCATCCACGACCCCATGGGCAATGCCTTCCACACGGCGCTGACGGCCGACATCCCGGGCAGCGTGGTGCTCGTCACGGGCTGCGGACCCATTGGCGCCTTTGCGGTGGGCATCTGCAAGGCGGCCGGCGCCTCCCGCATCATTGCCACCGACGTGAACCCGCGGCGCCTCGAACTGGCCCGCCGCATGGGCGCCCACGACGCGGTGCATCCGGACGCGGCGCACGAGGCGGTGATGGCTGCCAGCGACGGACACGGCGCCGACGTGGTGCTCGAGATGAGCGGTGTGCCGAGCGCGGTGCATCAGGCGTTTGCGCTGGCGCGCCCGGCCGGCCGGGTGAACATGCTGGGCATTCCCTCCAAGACCATCGACGTGGACTTCGCCTCGGAGATCATCTTCAAGGGGCTGACGATCTACGGCGTGGTGGGGCGACGCATGTACGACACCTGGCATCAGATGTCACGCTTCCTGCGTTCGGGGGCGTTTGACCCGAGTCCGGTGATCACGCACCGGCTGCCGCTCGAGGCGGTGGACGAGGCGATGCATCTGATCAAGTCGGGGGAGGCGGGGAAGATCATCTTCACGCTCTAGCAGATACCGCAGTTGGGGCTAACCGCCACCGCAGTCGACTTGCTACCGCAGTCGGGGCACAGCTACCGCGGTCTCAGCCGCACCCGCAGTCTGGGCTACCGAACCGGCGGTCGTGGACTGCTACCGCGGTTGTTGGCTGCTACCGCAGTTGAGGTCAAACTGCAGTCGCGGTCGTCAGCCCAGGCAGTGGGTCGGGGTCGCCCCGACCATGACCCAGACTCTGACCCACATCACAGGCTGACGACTCCGACCGATGTGTGACTCCAACTGCGGTAGCAGCCAACAACCGCGGTAGCAGTCCACGACCGCCGGTTCGGTAGCCCAGACCGCGGTGGCGGTTCCGACTGCAGTGGCAGCGCCCCGACTGCGGTAGCAAGTCGACTGCGGTTTCGGTTAGCCCCAACTGCGGTAGCAGTCAGCCCGGACTGCGGTTGCAGTCAACCATGAAAGCGGCAACAAGAACCCCGGAAGCCATGTCCCTCAATTCCGATCTCCTCGCCGAACTCGCCGCCTTGAAGGAAGCCGGCACCTACAAGCGCCTCAATCACATCGAGTCGCCGCAGGGGCCGCGTGTCCGCATGGAAGGCCGCGGCGAAGTCATCGTGCTCTCGTCCAACAACTACCTCGGTCTCGCCAACGAGCCCGCGGTGGTGGACGCCGGCATCGAGGCTCTGCGCCGCTATGGCGCCGGCACCGCCAGCGTGCGCTTCATCTGCGGCACCTTCACCGTGCACCGCGAGCTCGAAGCCGCCATCGCCCGCTTCGTCGGTACCGAAGCCAGCATGAGCTACGTCTCGGCGTGGAATGCCAACGAAGCCCTCACGCCCACCATCGCGCGCGAAGGCGACTTCGTCATCTCCGACGCCCTCAACCACGCGTCCATCATCGACTCGGTGCGACTGGCCAAGGCCATGACCAAGTGCACCACGGCCGTCTACAAGCACGCCGACATGGACGACCTGCGCGAGAAGCTGCGCGCCAACAGGAGTGCGCCGCGCAAGATTATCTGGACCGACGGCGTCTTCAGCATGGAGGGCGCCATCGCCAAGCTGCCCGACATCCTGCAGATCGCGCGCGAGGAGGATGCCATCGTCGTCATGGACGATTCGCACGCCACGGGTGTGCTCGGCGCCACGGGCCGCGGGACGGCCGAGCATTTTGGTGTGCTCGGCGAGGTGGACATCATTACATCCACCCTGGGCAAGGCGCTTGGTGGCGCGGCCGGCGGGTTCATCGCCGGTTCGGCGGCGCTCTGCGACATCATGACCCAGCGCTCGCGCCCGCAGCTCTTCAGCAACGCGCTCCCGCCCACCGTGGCCGCCAGCGCACTCGCGGCCGTGCAGTTCACCGAAGCGCATCCGGAACGCGTCACGCGCCTGCGCGAGAACGCCAACTATTTCCGGCAGGCCATCCAGGACGCGGGCTTCAAGCCGCTGCCCGGCGAAACGCCCATCGTGCCCATCATCGTGGGCGAGACGGCCCTGGCCATTCGCATGAGCGACCTGCTGCTCGAGCGCGGCGTGTTCGTGACCGGCTTCGGCTTCCCCGTCGTGCCCAAGGGTGAAGCCCGTGTGCGCTGCCAGGTGAGCGCGGCCCACACCCGTGACGACCTCGATGCCGTGGTGGCGGCCTTCAAGGACGCCGGCAAGGTGGCCGGTCTCCTCTGAGCGGTGGATGGCGCTGGCGCCGTGTTCCTGGCGCCTCGCGTTGCGTCACCCAGCACTCATGATGCGCTAATGCATTCGTAATCCCCGCCCTCTCACGGGGCGGCCGCGCAGACTGCACACTCTCCCCGTCGGCTTTGGTCGACGGGGATTGTGTTTGGTGATCTCACTTCGGCGATGGAGTGGCGATGCGACGAGTCGGGCAATGCGTACGTGCCATGGGATCCGTCATGTGGGCAATGTCTGGCGTGGCCTGCATGGACAGCACCGCGCCCTTCCTCATGGACCTGCCGCGCGAGGTGCGCACCGTGCGCGCGGCGGCCGGCTATGCGCCAAGCGGCAGCTGGCAGTCCGTCGTGCAGGGCGGCCGCATCACGGCCATTCGTGAAGTGGTCGGCCAGTTCGGCCATGTGCGACTGCGGGTCTATGCCTACGACAGCACGGGCCGCATGCGGGACTACAGCGAGCGTCTGTTTGCCACAGGGGATACGATCCCGCTCAGTGCCAGCGATCTCGCGGACAGCGTGCCACTCGCCGTGGAGGCGGTGCCGATCGAGCCCTGGGGACGTGACATGCATCGCATCGCCGTGCACTTCCGCGCCGACGTGGCCATGCTGGCGGCAGGCCGCTCGCGCTTCCAGCCGCTGACACTCCCGCGCCGTGAGCTCAAGCGCATCGTGCTGCGCGGCGCGCGTCTCTATGACGTGGCCACGAAACAGGGGCAGGTGAGATAACGCGTCAGATAGCGCGTCAGATAGCGCGTCGGATAACCCGTCAGACGGCGCGCGAGTGCGCGCTCCACACGAAGCGCAGCGGCCAGTCCACCGCTTTCGAAATGCCGATGCGCGGCGTGACCAGCACCTCGGCATCCGGCACCGCGTCGCCCTGCACGAGACTGAGCGCCGAGCCACCGGTGAGCGACCAGCCATCGCAGCGCCTGTCCACCCCGAGCGCAGCCGTCAACTTGCCGGGCCCATCGCAGAGCACCCGATCGCGGCGCGCTTTGGGCCGCCTCGCGCGCATGCGCGGCAGGCCTTCCATGGGTTCGATGCCCCGAATGAGCACGGCGGCGCCGTAGCCGTCTTCGCGCGTGACGGCATTGAGACACCAGTGCATGCCATAAATGAAGTACACATAGGCGGTGCCGGGCGGCCCGAACATGTGCCAGGTGCGCGCCGTGCGGCCCGCGGCCGAATGCGACGCGGGATCATGCGGCCCGAGATAGGCCTCCGTCTCCACGATGCGCCCACTCACGACGCCGTCGTCACGCTCATGACGCAGCGTGACGCCGAGCAGCGCACGGGCCACGACATCGGCTTCGCGATCGAAAAACTCGGGAGGCAGAAAAACCAACGGGGGAACCATCGCTGAACGATGATTCCCCCGCGGCCTTCTGTGAACAACGGCGCCTTACTTCTTGGCCGCCTTCTTTGCCGGCGCCTTCTTGGCAGGCGCCTTCTTGGCCGCCGGTGCAGCCTTCTTTGCCGGAGCCGCCTTCTTGGCCGGAGCCTTGGCCGCGGGCGCCTTGGCAGCGGGCGCCTTGGCCGGAGCCTTGGCCGGCGTCTTCTTGGCCGGTGCCTTGGCCGCCTTCTTCGCGGTCTTCACCGCCGCGCCCTTGGCTTCCGCGGTTCCGTCATTCACCGTCTTGGCTTCCGGCACCTTGGCTTCCGTTGAACTGGCTTCCGTAGGCGCGGCTGCCGCAGTTACCTCGACCGCAGGCGTCTTGGCTGCCGCCGTTGCCCCGACTGCAGTCCCCACCACGCCGACCATGAGCAAGTCGGGCGGCGGCACCATGCCCTTGCCCCGCGCCATGCCCCGTCCGCCAATGCCACGCGCACCCATGCCACGCGGCGCCGGCGGCATGGCCGCCGCCTGCGCGGCCGCCACCGCCTTCTGCGCATCGTCAGCCACCTTGAGCTGCTCCACGATGCTCGCGGCATCCGACGCCCGCGCCACCTCCCAGTCGTCACCACGGCGACGCAGGTCGATGAGATTGGCGTCGTGCGCGTCCTGCAGGATGCGCTCGAACATGCGCGGTGCCAGCGACTCGCTGTCGCGGCCCAGCAGATCGAAGGCGCGCTGACGGGCCGCGCTGGCACTGGTCACCGCATCGGCCTCCACCAGCGACTCGACGGCGCGACGCACCAGATCGAAGGCGTCGCTGCGCGTGAGACGCTCACCCGAGCGGCCCACGTTGTCGCCCACCGGTGCGCTCGTGAACGTGGCCGGCACCGCGAGCTGCGCGCTGCCGCGCTCACCGCTTTCGCCGCCGCGCTCGCCACCACGCTCGCCACCACGCTCGCCACCACGATCACCGCGGTCACGGTCACGCCCGCGCCCGCGACCACGACGTCCGCGGCCACCCTCACGGGCCTCACGTTCCACCTCGCGCGTCGCCTCATCGGCCGCAGCGCCGGCCTCGTACCCGGCCTCACCCGGCAGCGGCCGGATGCCAAGCGCGGCCACCACCGAGTCAGGATCGGTGACGATCTCCTCGGCGCGCGCAGCAGGCACTTCGGTGGTCTCGCCCAGAGGCACGGCATCGAGCGTGTCGTCGAGCAGATCGGCCGCCGCGTCCTCCTGGCGATCTTCGCCACGATCCCGATCGAAGCGGTCGCGGCCACGGCCACGACGCCCACGCCGTCCGCGGCGATCGTCACGATCGGCGTCGCGCGACGCGTCGCGCGAGACCTCGCTGGCCGGCGCGGCAGCCGCTGCCACCGGAAGCGGCGCGCCATCCGGCGCATCCACTTCCATCTGTCCGCTCTCCAGCTTCGTGACCTTGAGCAGACCGCGCTGCTGCGCCTCGGTGACGAAGCGCGAGAACTTGGGATGCCCGAGGTTCTTCTCGTCGAAGGAGGCATCGATTTCCTGCATGACCTGCTTGAGGCGGTCCGAGCGCATGACGTCGCCGTTGCGCTTCATGCGACCCACGGCCTCGGTCACCAGCTCCCACGGATCCCAGCGCGTGGTCTCGTCTTCGCCCGACTTCACCAGACCGGCGAGCGCGTTGTACGAGTAGTACTCGTCGCAGTTCATCACCAGCAGGTCGCTGGACGACTCACGAATGCCCACACCGATGACGTACTTGCCGTACTCCTTGAGCTTGATGACCATGCTCGAGAAGTCGGAGTCGCCACTGAGCAGCACGAAGGTGCCGATCTCGGGGCGCGTGAACACCAGCTCCAGCGCGTCGATGGCGAGACGGATGTCGGTGGCGTTCTTCTTCGACGAGCCGTAGGCCGGCGCGAAGATCAGATCGATGCTCGCTTCGGTGAGCGGCACGATGTACTGCGGGTAGCGGCGCCAGTCGGCGTAGGCGCGGCGCACCGCCACCTTGCCCTTGATGATGTCCGACGAAAGGAGGTTCTTGAGCTCCTCCTGCAGATCGGAGCGGATGCCCATCGTGACGTTGTCGAAGTCGATGAGCATGGCCGCGTTGGGCGCATGCGCCGGCGGCGCGGCGTTGGGCTGCGCGACGGGCGCCATGGGCGCCACGGCCGAGGGGCTGCGATGGAACGGCGCAATGGCACGGGCGGGTGACGACCCGCCCGACCGGGAAGGATGACGACTCATGAGTTACTGGCCTGAAAACGAAGCAGGGTGATCGAGCGCGTTCGCGTGGAGCGCCGATGCGCTCATGGTGTTCGCACTCAGCGCGATCGCACGCGCGAGCTCTCGTCGCCGCACCTTGCCGCTCCCTGTCATGGGGAACGTGTCGAAGAAGCGCACGAGATCGGGAACCTTGTCGGCCGACATGGTGTCACGGGCAAACCGCTTGATTTCGTCGCCCGTGATGACGGCCCCTTCCACGGCCACGATGCATGCGCAGACCAGCTCTCCCATGACGTCATGGGGCACACCGATCACGCAGACATCGTCCACCGCCGGATGCGCGCGCAGGCGATCTTCGAGATCGCGCGGGTAGAGCTGCTGCCCCCCGCGCGTGATCGTCTCCTGGCGCCGTCCGAGTATCCGCACCGTGCCATCCTCGTCGATGATCCCGAGGTCGCCGGTGAGGAAATATCCATCCGGCGTGAGAACCTTGGCGGTCTCGGCCGGCATGCGGAGATAGCCCCGCATGAGATTGGGGCCGCGGACGGCGAGCTCGCCGACCGACTCCGGCCCGTGCAACTGACCCGTCACGAGGTCCATGGACATGACCTCCACCCCGGGCAGGGTGCTTCCCACACTGTGGCCCCGCACGTCATCACTGTCGCCGAAGCGGGTGATGGACACGACGGCACCGGTTTCGGTGAGCCCGTAGGCCACGAGCACGTCGCACCAGCGACGCACCTTGCGCACCAGCGCCTCGCCCACGGCCGTGCCGGCCATGAGCCCCGTGCGCAGCGACTTGAGTCGCGAGGCGTCGAAGCTGTCTTCGCGCATGAGCAGGTGGTACTGCGTGGGCACGCCATGCAGCACCGTGACCTGCGTGCGCACCATCAGCGACAGCGCCTCGGCCGCATCAAAGGCCGGCTGCAGCACCAGCGTGGCCCCGCTCGCCATCGTGCCCAGCATCGCGCTGAAGCCGAAGATGGCGGAAAACGACACCGCCGTCAGCACGTGGTCCTCGGGCGAAAGCTCGAGCACCTGGGCCGTGCGGACGGCGTTTTCGACCAGCGCGCGATGGGACAGCACCACCCCTTTGGGTTTGCCCATCGTACCCGACGTGTACAACACCGCGAGATCCTGCGTGTCGTCGTCGGGCACCTCCGGCACACTGCGGCCGGCCCCTCGCGACACCAGATCCTCGAACTGGAAGATCCGGTCGTCGTACCACAGATCCTCGTCACCCACCGTGACCACGTACTGCAGATCGGGCAGGTCTCCCAGCAGTTCCTCGAAGCGCTGCAGGAAATCCACGGCGCCCCACTGCTCGATGGTGACGACACAACTCACTTCGGCGTGCCTGAGCTGGTAGCGCAGGTCATGCACGCTGAGTTGCGGACTGACGGGCACCAGCACGGCGCCAAGCCGTGCCGCCGCGAGGGTGGCAATGATCCACTCGATGCCGTTGGGCAGGTTCACGGCGATACGATCGCCGCGGCCCAGGCCAAGTTCGGACAACGCGGCCGCCAGGCTGGACGCGTCGGCGTCCACCTGCTGGTACGTCCATGTCCGGTCCCCTGTCGTGGCCAACGGACGCGTGGGATGTTCCTGCGCGCGCTGGCTGACGAGAGGGGCAAGGGACCACGAGGCTGCCATCTCACTCCGGGATCGGGTACAGCCACGTAAATTACCGACTATGAACGAGATGCGGAAGCAGACGGACGAGTGGGCCACGCCCGGCAGCCCCCGCGGGCCTCAGGATGCGCCGCGCCGGGACGCTTCGGCGCGCGAGCTCCCGATCCGGGACGGTCGGTCACGCGCCCCGTTCCGCACGCGGCTCTTTGCCATGCTGCTGCTGTTCGCCGTCATCCCCTCGGTGGTGGTGACACTCGTCTGGGCCGGCGCCGCCCAGCGCATGCTCTCGCGCTTCTCCGCCCGCTCGGCCTGGGAGCGCATCGCCGTGAGCGGCGAGTCGGCCTTCCGCAGCATCGACCGCGCCACCCTCACGCCTGCCCAGCGGGCGGCCATTGAGCAGCACGAAACCGAACTGCGGGAGTCGGCGCAGTTGGCCCGGCGCTTCGACTTTGTGGCCGGGCGTTCCATGCGTCTGGTCATCGTCGGCGCCCTCGTGCTGGTGGCGCTCGTGGCGGTGGGCGCCTCGCGCGTGGCCGGTCACCTCAGTCGCCAGCTCAGTCGCCCGCTCGATGAGCTGGTGGGCTGGACGGGCATCATTCGACAGGGACGCCCGCTGCCGGACTACGGCGAACGTGAAGGGGCGCCCGAGTTCGAGGTGCTGCGCAGCGGCATGCGCACCATGGCCCGCGAACTCGAGGCCGGCCGGCAACGGGCACTCGAGGCCGAGCGCGCCGAGGCGTTTCGCGAGTCGGCGCGACGCTTCGCGCATGAGCTCAAGAATCCGCTCACCCCCATTCGCTTTGCCGTGGACCGGCTGCGCCGTGCCGCGCCGCCGGAGCTCAGCGACACAGTGGAGGTGCTGGCCGAGGAAGCAGCCCGTCTCGAAAGCATGGCCAAGAGCTTCGCGCAGTTCGGCCGGCTGCCGGACGGTCCGCCGGCCGAGGTGGACATGGCGGAGCTGGTCACGCGGGTGGCGCGCAGCACGGGGCCTGAGCGGCTGGCGCTGGACCTCCACTGCGACGATGGCCTGCCCCTGGTGACGGGCTACCACGAGCCGCTGGTGCGGGCGGTGACCAACGTGCTGCTCAACGCCGTGGACGCCTGTGGCAGCACGGGGCAGATCCGGGTGCGCGTCCTGGCGGCGACCCTGGGCGACGAGCCGGCGGTGGGCGTGGATATTGGCGATACGGGCCCGGGCATCCCGCTCGAGACCCTGCCGCGCATCTTTGACCCCTATGTGACCACCAAGCCGGGCGGCACCGGCCTCGGGCTGGCCATTGCCGCCCAGACGGTCCGGGCGCACAACGGACACATTTTTGCCGAGAGCACCGTAGGGCAGGGCACGACGATGTGTCTGCGCATCCCGGTCCACGGGATCGCCTGATCGATTCGCCGCATCATCCAGGTTCCATCATGAGGCAGTCCATGCAGAACTCCGAGGCGCTCCGGGAGGCCGAAGTGGCGCTACGCCAGGCACAGCAGACGGCACAGGAGGCGGCCCGCGAGGCCGCCGCCACGGCGCGCGAAGCGGCGGCGGCAGCTCGTGAAGCCGCACGGCAGGCCGGTGACGGGGCGGCGATGGCGCGGGTGGGTGACCTGCAGGTCGTGCGCAACGGCGATGGCACGCGCATCATCAGCCTGCCCGGACCAAACGGGGAACCGGTGCGCATCGTGGTGGGTCCCGACGGCGCAGTGATCTCGAATACTCAGGTTACGGCCCCCGGCGCCCCGGTCATCGTGCCACCGCCGCGCCGCAAGCAACTCCCCGAAGGTCTCGTGGACATGATGATGGTGATCTTCGGCTTCGTAGCCATCACGAGCATCGGCACCCCGCTGGCCAAGGCCTATGCCCGGCGCTGGGAGCGCAAGGGAGAACGCGATCAGCAGCTGCAGCTGTCGCAGCGCCTCGAGGCCATCGAGCAGGCCATCGAAACGGTGGCGGTGGAGGTCGAGCGCATCAGCGAAGGGCAGCGCTTCACGTCCAAGCTGCTGGCCGAACGTGCGCCGGTGGACATGGAGCGGGTGCGATGAGCGCGCAGCCACAGGAGCGGGCCATCGACCCCGTGCAGCTCGAGCGCGAAATCTCCGAGCGCGTGGAGCAGGCCGTGTCGGAAGCGGTCAATGCGGGCAGTGAGCAGGCCGTGACGCGTGGCTCCGGTCAGTCACCCATCATCATTTCGGAAAACAACGGGGAGTCCGTCACGATCGACTTCAACGACGGCAACCTCATCATCTCGCAGGACGGCAATACGCGGCAGATTCCCTGGCGCGATGCGGTGCCGCAGGGCGCGGTGGACATCGCGCAGTCCATGGCCGCCATCGTGTTCTTTCTTGTCGTGGGCTGGCCGATCGCCCGCGCCGTCGCGCGGTGGATCGGTCGCCGCGGTGAGACGCGCGCCGCCGATTCGGCACTGCGCCAGCAGTTCGAGGCGCGCTTCGAAAACCTCGAGCGCAATCTCGACACCGTGGCCATCGAGATGGAAAAGCTGTCGGAGGCGCAGCGCTTCACCACCAAATTGCTCGCTGAACGCGGCGATCGCGTGACCGTACCAATGCACGAACGTTGAGGCGCGCGTGCCCAGTGTGCTGATCGTGGACGACGAGCCCAACATCCGACGGATGGTGGGCGCGTTGCTGAGTGCGGAAGGCTACGATGTGCGGGACGCGGCCGATGGCGTCACCGGTCTGGCGCTTGCGGAAACCGCCGAACCGGATGTGGCGCTCATCGATCTCATGATGCCCGGCTCGCTCGACGGCCTGGGCTTGCTGGAGAAACTCCGCGAGCGCCGGCCCGATGTGCCAGTGGTCATGATGAGTGGACGCGCGGCACTGACGGACGCCGTGCGGGCCACCAAGCTGGGTGCCTTCACGTTTCTGGAGAAGCCGCTCACGCCCGAGGGCGTGCTGCTGGCGCTGGCCTCGGCCTTCGAGCTGCGCCAGGCACGCCGGGCGGCCGCCGCGCTGCGTGAAGACCTCGGCATTTCGGGCGAAATGATTGGCGACTCGCCAGTCATGAAGGACGTGCGCGCCCTGCTCGCGCGTGTGGGGCCCAGTGAGGCGCGCGTTCTCATCACCGGTGAATCGGGCACGGGCAAGGAGCTGGCGGCCGCTGCCCTTCACCTGGCCAGCCCACGTCGTGATCGGCCGTTTGTGCGCGTGAACTGCGCCGCCATTCCGCGCGATCTCGTGGAAAGCGAGATGTTCGGACATGAGCGCGGCGCCTTCACCGGGGCCACCGACCGTCGCATCGGACGCTTCGAGCTGGCCCATACGGGCACGCTGTTTCTCGACGAGGTGGGCGACCTGGGCGCCGAGGCGCAGGCCAAGCTGCTGCGCGCCATCGAAGCGCGGGAAATCGAGCGCGTTGGCGGCGGCAAACCCATCAAGGTGGACGTACGCATTCTTGCGGCCACCAACAAGGACCTGGCGCGTGCGGTGGCCGATGGAGCCTTCCGCGAAGATCTCTTCTTCCGCCTCAACGTCATTCCCATTCACCTGCCGCCGCTGCGCGACCGACCGGGCGACCTGCCAGCGCTCGTGCGCCACTTTTCCGCGCGGCATCGCACACGCACGGGACGGCCGCTGGTCTCCTGGCGCGACGATGCGCTCGCGGCACTCAGTGCCTACCACTGGCCCGGCAATGTGCGCGAGCTGGCCAATGTGGTGGAGCGACTGGCCATTCTGCATGCGGGCAGCGAGGTCGGCGCGCGGGACGTGCAGCAGGTGGTGCCGGCGGTGGCCGTGGACGCGGGGGCTGTCGTGGGGAAGGCGGATGGCAACGGGTCCGGGACCATTCCCGGTGAAGGCCTGCCCCTCTCGGACGCGCTGGACGCGTACGAGCGGCGGCTCATTTCGGCGGCACTGGCGCAGGCGGATGGCAATGTGGCCGAGGCGGCGCGCAGGCTGCAGACCGATAGGCCCAATCTTTACCGGCGCATGCGGCGGCTCGGTCTGTCGTCTACTGCTGGGACTTTGGGAGATGAGATGTGAGAGATGGGAGGATGGGACAGAAATAGAGAATGCGATGTGAGCAACAAATGAGATGAGAGACGGGATCGTGTGGGGCTGGGGGAGTGTCAGAAAGTTTGTGTATGAGCTCCCGTCAGACCGCCATCGGAAAGCGGTCACCAAACAGCAATTGCAGATGGGGAATGGCGCGCTGCCACTCTTTGGCGGGGCGCTGTTTCCATTTCTTC
>JACVCT010000380.1 GCA_016741895.1 Gemmatimonadaceae bacterium | reverse complement strand
GCGGACCGCTCTGCCCGCCGGTCGGCACGGGCACTAACTTCGGAGCATGTCCCCCTACGGCTCCAAGCGGCGTGTGGCCATCGTGGCCGGCCTGCGCACCCCCTTCGCGCGCTCGGGCACGGCGCTGCAGAGCTACAGCGCCATCGACCTCGGGCGCCTGGCGGTGGCCGAGCTCATGCAGCGCACCGGACTCGATGGCAAGACGGTGGACCTGCTGGTGTTCGGTACTGTGGTGCACAACGTGATCGCGCCCAACATCGCGCGCGAGGTGGCGCTGCTGCCGCACTTCCCGCGGGATCTGCAGGCCTACACGGTGGCGCGCGCCTGTGCGTCGGCCAATCAGGCCATCACCGATGCCGCCGATCAGATCGGCCTCGGGCATGCCGAGGTGGCCATTGCCGGTGGCGCCGAGTCGCTGTCGCAGGTGCCCATTCTGCACTCGCGTGGCATGAGCGACGTGCTGATTGCGGCGTCCAAGGCGCGCTCACTGGGCGAACGGGTGGCCACCCTCGCGCGTCTGCGTCCCCGCGACCTCGTGCCCATCACGCCGGCCATTGCCGAACCGAGCACCGGTGAGACGATGGGCCAGAGCGCCGACAAGATGGCCAAGCTCAATGGCATTTCGCGGGAGGCGCAGGACCGCTTTGCGCTGCGCTCGCATCAGCGCGCTGCTGCCGGTTTCGACGACGGTCGACTGGCGACTGAGATCGTGCCGGTGCCGCAACCGCCCGATTTTGCCACGCTGCTTGCGAGCGACAATCTCGTGCGGCGCGACACCACCTACGAGAAGCTGGCCGCGCTCAAGCCGGTCTTCGACAAGACCTACGGCAGTGTGACGGCCGGCAACGCGTCGCCGCTCACCGATGGCGCGGCGGCGGTGCTGCTCATGAGCGAGGACCGCGCGCGGGCACTGGGCTTTGCGCCCATCGCCTACATCCGCTCCTATGCCTACGCGGCCATCGATCCGGCGGAGCAGCTGCTGCAGGCGCCGGTGTTTGCCGCGCCCATGGCGCTCAAGCGCGCGGGGCTCAGCCTCGCCGACATCGACCTCGTGGATATGCACGAGGCCTTTGCGGCGCAGGTGCTCAGCAATCTCCAGGGGCTGGCGTCAAGAGCCTGGGCCGAGCGTGCCGGATTCTCGGCGCCCGTGGGCGAGGTGGATCCGGAGCGGCTCAACGTCATGGGCGGCTCTCTGTCCATTGGCCATCCCTTCGGCGCGACGGGTGCGCGCATTGTCACCACCCTCGCCAACGAGCTCGCGCGGCGCAACGCGCAGTTTGGCCTGCTCACCGTGTGTGCCGCGGGCGGCATGGGACACGCCATGGTGCTGGAGCGCGCGTGAGCGGCACCACGCCTGCGTCCGACGAACTGCTGCTCTTCGAAGACGCAGCCACCGGACTTCGCCTGAGTCTCACTGGCCGGGTGGCCTGGCTGCGCTATGACCAGCCGGGTTCACCGGTGAACACGCTCAACAGCCGCGTGGGACCGGTGTTCGCGCAGTGCTTCGATCGGATCGAGCAGGACGAGCGCATCGACGGCGTGGTGCTGGTGAGCGACAAGCCTGATACGTGGATTGCCGGCGCGGACATCGACGAGCTGCGCGGCATT
Source organism: Gemmatimonadaceae bacterium (assembly GCA_016741895.1). Lineage (GTDB taxonomy): Bacteria > Gemmatimonadota > Gemmatimonadetes > Gemmatimonadales > Gemmatimonadaceae > Gemmatimonas. The sequence goes on along the minus strand of JACVCT010000380.1, from coordinate 1,118 downwards.
CGCGAGGCCGCGGAGGCCGAAGCCCTTTCGCGCGGTGGCCAGCAGCTGCTCGATCGACTCGCAGCCTTTCGCAAGCCGGTCGTGGCGGCCATTCACGGCGCCGCTCTGGGGGGCGGCCTCGAAGTGGCGCTCGCCTGTCGGCACCGCATTGTCACGGAGCACGACAAGACCGTCCTGGCGTTGCCCGAGGTACAGCTCGGTCTGTTGCCGGGCGCCGGTGGCACGCAGCGTCTGCCGCGACTGGTGGGTTTGCTGGCCGCGCTCGACATGATGCTGACCGGGCGCAACATCCGGGCGCGCAAGGCCTGGCAGATGGGACTGGTGCACGAAATGGTGCACCCCGCCATTCTGCGCAGCGTGGCGGAGCAGCGGGTGCGTGAGCTTGCGGCGGGCCTGCCACTGCCGCTGCGTCCCCGCAAGACGCCACCCATGCAGCATTTGCTCGAAGACAATCCGCTGGGTCGCGCGCTGGTGTATCGCAAGGCACGCGAGTCGGTGCTCAAGAAGACGGGCGGTCACTATCCGGCGCCGCTGGCCTTGCTGGACGTGGTGAAGCAGGGACTCGAGGATGGCATGGCCGCAGGCCTCGCCGAGGAAGCCCGCGCCTTTGGCCGGCTGGCCGTGACACCGGAGTCGCGGAACCTCGTGTCCATCTTTTTTGCAACGACCGCGCTCAAGAAGGACAGCGGGCTGCGCGAGGGGCAGACGGGCAGCGCCAGACCCGTGCGCAAGCTCGGTGTGCTGGGCGCCGGTTTCATGGGCGCGGGCATTGCCGGCGTGGCCGTGCAGCGCGGCAGTCTCGTGCGGCTCAAGGACGCTTCGCTCGAGCGCGTGGCCGCCGGTGTGCGCGCGGTGCGCGAGGTGGTGAGCGAACGTCTGCGTCGTCGGCAGATCACCCGCGTGCAGCGGGACGATATGCTCAGCGCCCTGGGGCTCACGGTGGACTATCGCGGCTTTGCCGATGTGGATCTGGTCATCGAAGCGGTCTTCGAGGATCTCGAGGTCAAGCACCGCGTGCTGCGTGAAGTCGAAGAGGCGTCGCCACAGGCCATCTTCGCGTCGAACACCTCCACGATCCCGATCACGGCGCTGGCGGGCAACTCGAAGCGGCCGAAGAA
>JACVCT010000379.1 GCA_016741895.1 Gemmatimonadaceae bacterium | reverse complement strand
CCCGCACCGAGGTCGCCGTCGGGGGTGCAAAGGGGGGGAGGGGGCAGGGCGCCGCCCACGGCGCGCCCCCGGGCCTGGGCCGTTTCGGGGTCCGGGGCCCGTGGCCCCCGGCGGCCCAGGAGGTGGGCCAACCGCGATGCCTTACCGTCCACCGCGGCGCCCCCCTGCTCCGCCACGACGCGGCGCACTGCCGGGCGGACGTTTGGGTGCCACCGCGTTGCCGCGCGCCTGCGCCGGGGCCTGTCCCAGCGCCGTCCGCACTTCGAACAGCTGATCGCGCAGGCGTGCGGCCGCTTCGAAGTCGAGCGCCTTGGCCGCCTCGCGCATGGCCACTTCCAGCTCGCCCACGAGTTGCTCCAGTTCCTCGCGGCTGCGCGCCGCCGATTCGCCGCCCAGCTTCTTGGGAGCAGGCGCGGTGCCTTCGCGCTCCTCGCGGGCATCGGCCACGCGGGTGATGAAGCGCACCTCGTCGACACTCTTGGTCACGCCGCGCGGCACGATGCCATGCGCGAGGTTGTGCTCGTGCTGCATGGTACGACGCCGCGCCGTTTCGTCGAGCGCGCGCTGCATGGAGCCGGTGATGCGATCGGCGTAGAGCACCGCCGTGCCGTTGAGATTGCGCGCGGCGCGTCCGATGGTCTGAATGAGCGAGCGGTCGCTGCGCAGGAAGCCTTCCTGGTCGGCGTCGAGAATGGCCACGAGCGACACCTCGGGCATGTCGAGGCCTTCGCGCAGCAGGTTGATGCCCACCAGCACATCGAACTCGCCGAGTCGCAGGCCGCGCACGATTTCCATGCGCTCGATGGCGTCGATGTCGCTGTGCATGTAGCGGACACGCACGCCCATCTGCTGCAGGTAGTCGGTGAGGTCCTCGGCCATGCGCTTGGTGAGCGTGGTGACGAGCACCCGCTCGCCCTTGCGCTCGCGCACTCGGATTTCGTGCAGCAGGTCGTCCACCTGTCCCTTCACGGGACGGATTTCGACCACCGGATCAAGCAGGCCCGTGGGGCGGATGACCTGCTCCACCACCACACCCTCACTGAGCTGCAGCTCAAGTTCGCCGGGCGTGGCCGACACATTCACGAGCCGCGGCACCAGCGTCATGAACTCCTCGAACACCAGCGGCCGGTTGTCGAGCGCACTGGGAAGGCGGAAGCCGTAGTCCACGAGCGTGAGTTTGCGGGCGCGGTCGCCATTGTACATGGCCCGCACCTGCGGCAGCGTGACGTGGGACTCGTCCACCACCACCAGGAACTCGCCGGGCGGGAAGTAGTCGAACAGACAGGCCGGACGTTCGCCGGCTTCGCGGCCACTGATGTGCCGCGAGTAGTTCTCGATGCCGGCGCAGGTGCCGATCTCGAGCAGCATTTCGATGTCGAAGTTGGTGCGCTGCTCGAGCCGCTGGGCCTCGAGCAGCTTGCCCTGCATGTTGAGCTCGGCCAGGCGCCCACCCAACTCGTCACGAATGGCCTTGACGGCCTTCTCAATGGTGGGGCGGTTGGTGATGAAGTGCTTGGCCGGATAGATGGCCATGCGTTCGAGCGTGGCAATGGTGCCGCCGGTGACCGGATCGATTTTCGAGATGCGTTCGACCTCGTCGCCCCAGAGCTCGATGCGCACGGCCTGCTCCTCATAGGCCGGAAAGATCTCCACCGTGTCGCCGCGCACGCGGAAGGTGCCTCGATCGAAGGCCACGTCGTTGCGCAGGTACTGAATGCCCACCAGTTCACGCAGAATGTCATCGCGGGCCACCTGCTGCCCGCGCGCGATGCTCACCATGCGCTCGCGATACGACACCGGATCACCGAGGCCGTAGATGGCCGACACCGTGGCCACGATGATGACATCCTCGCGCTCCATGAGCGAGCTCGTGGCGCGCAGGCGCAGGCGGTCGATGTCCTCGTTGATGCTGGCGTCCTTCTCGATGTAGGTGTCGCTCGAGGGGACGTAGGCTTCGGGCTGGTAGTAGTCGTAGTACGAGATGAAGTACTCGACGGCATTGGTGGGAAAGAAGGACTTGAGTTCCCCGTAGAGCTGCGCCGCCAGCGTCTTGTTGTGCGAGAGCACCAGCGTGGGCCGCCCGTAATTGGCGATGACGTTGGCCATGGTCATCGTCTTGCCGGAGCCGGTGACGCCAAGCAGCGTCTGGTAGCGATCGCCGCGCGTGAGTCCGGCGGTGAGTTCGGCAATGGCCCGGGGCTGGTCACCGGCGGGCGCAAACGGGGTCTCCAGACGGAAGGGACTCGACATTCCCGAAATATAGCGGGTTGTCGGGTTTTCTTCGCCCCCCCCCACCCTTCCCCCTGCGGTTTCTGCAGCCGGGTCGCGTGGACCGCTCAGGACCAGCGACGTCTCAGTCGTCCGCGGTGATCTTCTCCCGGCGACTCACCACCGCAATGCCCTTCACGCGCCGCGCGGCCTTCATGATGCGCTCGAGGTGGGCGAGGTTCTCCACTTCCCCCATGGCCGAGCCCGTCACCTTGCCGTCGGTGGTCTTGAGCTCGAAGCTCTTGATGTCGGTGCCGGTGGCACTCACGGCCGCCGCCACATCGGCGTAGAGCCCGCGGCGATCGGTGCCCTCCATGGCGAGTCGCACCACAAAGCGCTCGCCGGCCATTTCCTGCCAATCGATCTCCAGCCGCCGCTCCGGCTCATGCGCCAGGAGCAGCAGGTTGGGACAGTCGCCGCGGTGGATGCTCACACCGCGGCCGCGGGTCACATAGCCCACCACATTGTCG
>JACVCT010000378.1 GCA_016741895.1 Gemmatimonadaceae bacterium | reverse complement strand
GAGCGGCGCGCTTCCACGGAGCCGCTGGTGGTTATGGCCGCCGCCTCACTTCACCAGGCAATGCCCGAGTTGCTGCGGGCATTTGAAGACCGCCAGCGCATCAGGGGCACGCTGGTGCTCGGCGCCACCGGCAGTCTGGCCGCGCAGCTGGTCAACGGCGCACCGGCCGATCTGTTTTTTTCGGCCGACGAGACCACCGTCGACCGGCTGATCACTCAGGGATTGCTGGACCGCAGCACCCGAACGCTGTTTGCCAACGGCCTGCTGCTGCTCGTGACCCGGCGCGGGGTCGAACCACCGCGCACGCTGCAGGAACTCACCTTGCCGCGTTTCGCCATCATTGCGCTCGCCAATCCCGACCTCGCGCCCTATGGGGCGGCCGCGCGGCGAAGCCTGCAGACCGCGGGCGTGTGGCAGGCGCTGGAAGAACGCCTGGTGTACGGGGAAAGCGTGTCCGGCGCATGGCAGCTCGTGCAGTCGGGCAACGCCGATGCGGCCTTCGTCGCGCAGAGTGTCGTGCCGGAGGGGGCCGCGGTGGGACGCCTCGTGCTCGACCGGGCGCTGTATCCGCCACTCCGACAGGCGGCGGCCGTGGCTGTGGCCAGTCGTCATCCTGCTGCGCGTGACTTCCTCGACTTCGTTCGTGGACCGGAAGGACAGGCTGTTCTGCGCCGCCATGGCTTTGCGCCGCCGCAGTAGATAGCATTGCGGGCATGATCGGCCCGCTCTGGCTTTCGACGTGGGTGGCGCTTGTGGCCACAGCACTTGCCACGCTCGTTGGGGTTCCCTGTGCCTGGCTGCTCGTGCGGCGGCACTTTGCCGGGCGCACGCTGCTCAGCGTGCTCGTCCTGCTGCCCCTGGTGCTGCCACCCACGGTGCTGGGCTATTACCTGCTGCTGCTCATCGGACGTCAGGGCCCCATCGGGCGTGTCGCCGAGGCCATTGGCCTCGGACGACTGGTCTTCACGCCCGCCGCCGCGGTGGTGGCGGCGTTCGTGGCTGCGCTGCCCTTCATCGTGCGCGCTGCGCAGGCCGGATTCGAGCAGGTGGACACGGTGTACGAAGAGGCCGCGCGCACACTGGGCCGCAGTGAGCGCGATATCTTCTTCACCATCACGCTGCCACTCGCCTGGCGCACCGTGCTGGCAGGCATGGCACTTGGTTTTGCTCGCGCCATTGGGGAGTTCGGCACGACGCTCATGATTGCCGGCAACATCCCCGGTCATACCCAGACCGCCAGCCTCGCCATCTACGAGGCGGTGCAGGGCTTCCGCTACGATCTCGCCTGGCAGGGATCCCTCGCACTGTCGCTGATTGCCGGCGTGGTGCTGTGGCTCATGACCCGTTCGCGGGTGCGTGGCACGTGGTAGGCGCTCAGGTTGACGCCAGTTCCGCAGGCCGCGGCCGCGCCGCAAGCAATACGTTGCACGTGGCCTTTTCATATCGTCTCGGCAGTTTCGAGCTTGCTCCGGAATTCACCGCGGGCGATGGCATCACCGCACTGGTCGGGGCCTCCGGTGCCGGAAAGACGTTGACGCTGCGTGCCATTGCCGGTCTGGTCGCGCCGCAGGCGGGCCGCATTGAACTGCAGGGCGATACGCTGTTTGATGCCGGGCAGGGCGTGGCCATCGCGCCGCAGACGCGCCGCATCGGCGTGGTGTTTCAGCAGTACGCACTCTTCCCGCATCTCACGGTCGCGCAGAACGTGGCCTACGGTCTGGCGCAGCGGACCGAGGCCGAGCGGCAGGCCGATGTGCGCAGCTGGCTCACCCTCGTCGGGCTCGAGGCCTACGCCTCGCGCTGGCCGCGCGAGCTCTCAGGCGGGCAGCAGCAGCGGGTCGCTCTGGCTCGTGCCCTCGCGCCGGCCCCGCGTCTCCTGCTGCTCGACGAACCCTTTGCCGCCGTGGACATGGGCCTGCGCAAACGCCTGCGGGAGGAACTGCGCCGTCTGCAACGGACAGTGGGCACGCCCATGCTGCTGGTCACGCACGACCTCGACGAGGTGCAGCAGTTGGCGGACGACGTGATCGTGCTCGATCACGGACGTGTGGTGCACCAACAGCCCGTGGGCGGTGAGCATGGCGACCTGTCTGCGGTGCACACCTTGCTCACGGCTCCACGCGACTAGTTTGCGGCCTCCGGCATCGGAGGCATGGGCGCACCGCGCAGGACCCGCGCGGTCAGGGCTTCGAAATCCGCCTCCGGCCGGAAGCGCAGAAAGGCCTCGCGCGACATGCTCACCGCCAGTTCACGCTCTGCATACAGGGCGCGCGCCGCGCCCATCTCCTCGAGGAACTGGCGCTCCTCGTCGCTGTGCGTGCGCACCAGCACTTCCACGCCCGGATTGAGCTGGTGAGCCCGCGCCAGCACCGCGCGCGCCTGCCACGCATCCGGCGCGGCCACCAGGACCAGACGCGCGTCCTGCAAGCCCGCTTCACGCAGCGCGCTCAGGGTGGTGGCATCTCCGTGCACGACATGGTAGCCGGCGGCGACCAGCCGCTCGGCAATGTCACCACTGGCTTCAATGACGCGATAGGGAATCCCTTGGGCGTGCAGTTCGCGCACCACCGGAAAGCCCACGCGTCCCGAACCGATGACCACCACATGCCCCTCGGGCCTGGGCAGGCTCGGCGCTGTGGCCGACTTGGGCAAGGGCGCGGCTGCGCCCGATGTCGACAGGTCTCCACCGTCGCTGGACGTGCGTGCGGTGGCGCCGCCGTCTGCGTGGCCGCCAGCGTTACCT
>JACVCT010000048.1 GCA_016741895.1 Gemmatimonadaceae bacterium | reverse complement strand
TGCGTCCGGCCGCGTTTCAGCCGGCCGAGGCCGCGCGTGCGCTGGCCACCGAAGCGCTGGCACCGGCGGTCGATCCCGCCGCGTCGCGTGTGAAGGTGGTGGAGCTCAAGCAGGGCAACGCCGGCAAGCTCGATCTCAACGACGCACCGGTCATCATTGCCGGTGGCCGCGGACTCAAGGCACCCGAGCACTTCAAGCTCTGCGAAGACATGGCGGATGCCTTTGGCAACGCCGCCGTCGGTGCCACACGCGCCGTCACCGACGAAGGCTGGCGCCCGCACTCCGACCAGATCGGCCAGACGGGACGCAACGTCAGTCCCAATCTCTACATCGCCCTCGGCATCTCCGGCGCCATTCAGCATCTCGCCGGCATGCGCACGTCCAAGACCATCGTGGCCATCAACAAGGACAAGGACGCGCCCATCTTCAAGATTGCCGACTACGGCATCGTGGGGGATGTGTTCGAGATTGCACCCGCCCTCACCGAGGCGGTGAAGAAGGCCAAGGCACAGGGCTGACCTGTGACCCTGGCCAACGTCGTCTTTGCGGTCATCCTCGCCGGCGCGCTGGCGGTATTCGCGCGCCAGGCGCAGCGCCTCGTGCGCTGGTTGAAGCTGGCCAAGCCTGAAGACCGCACCGACCACCCGGACATCCGCACGAAGAATTTCCTGCTCATCGGCCTCGCGCAGACCAAGATTCTGCGCGAGCCGCTGGGCGGCATGATGCACGCCCTCGTGTTCTGGGGCTTCTGCGTGCTGGGCCTTGGCACGGTGGAGATCATGATCCAGGGGCTGTACACGCCCTTTACCTGGGACGTGATTCTGCCGCGCCTGTTGTACGTGCCCTACGTGTTCTCGCAGGAGATCTTCGCGGTCTTCGTGCTGCTGCCCGTGGGCTACCTGCTGTATCGCCGTCTGGTCATCAAGCCGAAGCGCTTCACGGTGGATGCGGTGCACAGCGGTGAGGCCGTGCTCATCCTGAGCGTCATTGCCACGCTCATGATCACGCTGCTGCTGGTGTTTGTGGGTGACGCCAGACAGCCCGGCGCCGACATGGGCGGGCGTGTCATCACGGCCATGCTGCTGCCGCTCTTTGGCGGCATGAGTGCGGAAGCGGCGCACACCATGGCCCGCGTGTCCTGGTGGATTCACGCGCTGGGCATTCTGTGGTTCCTCAACCACCTGCCCAAGTCCAAGCACCTGCACGTCCTCTCGTCGCTCATCAACGTCTGGTTCTCCAACACCAGCGGACCGGGTCGCGTGGGGGCCATGCGGCCCATGGATCTCGAGGCCGAAGACGCCGAGCAGTTCGGCGCTTCGGACATCGAGCACCTCACCTGGAAGAACCTGCTCGACGGCTACTCCTGCACGGAGTGCGGCCGCTGCACGGCGTCGTGCCCGGCCAACCTCACGGGCAAGCTGCTCTCACCGCGCATGATCGTGGTGAAGACACGCGCGCGCCTGACGGAAAAGGCCACGGTGCTCGATGCCGTGGCGGCCGGCGGTGGCGCGGCCAGTGAAGAGCAGCAGGCCGTGCTCGACAAGAAGTTGCTCGACGGCTGGATCAGCGAAGAAGAACTCTGGGCCTGCACGAGCTGCCGCGCCTGCGTGCAGGAATGCCCGGTCAGCATCGACCATCTCGACATCATCAACGAGCTGCGTCGCGATCTGGTGCTGATGGAATCGCGCTTCCCCGAGGAAATTCAGCCCGCCCTCACCAGTCTCGAGCGCAACGGCAGCCCCTGGGCCTTCAGCGCCGCCGACCGCGAGAAGTGGACGGAAGGACTCAACATCCGCACCATGGCTGAAATGGCGGCGGAGGGCGAGAAGCCCGACATCCTGTTCTGGGTGGGCTGCGCCGGCTCCTTCGACGATCGCGCCAAGAAGATCACCGTCGCCTTCGCCCGCATTCTGCAGGCGGCCGACGTCAAGTTCGCCATTCTCGGACAGGAAGAGACCTGTCATGGTGACCCGGCGCGTCGCATGGGCAACGAGTATCTGTACCAGATGCTCGCCAAGGGTGTCATCGAAACACTTGATGGCTACCAGGTGAAGACCGTGGTGACCTTCTGTCCGCACTGCTTCCACCAGATGGGCAAGGAGTTCCCCGATCTGGGCGGACACTACGAGGTCATCCACCACACCGAGTACATCGAGCGCCTGCTCAGCGAGGGGCGTGTGCCGCTCGACACCGAGCACGGGCAGCGTCTCAAGGTGGCTTACCACGACTCGTGCTATCTCGGCCGCTACAACGAGATCTACGACGCGCCGCGCAACACGCTGCGAAAGGCCCTGCCGGTGGTGGAACTCGTGGAGCCGGCACGCACGAAGAGCCGCGGGCTCTGCTGCGGCGCGGGTGGCGGGCGCATGTGGATGGAAGAAACCGTCGGCAAGCGCGTCAACGTGGAGCGCACCGAAGAACTGCTGGCCACCGGCGCCGATCAGATTGCCGTGGCCTGTCCCTTCTGCATGACGATGATCACCGACGGCGTCACGGGGGCCGGCAAGGACGTCCCCGTGCTCGATATCGCCGAAGTGGTGGCCGGTCAGCTCAAGGCCGAAGTTACGGCTTGATTTCCAATGCGGCTTCGGCGGCGGTCAGCGTATCGCCGCCGAAGTCCACCACCGCGTAGAGCGTGTAATGTCCCGGGGCCAGCGACGGCATGGCCACCCGCAGCTTCTCGCTGCGTCCGGCACCCACCGTGCGGCCTTCCACCAGCGTGGCCGTGGCCACGAGCTCGCCATCCTGATCACGCACCTGCAGCTCACCCAGAATGCTGGTGGCCGTGCGTCCCGTGTTGCGGTAGAGCACCTCCACCTGCTTGCCCTTCACGTACATGTCCGCCACTTCGCCGTCACGCTCGGCCGGCGGATCCGCGGCAACCGGCACTGAGGGCGAGGAGACGTTGGCGACGGACTGGGCACGCAGCGACGCGCCGGGGTAGAGGGCCAGCAGGGCCAGAACGAAGATCGCGACAACCAGGAGCGGGGCGCGAAGGAGGGAGGTGCGCGGCAGGGAAGGCATGCCACGCACTACTGGAAGAGTGATGCCACGCGGTCGACGTCATTGCGTACGCGTGACCTGTGACAACACACCGCGCCTGCCCGAACGCACAGGCGACTCACGGGGCCGGTGGTGTAACAGGTGCACGAATACCATGATGGCTCGAAATGTTGCGCAGTTGCCACAGCCCTGTGCTGTTCAAGGGACAGTTTGTGTTGCATCTTCATGAGAGTGTCCAGTCTCCCAGATCTGCCAACCAACGATCCTTCCCTCCTGGCCGCCATCGTCGAAACGGCGGGCAGTGTCATCGTCGGATTGCGCGCCGACCACACCATCTTCCTGTGGAATCGGGCGGCAGAGGAGCTGTACCAGACGCCGCGAGACGACGCCATCGGCAGCGATTACGTGGCGCGCTTCATCGCACCCGAGCATCGTGCCTTCGTGGCCGCCGACATTGTCGAAGTCCTGGCCGGCAAACGCACGCTCAACTTTGAAGACGACTCGGTGCTGCCGGACGGCTCGCGCCGCACGCTGGTGTGGAATGTCACCCGTGTGCCAGGGCCTGACGGCGTGCCGCAGGGCATCGTGGCCATCGGGCAGGACATCACCGAGCGCAAGCACGCAGAAGAACGCTTTCGTCTGATTTTTTGAGCACGCGCAGGACGGTTTGCTGCTGTCGGACAACACGGGGGGCATCGACTGCAACCCCGCGGCGCTTGCGATGCTCGGGCTCAGCGACAAGACGCAGCTCATAGGCCGCCGGCCCTCGGAGTTCTCACCGCCCACGCAGCCCGACGGTGTGTCCTCCGATGACAAGTCTCGCGCGCTGGGCCAGCAGACACTGTCCGAGGGCGCACTCACCTTCGATTGGGTGCATCAGAAGCCGGACGGCGGCCTCGTCCCGGTGGAGGTGAGTGTCCGCCACGCCTTGCTCGATGGACGCCGCGTGTCGGTGGTGGCGTGGCGCGATCAGTCGCGCCGCCTCGAACTCGAACGCGAACGGGCCGCCATCCAGGAGCGTCTCGACCTCGCGCAGAAAATGGAGGCGGTGGGGCAGTTGGCCGGTGGCGTGGCCCATGACTTCAACAACCTGCTGGCGGCCATTCGCACGGCGGTTGAACTCGCGCGCGACGGCCTGCCCGTGGAGGCCGCCGGCCGAACGGATCTCGACGTGGCACTGTCCACGGCCGATCGCGCCTCGCGCCTGACCCGGCAGCTGCTGGCGTTCAGTCGCCAGCAGCCGCGCGCGGTGGAGCATGTCGATCTGGGCGCGCTGGTGCGCGACATGACGCCGCTGTTCCGCACCTCGGTCCCACCGAGCGTGCAACTGCTCGTGCAGTCCGATCCGCCGTCGCCGGCGTGGGTGCTGGCCGATCGCAGCCAGCTCGAACAGGTGGTGCTCAATCTCGTGCTCAATGCCCGCGACGCCATGCCGCAGGGCGGCACACTGGCCGTCAAGGTGCATCGTGATGACCAGCGTCTGCACGTCGCGCTCGAGGTGGCCGACTCAGGTATCGGCATCGACGAGGCCACACGCTCGCGCATCTTCGAGCCCTTCTTCAGCACCAAGCCGCTGGGTACGGGCTCGGGTCTTGGGCTGTCGGTGGTGTACGGGGTGGTCACGCAGGCCGGTGGCACCATTCGCGTGGACTCCATGCCGGGCAAGGGCACCGTGATGCGTGTGGCCTTTCCGCTGGCCACGGCGGAAGTGACCAATCGGCAGACGCCGACCAGCACACTCGCGGTGCCCGCGCACGCGCTGCTGCTGGTGGACGACGACGACGCGGTGCGGCGCACCACGCGTCGCCTGCTCGAGCGGCACGGCTGGTCGGTGGTCGAGGCGGCAAACGATGAGGAAGCCCTGCAGCACTTCCACGAACAGCGTGATCAGCTGTCCATTCTGCTCACTGACGTCCGCATGCCCATCATGGATGGCGTGCAGCTGGCGCGGCGCGTGCGACAGATCGATCCGGGCTTCCCGCTGGTGTTCTTCTCGGGGTACGACGAATTGGACGCCGACGATCTCACCGCGCTCTCGCGTGTGCCGGTGCTGGCCAAGCCCTTTGCGGCCAACGAACTGCTGACCACCCTGCAGCGGGCCTTGATGGCAGCGTCCTGATTGATGCCAGTTCAGTCGGCGTGCGTAATGCGCAGGAGCTGCACCTGCTGCTTCACGGCGCCCTCCTCGAACGGCACGACGGTCCGCTCGCGCAGCACCAGACCCGCCGGTGCGAGCTGCTCGAGAAAGTCGGGCAGAGCCAGACGACCCGGGTCTGCCACAAAGGCCTCGCCGTCGGGCGCGAGGGCGCGCGCGATGCACTGCGCCACCAGCGTGGCGTACTCGCGCTCGTAGAGCACGTCGGCGGCAATCACCACATCGAAGGTGCCCATATCGCTTGGCCACTGCCGCCAGTTCACCATGCGCACTGTGGGTTCGTGTCCCACGTTGTGCCGCGCATTCATGCGCGTGACGTGCAGCGCGTCCTCGTAGTAGTCGGTGGCCGTCACCGCATAGCCCGCCGTCATGGCGGCCACCGTGTCGAGCCCCAGGCCACAACCCAGCTCCAGCAGGCGCCGGCCATGCCCTGCATGCGTCAGCAGGGCACCAGCCAGCACCCGTGAGGATGGCCAGAGATCGGCCCAGTATGGCAGCCGCTCGTCCATCACGAAATCGGCTTCGCTGATGAGGTGATCGGCGTTGGCCGGCTTGCGCAGCGCAAAGCGGCGCGCTTTCTCGCCCTCACCGACCGTGATCGTTTCCTCGGCCAGCACGAACAGGCGCGAGAGCGCCTCGTCGAGCGCGTCACCCTGCAGGGTGAACAGATCGGCGCGTGCCGTGATGGACACACGATCGGTCACGTGAGCGACCGGCTCCGCCCCGTCGCCGGCATGCGCGCGTGCATCCGCCATGCTCATGCGGTGTGCTCCGCGGCGCCGGGCGACGGCGCAGACCAAGGCAACTGCAGTGACGCCTCCGGCCACAGCAGGGCATGGTGCATGCTGCCCGGCATCACACGCTCCACCGTTTCCGGCACCACGAGCAGCGCATCCGCCAGCGCCATCGTGCGCAGCAGATTGGAACCCTGTGCACCAGCTGGGGCAGCCTCCAGCACGCCATCATCGCCCACGGACAACTGCACACGCAGGAAGTAGGTGAGCGGCGCCGGCGTTTCGAGTGCGGCGTTGAGCCAGGGCGCCACGCGCACGGGAATGCGGGCCGGCAACACGGCGGCGTGACCGGCGAGGGTGCGAAGCACCGGCCAGGCAAACAGCGTCGCCGTCACCAGCGTGGACACCGGATTGCCAGGCAGACCAAGCCATGGCACCCCGCGCACACTGCCCGTGCCTATGGGACCGCCGGGCCGGATGCGCGCGCGCCAGAAATGCTGTGTGCCGCCCACACGCGCCAGTGCGTCGCGGGTGTAGTCGTGCGCCCCCACCGAGACGCCGCCCGTGGTGAGCAGCACGTCGCAACCCCCGTCCAGCGCGTCGCCCAGCGCGTGGGTCAACGCGTCCAGCGTATCGGGCACCAGTGGCCGCACCTGCACGTCGGCGCCGGCGGCTCGCAGCAGGGCCGGCAGCGCATAGTGACTCGAGGACACGATGCGCTGACCCGCCAACGCCGCATCGAAGTCCTCCAGCAGCACCAGTTCATCACCGCTGGACACCATGGCCACACGTGGCGCACGATGCACCGGCACCTGCCGCTGGCCTATCGACGCCAGCACGCCAAGATGCGCGGCGCGGAGTGTGGTGCCCGCGGTGAACACGACCTGGCCACTCTCCACGTCTTCGCCGCGCGGACGCACGTTGCCGCGTCCCTGCGCATCACGGTCATCGTGGATGACCACCTGCGACTCGCCGGCATCGCTGTCTTCCACGCGCACGACGGCGTCGGCACCCGGAGGCATGGGCGCCCCGGTCATGATGCGAACCGCCGTTCCCGCCTGCACCCATGGCAACTGCGTGGCGTCGGCGCCGGCCATGCTGGTGCCGATCACGGGCAGCACCCGCGGCACCGCGCGCGAGGCGCCCAGCACATCACTGCGTCGCACGGCGTAGCCATCCATGCCGGCATTGTTCCAGGGCGGCAGCGCGAGACGACTCACCACGTCCTGCGCCAGCGCCAAGCCCAACGACGCTTCGAGTGGCACCCACTCGAGCGGCGTGCGCAGGTCCCGCACCGCGCCCAGCACGGTCTGCAGCGCGTCTTCGTACGACAGCCCCCGCGTTCCCGTCATTTGCCCGTCACCAGGCTCGTGGACGCGAGATACGTGGCGATCAGGTCCTGCACACGCTCCACCTCGCGGGTGGGCACGCTGTAGTTGTTGGCGAGCAGCGAAAACAGGAGCAGCTGACCATCGGCGGTGGTCACATAACCCGAGAGGGCACGGGCCTTGTCGAGTGTGCCTGTCTTGGCGCGCACATTGCCCGCCGCGGCCGTGCCGCGCATGCGGTTGGCAATGGTGCCATCGACCCCGGCCACCGGCAGGGCGTTGCGGAACAGCTCTCCCCACGGTGCACGGTGCGCGGCATCGAGCACACGCACCACGGCGCGCGGCGTGAGATAGTCATGACGCGAGAGCCCACTGCCATCGCGGTAGGCCACGTCCTGCGCACCAATGCCCCACTGACTCAGAACACGCGCGCCGAGCGCCTGCGCGCTGTCGGCGCTGCCGGAGCCGGTGGCCTTGAGGGCGCTGCTGCGAAAGAACAATTCCGCCATCTGGTTCTGCGAGGGCTTCTCCATGCGCGCCAGCACGACCGGAAACGGCGCGGATGTCAGCACCGCCAGTGTGTCCGGGGCACGGCCCAACGTGTCGCGGCGGGCCACACGCTGCGCGCGCAGCACGACACCGCTGTCCGCCAGGCGTTCACGCAGCGCCGCGAGATACGCATCGGCCGGATGGCGGTAGGCCAGTGTGACCCGCAGGCTGTCGCCAAGTGCGAGGCTGCCGTCCACCACCACACGGTCGCCGATTCTGTCATAAGCCACCGTCAGGCGCTCCGCCCGTCGCAGCGCGGCCCCCGGTGGCGCGGCCCCCGGTGGCGCGGCCACCACGGGCGGCTGCAGCGAGTCACGGGTGCGGGCCCGCACGACCACACGCGGATAGCTGCGCGTGGGAAGTGTGCGCACCACGACGGGCTGTCCAACCTTCCTGCCGGCCTTCACCTGCACATACAGCTCACCTTCGTTGAACAGCAGTTCGTCGATGGCCGCGCTGTACCCCGCATCAAAATCGTCCCAGGCCCAGCCATAGCCGGTGGTGGCGCCAGGCAAGGCGTCGCCATCGGCGCGGATGTTGCCAACCAGTCGTGTGATGCCGCGCGCCTTGAGCGCGTCGAGCACGGGCTGAAATGCCGACGCGGCATCCCCGCCGCGCAGCGCATGACTGACACTCGGATCGCCCGAGCCCTGCACGAGCAGATCACCGAAGAACGTGTGGCCGCGCTGCCGCCCGTGCAGCAGCACCGGCGTACGCCACTGGTGATCGGGGCCCAGTACCTCGAGGGCAATCGCACCGGTCAGCAACTTCTGATTGGACGCCGGCATGAACAGCCGATCGGCGTCGTGCGACAGCAGCGTGTCGCCCCGCACGGGATCGACCACCAGCATGCCCCATCGTGCGTTGCGCCACATGGGCGCCGCGAGCACCGAATCGGCAATGCCGCGCAGCACCTCGCGCACACCGGGCGTCGGTACGACGGCGGCCGGCGCCATGTACGGTGCCGGCGGTTCCGGCCGGTGCGGCGGCAGATCGGCCGTCGGGCCGTGTGCGCCACCTGACCTGCCCGCACAGGCCGAGAGCAGCAGCAAGCCGCCGGGCACTGCGCCGCGGAGCATTGCCATGCGCCACGCAACAGGGCGTCTCCGCATCACGCGTCCACCTCGTAGGTGCTGCTCAAGGTCGCATCCTCGGCCAGGTGCACCCTGATGACGCGCGCCGTGGTGTGCGACAGCGCGGCCTGCACACGTTCGCAGATGAAACGCGCCAGGTTCTCGCCGGTGGGAATCAGTTTGCCGTCGGCAAACTCCGGCACGTCCAGATTGATGTTGCGGTGATCGAAGCGTGCCCGCACTTCGCGCTGCAGGACCTGATCAAGAAACCCGAGGTCCACCAGGAAGCCGGTCTCCTCGTCCACCGGCCCCGACACCGTCACATCACACACGTAGGTGTGCCCGTGGTAGTGCGGATGCGCGCAGGCACCGAACACGTCGACGTTTTCCTGATCGCTCCAGTCGGGTCGCCGATAGCGATGGGCCGCGGCGAACATCACGCGGCGCGTAAGCGAGGTGCGCGGCACCGTCGGCGCCTCAGCGGAACAGCGGCACCGAGACGCCGGCGCTCACACCCCAGTTGCCACGCCACGCCGACTGCTCACTGGCCCGACGCAGCACCGACGTCGTGTCATTGGCCAGCACGAAGTAGCGATCGGGATACTGGTACTGCCAGATGAAGTTCGTGAAGTCCACGCGCAGCTGCGGGCCGCGGCGCGGCAGGTAGCGCAGGCTGAACCCGTACGAGAACGAAAACTTCGCGCCGAACTGATAGCTGCCGGTGTCCGCAGAGGCGAAGTCGCTCACGACACCGATGCCGCCGTTGACCGAGGGCATGAAGCGCCGGTAGGTCTTGCGGCCGGTGAGCGACACGTCGAGACCCAGATCGGCCATGTGCGTGGTCACACTGGGCCGCGCAATGACGCGCGTGGCCTGGGTGTTGGACGGCACCAACAGATTGCGCTCCGATGGCGAGGCCACGTAGCGCGCGAACAGCGACGCCGGCCCGCCGACACCAATGTCATAGCGCAAGGCCGCCATCCAGTTCGCGTCGGGCGCCACATTCGCCGGATCGCGCCGCATGTTCATCCAACCGCCCATGATCGTGAGCGTCTGGCCGATCTTGAAGTCCTCGTAGGGGCTCTTGTCGGGCATGTAACCGACCTGCGCCGATGCCGGCGCAATTGGCAGCAGCGCGGCCGCGAGAGCCGGCACCAGACGGGAGACGAACGCGGAACGCAGCGAAGCATGCAGTGGCGCACGCAGCAAGGCACAACGAAGCATGAAGGACACGCGCATCAGGCGATGGAAGACGAAGCAGAAACCGCAGACGGGACCGGCACTGCAGTGGGTAGGGCAACCGGTTGGGGCAGGGACTGACCAGGCAGGCGCAGGTCCCGGCCACTCATCTCGGTGGGCAGCGGGAGGCCAAGCATGGTGAGCGCGGTGGGCCCCACATCGCAGAGCGCCCCGCCACTGCGCAGCGTGGCCGTTTCGTCCGGATCGAGCACCACGAGCGGCACCGGATTGGTGGTGTGGGCCGTGTGCGGCTGGTGCGTGACGGGATCGACCATCACGTCGGCGTTGCCATGGTCGGCGGTGATGATGAGACGGGCGCCGCCCACGCGGGCCGCCTCGAGAATGCGCCCAAGACAGGCATCCACGGCCTCCGCGGCCGCGATGGCGGCGGGTAGCGAGCCGGTGTGCCCCACCATGTCGGTGTTGGCGAAGTTGCAGAGCATGAAATCATGACTGCGTTGCGCCAGAGCCTCGCACAGGATGTCGCACACACCGCCGGCGCTCATCTCGGGCTGCAGGTCGTAGGTGGGCACCTTGGGGCTGGCCACCATGCGACGGTCTTCGCCAACCAGCGGCTCGTCGCGCCCGCCGTTGAAGAAGAACGTGACGTGCGGATACTTCTCGGTTTCCGCCGTGCGCAGCTGCGTCAGTCCCGCCTCGGCAATCACGTCACCCACCAGATGCTGCATGCTCTGCGGCGCAAAGGCCACCGGGAAGGCGTAGCGCTCGTCGTAGCGCGTCATCGTGGTGATGTGCAGCGCCGGCCGCGCACCGGTAGCAAACCCGCTGAACTCCGGCTCGCTGAGCGCACGCAGCGTCTGTCGCAAACGGTCGCTGCGGAAGTTGAAACAGATGAGGGCATCCCCGTCCCGCATGGGGGCCACGGGCTGGCCGTTGGAGTCGGCCATCACCCAGGGCAGCACGAACTCGTCGGTCGTGCCGGCATCATAGGCCCGCTGCAGGGCAGCCAGGGCGTCGGTTTCGCGCGGCCCCTCGCCCCGCACCGCGGCCGCATACCACGCAGCGGTGCGCTCCCAGCGCTGATCGCGGTCCATGCCGTAGTAGCGCCCGCACACCGACGCGAGCCGCGCCTTGCCGTCCATGCGTGTGAGCGCGTGCCGCAGATAGCCCATGCCGCTCGTTGGCGGCGCATCGCGTCCATCGAGCAGCGCGTGCACCGCCGTGCGCTTCACACCCTGCTGCGCTGCGAGATCCACAAGCGCAAAGAGATGCGACTCGTGCGCATGCACGCCGCCATCGCCCAGCAAACCAAGCAGATGCAGCGTGCCGCCACTCTGCCGCACATGGGCGCAGGCCGCCAGCAGGGCAGGGTTGGCAAAGAAGCTGCCATCCTCGATGGCCACGCCAATGCGCACCAGATCCTGCATGACCACACGGCCGGCACCCAGATTCATGTGGCCCACTTCGCTGTTGCCCATCTGGCCGTCGGGCAGGCCCACGGATCGTCCGGACGCCGACAGCAGCGTGCGCGACGGGTGCTGCCAGATGCGATCCCAGTTGGGCGTGCGCGCCAGGCAGATGGCGTTGGCCTCGCAATCTTCCCGGTAGCCCCATCCGTCGAGGATGATGAGGGCCACCGCGCGTGCGGGTCGTGCGGACATCGGTCTCCGTGTATAAGCTGGGATGGGGAACCGCGTGGCAATCTAAACCCTGCTGCCTCAAGCGTGCCTGATGCGTGGACGACGTCGCACCATTCTGCTGGTCCTGTGCTTGGTCACCCTGTTGGGGGTAGAAGGTGCCCTCGCCTGGCGCCGGGCGGCATATCGCGCCGAAACGGCCCGTCTGCGCGAAGGCATGACGGAGCTCGAGCGGCGTCGGGCGGATGCCATCGTGGCCGCCGATGCCGAGGGGGCGCAGCTGCGCCTCAGCATCGCCCAACGGCAGGCCCGGGGTGATGATGCCCTGCATCTGGCCGTGCATCTCGACTCGGGCTACGTGGCCTTGGACCGTGGCAGCGCCCGACTCCGTGTGATGCCGGCGCGCATCGGGCCGGCGCGACGGGTGGGGCTGCCGCCCGACACCATGCACATGGCGCCGCCGCTGGGTCTGCGGGCTCTCACCACCGTGCTGGGTGTGCGGGACAGCCTCGAGCTGCCCGCGTGGCTGTGGGCGGACCGCGGGCTGCCCGCACCCGCGCAGCGGGCGAAGCCGGGCTGGACCGGCCCGCTGGCCCTGGTGACGAGTGGCGGCACCCTGCTGTACAGCCTCCCAACGTCAGGGCCGCTCGCCGACAGCAGTTATGTGATGCCAGGAGCCATCCGCCTCGAGGCCGCCGATCTGCGCGCCATCCGCGAGAACCTCGCGCCCGGTATGCGGGTGTACTTCTACTGAAATAAAGAAAGATATGCGGAAGTCTACACTGCTTCTCCTGGCTGCCAATACGATGCTCGCCGCACACAGCGCCTGGGCCGTCTGGCACACCCTCCGCGTCCGCTTTGAGCGTGACGTGGCACGCATCGTGTTCAACGACAACACCGAGGCACTCGAGCAGGTGGTGCTCGCCGCCGGCCTGTCGCTCGACTCCCTGCGCTCAGACCTGGCCAAGGCGCCGTCGCTGCCGGCCAGCGCGCCCTACCTCGTCATTTCCATCGCCGACCGCCGGCTTTGGTACAAGCAGGGCGACAGTGTGCTTTTCACCGCGCCGGTGGCCACCGGATCCGGCAAGCACCTCGTCCTCAAGGGGGCCAACAAGGTGCTGCGATTCGAAACCCCCCGCGGCCGTCTCGAAGTGCAGCGCCTCGACTCCGCCCCGGCCTGGATTCCGCCCGACTGGCATTATCAGGAGCAGGCCAACAAGCGCCGTCTGGGACTGGTGCAACTGGTGCGCGGCAAGCCGCTGTTTCTCAAGGACGGATCGCAGATCACCGTGCGGGGCAATGATGTCGTGCGCGTGACGGCCGCCGGTGAAGTCAGACCGCTCACTGCCAGCGACGGCCGCGAAATCGTGGCCGACGGACGCATTGTCATCCCGCCCTTCGGAACAAATCAGCGCCGCTATGGCGACGTGTTGGGGAGTTTTCGCCTTTATCTCGGCGACGGGTACGGCATTCACGGCACCAACAATCCGGCCTCCGTGGGACAGGCCGTGAGCCACGGCTGCGTGCGCATGCGGAACGAAGACATCGCCTACCTGTATCACACGGTCGGCCTCGGCACGCCCGTCTACATCTACTGACTATATTTCCCGGCTGCGCCGTTGATCGTCTGTTCAGCAGGTCCGTCACTCGATCCGGCCGGTCAACCCGTACTCGATATCGTGTCCAAGACTGGCGCCTCGGCGCCTCTGCATAGCAGCACCACGCCAGCGCCTGCACAGGCGCGCATGCGGCGCGTCCGTCCACTCCGCCACTCGCTCGTGGTGGCGGCGGTGGCCGTCGCCTGCGCGACGTTTGTGTCGCTGCTGCGCCCGACGCCGGCGCGCGCCACCGAACATCGGGCGCCCGCGCTGCCGCTGTCCAAGGCGTCGCCTGATTCCGCGCTGGCCTCGCTGCTCGACACGCTGCGTGGCAACAGCGGCAAGCTGCGCGCCCGCTTTCTCAGCCCGCGTCACGTGGCCGGACTGCCGGTGCTGCGCGAACTCTTCGGTGAACCGGTGGCGCAGCGTGCGGGCGTGTACACTGCGGCCCTCCAGAACGGCCCGTTTCACTTCATCACCATGCGCCCCTTCACCGACAAGGTGCAGGGACGCATCGGCAGCTATCGCATTGGCACCTTCCCGGCGGAGCGGCGCAGCGCGCCGGCCACGCTGACGCTCGCCTCGGGCGCCGCCGCAAGCGTGCGCGGACAGCCCGAGGGTTTCCTCGAGGTTACGCTCGCCAATCAGGATACTCGCATTTCCGAACATTTCCGCCTGCGGGATTTCCTGACCAAGGACCAGCACGCGGTCTGGCCCAAGTATCTGGTGCTGCGCGAGCCCCTGCTCGACAAGCTCGAACTGGTGCTCAGCGAACTGCGCGCCATGGGAGTGACCGCCAACCAGCTCAAGGTCATGAGCGGCTTCCGCACGCCCCAGTACAACGCGCAGGGCGTGGGGGCCGGTGGCCGCGCCAGCGACAGCCGGCACCAGTATGGCGATGCGGCCGACGTGTACGTGGTGAACGGCAGCAAGGACTGGATGTCCGATCTCAATGGCGATGGACGCGTGGACACGCGGGATGCGCGCGTGCTCGCGCAGGCCGCTGAACGCGTGGAACAGCGTCATCCCGAATTGGTGGGAGGCGTGGGCATCTACAAGGCCACCAGCGCCCACGGTCCCTTCGTGCACATCGACGTACGTGGTGTGCGCGCGCGCTGGGGGGAGTGGTGATCCGCCGTCGCACGGCTCTCGTGCTCAGTGGCTGCGCGGCCATCGCAGCGGCCATTGCCTATCAGCCGCCCGCCGCCCTCATGGCCGATTCCTCGGCCGAGAGCGCGCGCAACGCCGTCGCCCGTGTGGCGGTGGCCACGGAAGCGCGGGGATTGAGTGGCGAGGTGCACATGCGCTTCGTGCGCGCCGGCGAGCGCATTGCCTTTCCGCTCGAGTCGCGTGCCGACCTCACGGGCTATCGCTATCAGTGGGTGGAAGTCGGTACGCAGGAGGCAGCCGACGTCATGCGACCCATTGATGGAGACACGCTGCTCGCGCCGCTCCAGCCCGGGTTCTATGAGCTCGCGGTCTCGCGCAGTGGTGTCACGCAGCGCCTCACCGACACGCGGCTCGCCGTGCTCGTGCCCTTCGAGCTCAAGTTGGGCAGCACCCTCAATGGCTATCAGATCGGTCGCTATCCGGCGGAGTGGAACCGCAACGGCGATCTCGAAAAGCCTGATGGGTTTGCCGAGGTGCATGAGCATCATCTCGACCTGCCACTCACGCGGCATCTCAAGGTGCGCGACTTCATCACGCACGACCGGCAAACCATCTGGCCGCGGTACGTGGCCATCGACCCGCGGGTGCTCGACAAAATCGAACTCGTGCTGGCCGAACTGGCGCGCCGCCGCGGCGAGGATCGCATGGACTTCCGGGTCGAGGTGCACAGCGGCTTCCGCACGCCGCTGCACAATGCAAACGTCGAGGGCTCGGCGCGCGATTCGCGCCACCTCTACGGCGACGCGGCCGACGTGGCCATCGATGCCGATGGCGACGGCAAGCTCACCATCTTCGATGCGTACCGGGTGGAAACGGCCGTGGACTGGGTGGAGCGACTGCATCCGGAGCTCGCCGGCGGGCTTGGGGTATACAGCAGCCGGGGCTACGCCACGCCATATTGCCACATCGACGCGCGCGGCGAACGGAAACGTTGGCGCGGGTGACCGCGTAGGGCCGGCCAGGAGGCTCCCATGAATCCGTACGTTCGCGATCGCATCAACCGCAAGCTGGACACGCTCACCGACGAGCGGCTCTATCAGGTGCTCGACTATGTCGAGTTCCTGGAAAGCAAGTACGCCGAGAAGCCGGCACCGGCCACCAACGTCTTCCAGAAGTTCACCGATGGCGTGGAGGATACGCTGCGCGCCGGTGGGCTGGCCGTGGGAACGGTGTCCGAGGCCATGGGCTTTCTCAACAAGGCCATGGGTGTGCTCAACAACGTGGCGCAGACCGGCAAGACCGTCGCCACCGATGTCATGACCACGGCCAAGACCGTGGCCGACCAGATTGGTGCTCCGCCGCCTGCCGGCGCGCCCGCGCAGGGTGCAGCACCTGCGGGCGGACCAGCTCAGGGCAGTCCAGCTCAGGGCGGTCCGGCTCCCACGTCGCCTCCGAACGCTTCTTCCGCACCTGCCAATGCCACGCCGCCTCCACCGACTGCCTGACGACGCCGACCAGATGCCTCGCCGCCGCCGGGGCCCGCAAGCGGGGCTCAAGCGCTCGGTGCTGCGCACCATCCGACAGCTGCCGTCCTATCTGCGCCTGCTCGTCGGCCTCGTGGGCGACCCGCGTGTCTCGCGGCTCGATCGTTTTTTTGTCGTGGCGGCGCTCGCGTACATCGTCTCGCCCTTCGACTTTCTGCCCGACCTCATCCCCTTCCTGGGCGAAGTGGATGACATCTTCCTGCTCATGCTCTCGCTGCAGCGCCTGGTGGAGCATGCCGGACGCCGGGTGCTGCTCGATCACTGGCGTGGCCATCCGGATGAACTCGACGATCTGAACATCGCCGGGGTAGTGTCCGCCGCCGGGTTCTTCCTGCCCACCCGTCTGCGCCGCCGGATCCAGCGCATGGTGGCCCGTCCGCGCCGCGATCGCGACGACGACGAGTGACACCGGTCGATTGACGACCGACCACCGCCCGCTGGTTGCGGCGGCCCGGGGCGAGTATTTTTCGAGATGGCACCCTCTTCTCGCCCCAATCGCATTCGCGAAGACGTCGCGCTGACCTTCGACGACGTCCTGCTCGCTCCGCGTCACTCGCTCACGCATCCGCGCGAAGTGACCATCAGTTCGCGCTTCACGCGCGGCATTGCCCTCAACGTCCCGCTCATCTCGGCGGCCATGGACACGGTCACCGAAAGCGAAATGGCCATCGCCATGGCGCGCTACGGGGGCATCGGGGTGCTGCACAAGAACATGTCCATCGATCGGCAGGCGGCCGAGGTGGATCGCGTCAAGCGCAGCGAGAGCGGCATGATTCTCAATCCCATCACGCTCTCGCCCTCCGCGTCGTTGCGCGAGGCGGTCGCGCTGATGATGCGCTTCAAGATCTCCGGTGTGCCGATTGTCGACACCGCCGGCAAGCTGGTGGGCATCCTCACCAATCGCGACCTGCAGTTCGAGCGTGTACTCGACCGCCCGCTGCACGAGGTCATGACCAGCGCCAATCTGGTCACCGCGCCGGTGGGCACCAATCTCGATGAGGCCGAGCGCATTCTGGCAAAGCATCGCATCGAGAAGCTGCCCGTGGTTGATGGCGAGGGGGTGCTCAAGGGGCTCATCACCGTCAAGGACATTCACAAGCGCCGCCAGTACCCCGATGCCAACAAGGATCAGTACGGGCGGCTTCGTGTAGCAGCGGCCATTGGTGCCGGCGGGGACTATCTCGATCGCGCGCGCGCCCTCATCCAGTCCGGCGTGGACGTGCTCATCATCGATACCGCCCACGGCCACAGCGAGGGCGTGCTGCAGGCCACGGCGCGGGTGCGCGAGGCCTTCCCCGACGTGCAGCTGGTGGCCGGCAACGTGGCCACGAAGGCCGGCGCGGCGGCGCTGGTGGCCCGCGGGGTGGACGCCGTGAAGGTGGGTGTCGGGCCGGGCTCGATCTGCACCACCCGGGTCGTCACCGGTGTGGGCGTGCCGCAGATCGCCGCCATCATGGATGCCGTGGACGGGGCAGGGGACGTGCCCGTCATTGCCGATGGTGGCATCAAGTACTCGGGTGACATCGTGAAGGCTCTGGCGGCGGGTGCCTCCAGTGTGATGATGGGCTCCATGCTGGCCGGCACCGAGGAAAGCCCCGGCGAGTCCTTCCTGCTCGAGGGCCGTCGCTTCAAGATGATTCGTGGCATGGGCTCGCTGTCCGCCATGCAGGACGGTTCCGCCGATCGCTATTTCCAGGACGGCGAGATGTCGCCCAAGAAGCTCGTGCCCGAGGGCATCGAGGGACGCGTGCCCTACAAGGGCCCCGTGGGCGACGTGCTGTTCCAGATGATCGGCGGCCTGCGGAGCGGCATGGGGTACACGGGCTGTGCCTCCATCGAGCAGCTGCGGACCGACGCCGAGTTTGTGCGGATCACCACCGCCGGCCTGCGGGAGTCGCACCCGCACGATGTGACGATCACCCGCGAGGCGCCGAACTACTCGCTGTAGCAAAACGAACCCAAAACCCGGAACCCGAACCCAAAACTCAGAACTGATCAGTTTTGAGTTCTGGGTTAAGGTTCCGAGTTTTGGGTTCGTCCTTCGGACCGCACCAGGGCAGGCCGTCCCCCGTCCCACCCCCGTTGCGCTGGACCCTGCCGCCCCCGAGTTTGCGGGCGCCACTGTCCGAACGCAGTGCACCCCCCCACATTTTGCCGCGGGTGACCATGGTCACCGCAGCAGACCCCGCCGAACCTCGCGGGTCACACGCCAACCCGTGGCCCGCTCCACCCAGACCGTACCGCACTGATGGGAATCTGGTCCAAGAAATCGATCGCGGCGCTGCGCGCCGAAGCCGACAGCTCGGAAGCTGGGCTCAAGCGCACACTCGGCGCGCTCAACCTCACGATGCTCGGCATCGGCGCCATCATCGGCGCCGGCATCTTCGTGCTCACCGGCACGGCGGCTGCCAACTTCGCCGGGCCCGGCGTGTCACTCTCCTTCGTGCTGGCCGGCCTTGCCTGTCTGTTCGCGGGCCTGTGCTACGCCGAGTTCGCGTCCATGATCCCCATCGCGGGTTCAGCCTACACCTACAGCTACGCCACGATGGGTGAGGGCGTGGCCTGGTTCATCGGCTGGAACCTCGTGCTCGAGTATCTGTTTGCCGCCGCCACGGTCAGTGTGGGCTGGTCGGGCTACTTCAGCGCCATGCTGGGTTCGGCCGGATTGCACATTCCGGCGGCGCTGGCGTCTGCGCCGCTCACGGTGGTCAACGGCCACGAAATCGTGCGCGCCTTTGCCTGCGTCGATCCCAACGGTGTGGCCCTCATCGATCCGGCCACTTCTGCGGCCTACGCGGTGCGTGAAGCCTGCACGGCGGCTGGTGGCAGCGTGGTGAACGGCATCATCAACCTGCCGGCGGTGGCGCTCATTCTGGCGCTCACGCTGCTGCTGGTGCGTGGTGTGCAGGAGTCGGCCATGTTCAACAACATCGTCGTCGCCATCAAGATGACCATCGTGCTGCTGGTCATCGGCTTCGGCTTCATGTACGTGAACACTGACAACTGGTCGCCGTTCATTCCGGAGATGGTGACCAACGAGGACGGCAGCACGAAGTACGGCATCTCCGGCGTGCTGCGTGCGGCGCCCGTGGTGTTCTTCTCGTACATCGGCTTTGACGCCGTCTCCACGGCCGCGCAGGAAGCCAAGAACCCGCAGCGCGACCTGCCCATCGGCATGATCGCCTCGCTGCTCATCTGCACGGTGCTGTACATCCTGATGTCGCTGGTCATGACCGGTCTCGCGCCGTACACGGCGCTTGGTGTGGCGCACCCGGTGTCGGCGGCCCTCGAGGCGGTGCCGCAGCTCAAGTGGCTCGAGTACCTCACCAACATCGGTGCCGTGGCGGGTCTGTCGTCCGT
>JACVCT010000377.1 GCA_016741895.1 Gemmatimonadaceae bacterium | reverse complement strand
CGTCGCAGGCGAGCCCCGGCCCGTGCTGGGCCGTCGCCCCCCCCGGCGTGGGCCCCCGGTCCTCCGGCGGCAACGGCTACCGCCCGCCATGCTCCAGGAACTCCAGGAGGGCGTGCCGGTTCACCGTGCCGATCCCCGCGCTGGACGGGCGCACGAGTCCGGCCAGCTTGAGACGCTTCACGGCGGCATGCACGGTGCTCACGCTCAACGACAGGTCGTCGGCGAGCGCGCGAAAGTCTGCCACCGGGCTCTCGGCGAGCCGGAGGGCGACTCCCACATCCAAGGCGTGCAGTGCGTCGGCGGTCATGGGCTCCTCTGTTCACTGTTCGCGAATGCCGAACACAAAGATGACGGGCCGTCGCGCTCCCCGCAACATGCTCGGGGCTAGTCAGTCACTGGTAGGTTCGTGCCGGCAATCTCTGGCCCCCACTCCTCGACCCGTCGGCGGCATGCGTGATATACCGGCAGCGAGTCCCCGCGTCGTCGATGCTTGAGGTCGAGACGCTGGGCCCAGAGCCGGCGTGTCGCTTGGTCGCCAACCGGACGCACGCGGCGGCGGAGGGTGATCACCGATATCCCCAGCTTGTCGGCGATCTCTCGAAAGGTCATACGCCCCGGGGGGAGGACGGCGGCGCGGCGGCGGCGAGTCGTCAGTGCAGTCATGAGCCGAGCGTACCCGCACCGTCACGCTGAACGCCACCCGCGCGATGTACGCCAGCGATGGCGGCACCACGACGGGGTGGATCACGACGATGCCTCCCCGGTCGTCGTATTTGGCTGCGCGCACTCCGCACACGGCGCCCCCGACTATCGAACCGCACGCTGTCGTGCGGCCTTGCCGCTGCATCGTGTTACAGCGGGCCTAGGATCCGCTATGCTCTCTTGCAGGACCACATCGGGTCCAGCATGCGACGCGTCACCCACGCAAGGAGTAACCTTCAACGATACGCCGATTGGAATCATCACCGGAGTGACCGCGGTGCTTGTCGCCGTGGTGGGCATTGTCGCCGGCATGGTGCTCAAGCACCGCAGCAAGACCGCGGCGGCCCAGCGCGATGCCGAGCGTGTTCGGATGGAGGCCGAGCTGGCCGAGGCTCGCGCCCGCGAGGACGCGGCCGCCCTTGAGCGTGCGCAGCTCGAAGCGAGCCTTCGCGCCACACGCGAGGCCGCCGAGGCCCAGCGGGCGGCCCTGCAACAGTTGTCCAGCGAATTGGGGGACCGCCTGCTGCAGCAACAGGCGACCGCGTTCCAGGCGACCACCGCGGCGCTCGAACGCCGCGCCAGTTCGGAGAGCGAGGCGATCCGCGCCGCCTATGAGGCGGCGACCGCCGAGCGGAACGAACGCCTGCACGTGGAGTTGCAGCCGGTGCACGAAACGCTGCAGCGGCTGGCCGACACTTCCGTAGCCACCGATACCCGTAGCGCGGCGGAGTTCTCGCGCCTGGTGACGCTCGTGCAGAGCCTCAACGACGAGCACCGCGCGCATCGCGAGGAGACGCGCAAGTTGCAGGACACCCTGCGGGTGTCGCAGGTGCGCGGTCGGTACGGGGAGTGGACGCTGCAGCGCGCGCTGGAGGCGGCCGGCCTCCAAGAGCGGGTGCACTACGTGATGCAGCCCGCGCTGCGCGATGACGAGGGTTTGTTTCGGCCCGACGCGGTGCTGTTGCTGCCGCAAGGGAGGGCCATCGTCATCGACAGTAAGGCCCCGCTGCAGCACCTGCTGGACGCCCAGCACGCTTCAACGCAAAGCGAGAAGACCACTCTGCTGGACCGCCACGCCAAGGCGCTGCGTGGGCACATCGATCAACTCGCCAGCAAGGGATACCCCGCACGAATGGCGGCGGTCGTGCCGGATCGGGTGCTGCTCGATGGCGTGCTGCTGTTCGTACCGGCCGATGCGGTGCTGGATGCGGCCTACCGCCGCGACCCGAAGCTGCTGCAGCACGCGGCCAGCCTGCACGTGCATCTCGTGTCGCCGGCCTCGCTGTTGATCGTGCTCAGCGCGGTGGAGCAGTTGTGGCGACAGGACGGACGTGATCAGCGGGCAGCGGAGATCGAGAAGATCGGGGCCGATCTGCTCGGCCGCCTGGGTGTGGTGCTCGGTCACCTGAGCCACGTGCAGCGCGCGGTGACCGACTGTGTGACGGCATACAACGCCCTCACCACGTCGCTGGAGTCGCGCCTCCTCCCCATCGCCCGGCGCATGGAGGAGCTGGGCGTTCGCACGCGTGAGCCCATGCCCACCATCGGCGAGATCGACACGGTGCCTCGCGAGTTGGGGCCACGGCTCAGCCGTGCGCTGGTCCCCCCGCAGACGGACGTCACCACGATGTCCGTCGCGTCCGACGAGACGGCCGCCGCCGCCTGACGCGGCGCCCCCCGCCACATCCACCCATGCTGGGGTCCCGGTCACCACGGCCGGGACCACCACCACCTCAAGGAGGTTCATATGGCCAAGAGGAACAGAAATCGTCGTCGTGCGGCGTTCTCCGCCATCGGACTGTTGGTCGAGACAGGATGCGGGGTTTTCACCTTGTTCCTGGCGTCGCGAGACGCGTCGTATTCGCAGGCGCTGGCGGCGAAGCAATGGCTCGCGGCGCTGATCGCGCAGCGCGTTCGCGCGTACGTCGAGCAACTCGGTTCGTTGCAGGTCGGGGAGAGCGCCCACACCGCGGACGGCGATCTGCTGATGCCGCCGCTCGATGTCGAATGGATGGTCGGGCACCCGACGGCGCGCGTGATGGCGGCCCTGCCCCGCTTGGCCA
>JACVCT010000047.1 GCA_016741895.1 Gemmatimonadaceae bacterium | reverse complement strand
GTACTGGAAGGCGTCGGTGAGATACCACTCGCCCTTGTTGGGCGCCGACTTGAGCACATGGTCGATGCCTTCCATGAGCAGCTTCCAGTTGCGGATGTAGTAGAGCCCGATGTTGGCGCGCTTGGAGATGGGATCCTTGGGCTTCTCCACGATGCGCGTCATGTGCCCGTTCTCATCGGTGACCACCACGCCGAAGCGCTGGTAGTCCTCGACTTCCTTGGTCCAGATGATGCCGTCGTCGGTGGAGTCCCTGATGATGCCAAGGTCCGCGTCGAAGATGGTGTCGACGAAGATGATGAGCACCGGCGCATCGATGTAATCGCGGGCCTTGGCCACGGCGCCGGCGGTACCGTCCTGCACTTCCTGCTCGATGAACACACTCGGGATGTCGTAGGCCGCGCGCGCGTAGGCCTCGACCTTCTCCTTGAGGTGCCCGGTGATGTACACCACCTGCTCGACGTTGCCGAGCTTCTGCACATCGTCCATCACGTAGCTCATCACCGGCCGTCCGGCCACCTTGAGCATGGGCTTGGGGACCACATGGGTGTGCGGGCGCAGACGCGTGCCCTTGCCGGCGAGGGGGATGATGACCTTCATGAGAGTCGAGGGTTGTGAGTCATGGGTCGTGAGTTGCAAACGCTTCCATGGCAAAATGCAGAACGGCGACGCCCGCGGGGAGGGGCGTCGCCGTTTCGACAAGACTTCTGCTGAACTACACGCTCAGGGCGCGCTGGTGCCCTCTCGGCCGTAGCGGTCCTTGAGGCGCACCACGTCGTCCAGCTCCGGGGTGCTCGCCTCGAGCACATCACAGTCGGTGACGGCTTCCATGTAGTGGATGGTGCCCGGCGTGATGCGGAAGGACTGCCCGGTGCTGAGCGCCTGATCGCGCAGCTCCGTGTCACCGGGCAGTTGCACCCAATACTTCATTTCGCCGCGCAGCAGGTAGACGGTTTCGTCCTTGCGCTCGTGGTACTGCACCGACAGGGCCTGACCGGCCTTGATGTGCAGGATCTTGCCGACATAGCGGTCGGTGTGGGCCCAGATGGTCTCGTGACCCCAGGGCTTGTCCACGTGCCGCACTTCCACCCGTCCACTCATGCACCACTCCGTCGTGGGGCGGACGCCCTGAAATTCAGGAACGTCCGGTTCAGGCGCGCACCGTGCCCATGCGACGGCGGAGCAGCGCCAGCTTGCGGCGTACCGAGCCATCCATGACGGTGTCGCCGATGCGCACCACGACGCCGCCGATGATGGACGGATCAACCGCCACGTGGGGCACAACCTGCTTGCCCACCACGGACGAGAGGCGCTGGCCGATCATGGCCACCTCGGCCTCACCAGCCTCCCGGGCCACGGTCACGCGGGCGTGCACGATCCCCTCGGACGCATCGAGGAGGGTGTCGTACTCGTCGGCAATGACCGGGATGAGCATCTGGCGGCGATTGCGCACCAGCTGCTGCAGGAAGCGCAGGAAGAGGCGCGGCACGCGGTCGCCGAGCGCCTTGGTGAGCACGGCCGACTTGGCGTCGGCGGCGATGCGCGGCGACTCCAGGAAGCGCGCGAGCGTGAGATCCTGCTGCATGGCACTCGCCACCTGGCGGAGCATACCGCCCCAGCCCTTCGCGTCCTCGGCCTTGCGGGCGAGGACCAGCAAGGCTTCGGCGTAATTGCGCGCGACGGATTCGCCCTGGACGCCGGCCGGCATCAGCGCGCCGCCTTGCCGTCGAGCGTCGCGAGGAAGCTCTCGACGATCTTGCGGTTGTTGGCGGAATCGAGATTCTGCTCGATGACGCGCGAGGCGCCGGCGATGGCGAGGTCGATGGCCTCACGGCGCAGATCGGCAATGGCCGCCGCCTTCTCGCCGGAGATCGTGCGACGGGCCTGCTCGATCATCTCTTCCTGCTGCTGCTTGGTCTGCGCGAGCAGATCGCTGCGCATCTTCTCGGCCGTCTCGCGGCTGGCGGCGATGATGGCCTGGGCCTCGTTGCGGGCCGCCTCGAGCTGGGCGCGCTGCTGCGAGAGCAGGGCCTCGGTCTCGGCGCGATCACGCTTGGCACCTTCGATGGCGTCTTCGAGGGCCTTCTCGCGGGCTTCAACGGCCGCGAAGAGCGGCTTGAAGGCAAAGCGGGACAGCACGAAGAAGAGGAGCCCGAAGATGATGAGCGTCCAGAACATCAGCCCGACCTTGGGGTCGAGCAGATTCACGGGACCACCCGCTTCGGCGGCCAGGGCCGGCGAGGCGGAAAGCAGCAGAGCGGCGGCGAGGGCGCCAGCGCGCACGGAATGAGCGATCATGGATGCGTCCACGAAGAGTGAGAGTGCGGGCGGAGCGCCGCGGCGGAAAAGCCGGGCGCTCCGCGCGCGAACAGATCAGAACGTGATCTTGCTCTGGATCTGGAAGCCGATCACGACGCCGAACAGCGCGGCGCCTTCGATCAGGGCGGCCAGGATGAGCGCGGCCGTCTGGATGCGGCCGGCCGCTTCGGGCTGACGCGCCATGCCTTCCACCGCCGAGCCACCGATGCGGCCGATGCCCATGCCGGCACCGATCACGCCGCCGGCGGCGGCAATGCCAGCGCCGATCAGCGCGAGGCCCTTCGGATCCTGCACCACCGGAGCGGCGGCCTGGAGGAGACCCATGATTTCCATCTGAAAACTCCTGATACGTAGTCGTTGATGTGCTGCACTCCCGACGGACACTCTGGTCCGCATGACCCGCCAACGGGATTGACCCAGCGGGATTCACCGGTCGCTCGACCGGCTACGCAACGGCTGACGGGGGAGAACCGGCAGCTGTTGTGGTGAAAACGTGTTGCGAGACTCCGTGTGAAACCGCGAGACCCGGCAGCTCTGAGCTTTGAGTTCAAGTCTTGAGTTCCGAGCACTCAAAACTCACAACTCAAAACTCCAAGCCGCTGTTAGTGGTGCGCCTCGCGAATCTGCCCGATAAACACGCTGGCGAGCAGCGTGAAGATGAAGGCCTGCAGAAACGCGACGAACAGTTCGAGCATGCTGATGGCGGTCGCGATCAGCACCGGCACCGGCGCGATCACGTAGCTCTTGAACGTAAAGATCAGGCCAATCAGCGCGAGCAGCACGATGTGGCCGGCCGTCATGTTGGCGAACAGACGCACCGCCAGCGCGAAGGGCTTGGACAGCTTGCCCACCATTTCCACGGGCGACATGACGAAGAACATGATCACGCGCATGGGCAGCGGCAGATCCTTGTTCCAATAGAAGATGGTGCTGAGGTAGCCGATGCCGTTGGCGCGGATGCCGGCGATTTCCACCACGATGGCGGTGATGATGGCCAGCGTGGCCGTCACCGAGATGTTGCCGGTGGCGGTGGCGCCCCAGGGCAGCATGCCGAGCAGGTTCATCACGAGGATGAAGAAGAACATCGTGAGCGCGAAGGGCACGAAGCCCTCGCCATGGTGGCCGACATTGGGCAGCACCACTTCGTTGCGCAGATAAAGCGCCATGGCTTCGATGGCCCCGGCAAAACCGCGCGAGCGTCCCTGCTGCTGATGCTGGCGGCGCGAGGCATTGGCCGAGCCGATGAGCACGATGGCCACGATGGTGGCCGCGAGCAGCATGAACACAACATGCTTGGTGGGCGACATGTCCACCTGCATGCCACCGATGTTGATGGGCGCCCAGTGGGGCAGCTCTACTTCCTTGGCCAGATGCGAATTGGGCCAGGGAAGTTCAAGGTGGTTGCCGTCGGTGATGTGCGGCGTGATGATGTCGACCGGCGCTTCGCCGGTCTGAGCATGCGTGTCGGCCGGAGCAGCGTGCTCCTGGGCGGACAGCGTGAGCGGCGCCGTGACAGTCGTCACGGCCAACAGGGTCACGCAAGCCAACGTGGACAGCGAACGGATCATCGACCGCATCCGGAGTGTAGTCGTCAGTTCAGGAACAGCGGCTCGACGAGTGTCGAGACGAAGAAGAACACCACCAGCGAAAGCAGCGCGGGATTGCCGAGCAAGCCCAGCGCCTTGATGCCGAGAAACGCCCAGAAGGCCACGGCGGCGAACCGCAACAGCACTCCCAGTCCCCATGCGGCGATCACCTGCTGCCGCGCCACGAGGCGCGCGAAGGCAAAGGTGAACAGCTGCACCACCACGGCGAGCCAGGCACTGGCCTGCACCGCGCGCGCGGCCTCGTCCCCCGGCCACACAAAGCGCTGCATGACAAACGCCAGGCCAAGCACCAGCACCAGCTGTGTAACCATGAACGCGGCAATGGACCGCAGCATGCCGCTGCCAGCCGCTTCGGGTGTCGACGTGTTGCCGGCGTTCATGTCGACTCCGAGTCTGTGCTGTCCGTGTTTCGTGCCTTCGGTGCGATGACACGCCGATAGCCCGAGTAGAAGGTTCCACCACCACCAACCAGCACACCGCCAAGCAGAAACAGCGGCGCCGTGTCCAAGCGGCGATCCAACCAATTGCCGAGGTACACGAACATCACGATGGCGACACAGAACTGCAGGCCGAGCCCAGCCAGGGCCCATGGTGACACCTCACCATCGGCTCGCGAACCGGGGGGTCGTGATGCAGGCGTTTTCGCCATTCGGGGGCGGAAGCTAGGCGCTTGTGAAATTTTTCGCAAGCGAACTTTTTGACCGAAACCGAACAAAGACCGACAAAGCGAACTGGACAGCAAACCTTCGGAACCACCGTCACTTAGCGCGTCGTTGTTCGCAAATTTTCATCTTGACAGCGGGACCACCCGTTGATAACGTGGCGCTGTAGCGAAATGTGACTCTGGATCGTCCAAACACATGACCGGCATGTGATTGGCTCCAAGGCCAGATCGCCCACCCCCCACTCCCATTTCCCTGATGCTTTCGCGCATCACCGTTCCGCTGCTGGCAGCCGCCGCCCTGGTTTTTGCCTGTGGGCCGCGCACCCCCAACCCGGTGGCCAGCGCACGTCCAAAATCGGGAACGGAACGTGGAGTGGTGTCGCATGTCATGGTCGATACGGCCCGGGGATCGGTGCGCTTCGCCATCGCCGTGACCAATGACTCGCCCAAGCGGGTCGAGCTGACCTTCCCCGACGGCCGCACACACGACTTTGCCGTTGAGGACAGCAGCGGCGCCGAGGTTTGGCGCTGGAGCAAGGGGCGGCTGTTTACGCAGACCATGCAGAACCGTCTGCTCGACGCGCACGACAGCACCGTCTACGACGAGCGCTGGACCCCGCCTTCACCGGGTCGCTACACGCTGGTCGCACAACTGCACAGCGAGAATCACCCGGTGCAGCAGCGCGTGGCCTTCACGCTGCGCTGACCCGGAGCGGCGCCGCGGCGCCGCAGCAGCTGTCGGCCGGTGCCACTTGTCCTGCAACGGACGCCCTTGGGCGTCCGTTAGTGTTTTCGAGCCGGTTTCCGGTGCATCTTGTCCGGGTCACCCGCGTGGCGCTGCGCGCGGCTCTCGCCTGTCCTCCCGCCCTCTACCCTGCCTCCGTGAGTCCATCTCCCGACGCCAACGATCTTGCCCTGCTCGAGCGCCTCGCCGGCGCCCGCTCGGCCCTGTCGAAACAGATTGCGCAGCGCATTGTCGGTCAGGCGCATGTGGTGGATGATCTGGTCACGGCCCTGCTGGCTGGTGGCCACGCCGTGCTGGTGGGTGTGCCGGGTCTGGCCAAGACGCTGCTCGTGCAGACCGTGGCCCAGGCGCTCGACCTGACCTTCTCGCGTGTGCAGTTCACGCCAGACCTCATGCCCAGCGACATCACGGGTACTGAGCTCATGGAAGAGGAGCCGGGCACGGGCAAGCGGGCGTTCCGCTTTGCGCCCGGTCCGGTGTTCGGCAACATGGTGCTTGCCGACGAAATCAATCGCGCTCCGCCAAAGACGCAGGCGGCGCTGCTGCAGGCCATGCAGGAGCGCACGGTCACGGTGGCAGGCCGCACCTACGACCTGCCGCGTCCCTTCTTCGTACTGGCCACGCAGAATCCGGTGGAGCAGGAAGGCACGTATCCGTTGCCCGAAGCGCAGCTCGACCGCTTCATGTTCGAGCTCAACATCGGCTATCCGACGCGGGAGGAGGAAGAGCAGATCGTGCTCTCCACCACCGGCGACAGCCAGGGGCAGGTGGTGCCGGTGCTGGGTGGCGAGGAGCTGCTGCAGCTGCAGCGTCTGGTGCGCCGGCTGCCGGCGCCGCCGAGTCTGGTGTCGTACGCGGTGAAGCTGGTGCGCAGCACGCGGCCTGACGATCCGGAGGCCACGGCCCGCGTGAAGCAGTACGTGAGCTGGGGCGCGGGTCCACGCGCTTCGCAGTATCTGGTGCTGGGTGCCAAGGCGCGGGCTGCCATGGATGGCCGCGCCATGCCGGACATCGACGACGTGAAGAGTGTGGCGCAGGCGGTTTTGCGTCACCGTCTGGTGCTGAACTTCCAGGCCGAGGCGGACGGCGTGCCGGCTGAGTCGCTGATTACCTTCCCGGGCAACTGATCAGCGGTTGTTGTTGGGACCAAACTGATGACGGCGGAGTCCAGACGGGCTCCGCCGTTTTCCGTTTTTCCGACGGAGACTGTACGGCAGTGTGCAGCAGAGTACAATTGACGTGCTGATGACGCTCCAGTGACGAGCGGCGGAAGGATGGTACACGTTGCCAAATCTCCGCCACCATCTCGGGTCAATGGGCCCATCGGAGCGTGTCATGTCCCGCATCCGTCGTCGTTCGACCCGCCGCAGTGATCGTGCGCCGACTTCTCCGCCCATTTCCTCTGCCTTTCCGAGTGTGTTGCCGCTGAGCGAGCCCAATGCGTCAGAATCCGGGGCGGCACCGTCGTTGAGTGGACCACGGCTACGGGCACAGACCCTGGGCGCGGCGCGTGTGCTGTGGGGGCCGCAGCTGATCACACCGACCTTCGGCCAGCAATTCGCGTTGCTGGTGCGTCTCCTGCACACTCCGGGACATCGGGTGCCACGGGCGGAGCTGTTTCCTGAGCTCTGGCCAGGTCAGCCTGACGCTCGGCAGCGCGGCAATCTGCGGCAACTGCTGTACAAGCTGCGCACCATGGGCATGGCGGTGTCGCAGACGGACGACGACGTGATCCTCGATCGGGCGCAGGTCGAGCCCGTGTTCTGCGTGGAGCGCAGTATCGAGCACTTCGACCGTGACGTGACGCGGGGAGACGAGCCCTTTGGGCTGTGGCTGCCCGGTTACGGCGGGCCGAGCGCGGCATACGAGCAGTGGTTGTCGGTGACCCGTGATCTGGTGCATGCCGACGTGCGGCGTGTGCTGGTGACGCAGCTGCGCCGTCGGCGTGAGCGTGGCGACTGGACCGGTGCGGAACTGCTGTCGCGTTGGCTGTTGCAGTTCGATCCGCTGAACGAAGACGCGACGCTGACGATCGCCGAGTGTGTGATGATGACCGGCGCGAAGGCGGAAGCGGTGGCCATCCTGGACCGGTATCTGGAGGAACTGGGTCCGGATGCCGGTGACATCCGCTTGCCGGCGTCGCAGCTCAGGCGACGCTTCACCGAGCCGTCGGCACGCCGTGGTCCGTCGCTGGCCGCCACGGAGCGGCACTTCGTGGGCCGCGAGCAGGAGATGGCGGAGCTGACGATGCAATTGCGTCGCGCCCGCTGGCATGACGGCAGTGCGGTGCTCTTGCACGGGCCGGCGGGTATCGGCAAGACCCGCTTGTGCACCGAGTTGGGCAAGGTGGCGCAGATCGAGGGATACCGGGAGGTGACGATCGAGTGCCGGGAGAGCGATCAGCACCGCCCTCTGGGGGTGGTGATGGAGATCCTGCCGGAACTGATGTCATATCCGGGTGCACTGGGGTGCTCGCCTGAGAGCCTGACGCTGCTCCGGCGGTTGGTGGGTGGGGACGAGCAAAACCAAGGCGCTGTGCCAGCAGAACCAAGCCCGACGTTTGCCGAAGCGCCTAGACCGAACGCAGCACGTGAGTCGACTGACCCACTCTCGCGAGTTCGACTTCACTCAGTTCGTCGCGCGATTGTCGACCTATTCGCCGCCATTTCAGATGAGCAGCCTCTCTACTTCGTCTTAGAGGATGCACACTGGCTTGACGAGCCATCTTGGGATGCGTTGTTCGATGTATTGAATCGAGCGAACTCCCTACGCTTGTTTGCGATTATCACGTCTCGTTCCGCCACTATTCGCACGCCGCGACCGGAAAGACTACCGTTTAACCTTATCGCGCGGAAACTCTCAGGCATCTCCACTACCGACTGCAGCAAGCTGGCCCAAGCCATTGGCAAGGACCTCGCCGCCAGTCTGTCAGAGGATGTGGAGAACTGGATCGTATCGAATAGTGAGGGCACACCGTTAATGCTCCGCGCACTAATTGAGCATTGGCTGGTAACCGGAGACGCTAACGGCGTCCCTCCGACGTTGACCGCACTTCTTGAGCAAAGGCTCGACCGACTCAGCCTGCACTCGGTTCGGGCACTACAGGCCATTGCACTACTCGGTCGCTTCGCGTCATTGGAAAGAATCGATGCGGTGCTTGAGTTGCCGGCCCATGAGCTCATGCATGCGCTTGAGCAGCTTGAAGAATCTGGCTGTCTCGCCGCGAGCCAAGCGTCACTCGTTGTAACTCATGACCTTGTACGCCAAGTAACCGTCGGTCGGACCACCAGCTTAGTGTCATCTAAGCTTCACGCCAAGATCTCCGAAGTACTCGAATCAGAGTTTGAACAAACCGGCGCACCGGAGCTTCTGCTCGAGTCACTCGCGCACCTGGCTCAAAGCAGGAGTGATGGCTTGCTTGCCTACTTCTTACAGAGACACGAGAAGGCGCTGCTTGAGTCCGGGCGTCCACAGATCGTCCTGCAATGCATCGGAGGTCGAGACGAGTCGACTCTTCCCGTTCTGAACTCCAAGCGATACTCACGCATGATTACGCGTCTGGAAGTTGAGAGTGGCAACTTCCACAGAGCTCTTCGTTCGCTGTCAAACGCAGTGCGCATTACCGCCGCGATCGAACCAGAGAATTCGGAGCTAGTTGACGAGCATCTGTCCTACGTCGAGTCAGCGTTTCGCTCTGATCCCATCGCAGATCCCGTTGAGCTCGGCGAGTACTCCGGCGCGATTGCATCAAGCGAAGAGGCCAGTCTTGACCTCCGGCTTCGAGCTGCAGACATCGGGCTGGTCATCGCATCGAATACCTGCGACTTTGCACTCGCCGAGAAGTGCTACCGAGGTCTTCAGGCCACGAACGGAGCTCATATTGCTGACGAAAGAATTCAACGAGTCGCAGTGATATTCCACACAGTTTTCGGGAGCACAGACGTGGCCTATCGCTACGCGGAAGCTCTCATTGATAGAGGCCTACATCAGCCGGCGACGACGGCCCTTGTAGTTGACTGCTCGAGAGCCGGGTATGTGTTTCGCATGACCGGACACCCGAACGATGCCAAACGGGCGTTTAAGCGTGCGCGGGAACTCGCTATTGAGATTGACTCAACCAGGCTCGCCGAGTACCCGACTTGGCAGTTAGCACAGGTTCATCTCGAGGCTGGCGATCTTCACGAAGCCATCAGCTTCACCAAGCTCCTCGCCGAGTACGCCTCGACGAATAACGACGAAAACGCAAACAGCTTCATTCACGGCCATCTGTGTACCATGGCCATTTTCGCTGGAGACCGAACCACTGCGCTTAGTCACCTTGAGAGGTGTAAGCGCTCGCTTCCAAGGATTCCGCACCTAAGAGCGACTGCTTACGTCACAGGACTAGAGCTTACCACCCTGCTACTAGACGCAGACTGGCGGCCAGCCCCTGATCACCTTGAAGTTGCACTTGATCGCTTCGAGAAAACGTCGCGCTTCGCTGGAGGTGACCTACTCGCAGCGGCGACAATCAGCGCACTCGTCAGAAACTCAGATTACGCCAGCGCGAGAGCGCTTGCCGCAAAGTACATGAGCGAGCTGCGACGTGAGCAGTCTGCACCACCGGTATTTCTCCGGCAGGCACTGTCGGCGGTTGACTGGGATGGCTAGGCAACCGCCGGTGTTCTAACCCGCTTACGGATGATATCGAGGATCTGAGTCAGAGACTGGATATTCCCAGAGTCGTTCTTGTCGAACAACCTACCGAAATCCGGCGAACTCAGCAGAGCGTCACAGATATCTGGGTCAAACTGGATCCCACGCCATTTCTTCAGCTCATCTCTCACATCCTGCTCTGTGAGAGCCTTTCGATATGGGCGATCGGTGGTCATGGCATCAATCGTGTCTGCGAACATGATGATGCGAGAACCAAGGGGGATCTCTTTACCCTTTAGCTGATCGGGGTAGCCTGTTCCATCCCAGTTTTCATGGTGATGGCGTACTGCGGGAACGATGTCCTGCAAGTCTGAGATCTTCGCTACCAGTTCCGCACTCTTGATTGGATGCAACTCCATTATCGCCCGCTCTTCTGGCGTGAGGCGACCGGGCTTCATCAGGATTGGCGCGAAGATCTCATGGATCTTGCCAACATCATGTAGCAGGGCAGCCGTGGAGATTCTATCAATCTCTTTTTGCGGCAGGCCGATGACTTGGGCAATAATCCGAGAGAATCGCTTGACGCGCTGTGAGTGGCCCGACGTATATGGGTCACGAAACTCGACCGTCTGTACAAAGAGCTCGAGCAGCTCGCGATTCGTCGTTTCCAGCTGGTGTTTTGACTGATACGTGAAACGCACCCCGAGTACGATGGCACAGAGCGCCACCACACCCCCCACGTGCCAATCTACATATGCGCGAGCAAAGGCATACACGACAGGAATCGCGATAACGTCGTAAACCAAGCCTGCGACATTACCCTTGTACCAGGTCTTGATGATGCTCTTACCTTCCGCAAGTCCGATTGCCGCTGCGACTGCGATCGTGTTGACAAGTAGAAAAACGACGACCGCAGCGATGTGTGGAAGAGCAACGAAGTCCTCTCGGACTTGGAGGGACACGCCACCGAGGGAAGTGTAAGCCGCGACGCTCGCTGCGCTTGCCAGAACGATCTGCGCCACGTTGAAGGCACGTTTGATGGCGGACTTGGGTTTGATCAGCTCCGCCACAAGCGCACCGAGGCCAACGACTCCGATCGTGAGCCAAGACGGGTAAAGAACGATTGCCGTCAGGTAAGGAATGAAGCTGACCTCACCAAACGTATTTCCTTGGACGCGATAGTTAAAAACCGCACCGAGAAATGCGACTAGCGTGAGAGCAAAGGCTCCACCGGCCAACCCCCAATCGAGGACTGGTGAAAACCAATAGGTACCGACAAGCGCCGCCGCTGACGCGACGATCACCGCATACACGTATGCTATGACGCTTGTCTTCATATGGGAGGAGTTCCCCGCCAACCTAGGCTGTTATCAGCCCCAGGTCTTCAGATCAGCCAACACGAAAGACATCATCGCGTTCACGAGCTGGGCCATGAATTCCATCTTGCGTCACCTCCCATCGGGTCAGTCACGACATTCCGCTCGGAATGATCGTGCTATTCGAGGTTGGCTCCGCTCCTGTTACTTGGCCTGCCCGCTCAGCTCCGCTCTTTTCGGTTGACGGGGACGTTGGGGTTGGTCGTCTGGTCGACGAGGTATGTGGTTCCGACCCGGGGACGCGTCGTCGCGTCCTAGCGGTCCAGATGCACCCAGCGGTTCGTCGCGTCGAGCACCGCCAGAACGGCACTCGTTTCCGCGCTCTCCCGCACTTCACAGCTGCCCGTCAGTGCCACC
The DNA here is from genome assembly GCA_016741895.1 of Gemmatimonadaceae bacterium. Taxonomy (GTDB): domain Bacteria; phylum Gemmatimonadota; class Gemmatimonadetes; order Gemmatimonadales; family Gemmatimonadaceae; genus Gemmatimonas. The sequence goes on along the minus strand of JACVCT010000047.1, from coordinate 7,687 downwards.
GGCTCGCGACCCACTCGCGCCGCCACACTGACGAAGATGAACTCGCGATCAAACGCCTCGATGAGCTTTGACCCCTCCAGCGCGAGACTGCGCTCGCCGCCCGGTGTGGCCTTCATCGCCCCGATGATCGCCTGCAACGTCGCCCGCGCGGCCAGCTCGATGCGCGAACGCTCCGTCTCCTGCCCTTCCGCCTCACCGAAGTACTCCTGGCCATCGCGCGTCAGCGTGACGCGCACCAGCACGCCCCGCGATCGCGACCGCCGCACCTCGACATCCTCAAACACCAAAAGCCGCCGGCTGCCCGTGGTATCGGGCAGGCCCGCGGACAAGGACGACTGGTTCGTGCCAACGGCACGAAGTGGGACAGACGGCGAAGCCACGGCCGAGGTCACATGGCCGCCGGTCGCCGACAGGGGGGATGCGGTCCCGACAGCCTGTGGCGCGGACGCCGCGGGCGCCGATGCAACAGGAGCAGACGCCGATGCCGGAGCACCGGGCGCCGGAGCCGCCGGGCCATCCGTGGCCCGCGGCGCGTCCAGCGTCGTGGCGATGGAAATCTTGCGGTGGTTCACCCGCAAACCGAGCTGCGCCATGAGCGCGCTCTCGATGTTGCGGACCGTGTTCTTTGGGGGTACGAGGTCGGTCGTCAGGACGTGGATTTCATCCACCGCCCCCGTCTCGCTGGGCACGATCCGCACGGACAACACCCCGGGGAGCGTGGCGATCAGCTCCTCGGCCCGACGGATGGGCAGGACGCTCCCCGCAACGATGCCGGATGGCTGGGAGGGGGACGTCATGCCGAGCAGGACTGGATTGGACAGACTGGACTCCGTGAGGGGAGGGATCCGGAGAACTGCATCCGACCATCAACGGCGCCAATCTGTGGATGAGAACGCCTTTTGGCAAGACTCATCTTTACGGCAAGATGTTGTATGACAACCATGTAACGCCCCAGACCTCAAGTTTCCTCTCCATCAGACCCCTCGTCGGGCCCTGTCTCCCCCTCGTACTCCCGCAGTTTCCGGTACAAGGTCCGTTCCCCAATCCCCAGCAATTCCGCCGCTTTTCGACGGTTTCCGCCGGTGTCCCGCAACGCCGCCTGGATGGCCACCCGCTCGATTTCCGCCATCGTCATGCCCGGTCCCAGGGTAATGACGGTGGCTGGCGGGGCCTGGTCGCGCGGCTCGATCCCGTACGGTTCGCCCCCACGGAACTCCCCGCCGCGGAAATCGCCGCCACGCAGCCCCCCCGCCGAAACCACCGGGCCGAGCGTCACATCCCCACCCAACGGGGCCGCAACGTGACCGTTCCCCACCGGATGCAGACCACCGGGCGGTACGCCAACCGGCGGCATGCCCAGCGGATGCACCTCACCCACCCAGCCCAGCGGCGGGCGCTGCTCCACGTCCATGCGGCGACGCAGTTCCTCCACCTGCAACTTGAGCTCCACGAGCGAGCGCACGATGAACTCGAGTTCGCGCCCCTGCGCCCGCTCGGCGCCCTGCACCATGGGCCCGACGGGCACGGGCAGCAGGCGACGCCCACCGCCCTCCCGAATGGCGCGCGGAATATCATCGGCCACGATTTCGCGCCCGTGGGCCAGCACCACCATGCTTTCCACGAGATTGCGCAGCTCGCGCACGTTGCCAGGCCAGGGGTACTCCACCAGCAGCGCGAGCGCATCGGCCGAGATGCCGTTGAAGGCCCGATCGTGCAGCGCGGAGAACTCACTCACGAAGCGCCGCACCAGCAGCGGGATGTCCTCGCGCCGCTCACGCAGCGGCGGCAGGTACACACTCAACACGTTGAGCCGATAGAAGAGATCGGCGCGGAAGTGCCCCTCTTCCACATGCTCACGCAACGGGCGATTGGTGGCCGCCACCACGCGCACGTCCACCGGGATGGATTGGCCACCACCCACCCGCGTGACTTCCCGCTCCTCAAGCACACGCAGCAACTTGACCTGTGTGCTGGACGGGATCTCGCCGATCTCATCGAGGAACAGCGTGCCGGTGTCCGCCAGTTCAAAGCGGCCAAGCCGTCGCTCGGCGGCCCCCGTGAAGGCGCCCTTCTCATGACCGAACAACTCGCTCTCGAGCAGGGTCTCGGGCAGCGCGCCCACGTTCACTGCAATGAACGGCTTGCCGCGCCGCGGGCTGAGACGATGCACCGCACGCGCCACCAGTTCCTTGCCGGTGCCGCTCTCGCCTTCGATGAGCACGGTGCTGGTGACCGGCGCAATCTGCTCCACCTTGACCAGCACTTCGCGAATGGCCGCCGATTCACCAACAAGCCCCGTCAACTCGGCGAGCTGCCGACGTTCAATGCGACGCCGGATGCTGTCGACCACATCGTCAATGACGACAGGCTTCTCCCACACCTCGGCATAGCCGATGTCTCGCAGGCGGTCCATGAGCGCCGGGTCGGCCACGTCCACGAGGCCGATGACCGAGACGTTGTCCCAGAGCAGCTGACGCACCAGCGCCACGTGCGCGGCATCGAGCAGCGCGCCGGTGAACACCACGACCATGGGCTTCGCGCGACGCAACTCACCGCGCACATCGTCCATGGGCGAGATGGCCACCGTGCGATGCCCGAGCGCTTCGAGCGCGGCGTTGATGCGCACTGCCGGCTCGACATCGGTGAGCAGGACGGCCACCACGCCGCTGTCGTCACCGTCGCCGGTGCGTCTCTGCGTGGTGGCCCGCACGGGTTGCGTCACGCCTTGCCCGGTCGCTTGTAGAAGGGAAGCTTGACCACGCGCGCCGGCACCCGCTTGCCGCGGATGTCCACCTCGAAAGTGGTGCCCTCGACGGCCGCGGCCGTGGGCAGATAGCAGGTGCCGATGGGAATGCCGAGCGTGGGGCTCATGGTGCCGCTGCAGACCTCACCCACCACCACGTCGCCATACACGACCGGATAGCCGTGCCGCGGAATGGCGCGCTCTTCGAAGGTGAAGCCCACCAGCTTGCGGTCGGTGCCTTCGCTGTGCTGACGCAGCAGCACGTCCTTGCCCAGGAAGGGTTCGGCCTTGCCCAGCTTGACGAGCCAGTTGAGCCCGGCCTCGAGTGGCGTCGTGCGATCGTCGAGCTCGTTGCCGTAGAGACTCATGCCGGCCTCGAGGCGCAGCGTGTCGCGGCAACCGAGTCCACACGGCGTGACGCGGCCGCCCGCCATGATGGCGTTCCACACGGTGCTGGCCTGGCTCGCGTCGAAGTAGAGCTCGAAGCCCAGCTCGCCCGTGTAGCCCGTGCGCGAGATGATGCAGGGCACGCCAGCCACCTGGCCCTCAACGAACCAGTAGTACTTGATGCCGTCGAGGGGCACCGAAGCCAGGGCCGCCACAATGCCGGGCGCCTCAGGCCCCTGCACCGCCAGAAGCGCCGTGGCATCGGAGACGTCTGTCATGCTGCAGTCGAAGCCGCTGCGATGCGCCTCGAGATGCGCGATGTCCTTGTCGCGGTTGCTGGCGTTGATGACCAGCATGAGGTGATCGGGAAAGCGATAGACCAGGAGATCGTCGACGATGGTGCCGTCGGCGCGCAGCAGCGTGCTGTACTGCACCTGGCCCACTGCCAGCGCGGACACGTCATTGCTGGTGACCGACGAAACGAAGCGGATGGCATCAGGCCCACGCACGATCACCTCGCCCATGTGCGAGACGTCGAACATGCCGCAGGCTTCGCGCACCGCCTTGTGCTCGGCCGTAATGCCGGCGGGATACTGCACCGGCATTTCGTAGCCGGCGAAGGGCACGATCTTGGCGCCGAGGGCAACGTGGATATCGTGAAGCGGCGTGCGCTTGAGCGCAGTGGGGCTGGCAGCAGTCATGGGCGGGGTCGAAGCTGGTTGTCGGCCACAGTGGCCGAACAGGTAAGATGCCAGAATTGGCAGGACTGTGCCAGCCATGCTGGCAGTCGAACACCCGATGCGCTGCGGGGATTTCCCCGACCGCGCCACGTCCCCGCTCCGGGTATACCTTCCTCAGTATCTCGCCGGCGTAGCGCCGGCTGACTCCGACATTGCGAGGTCCTGATGCTCGTCCGCCAGATCTTCGACCCGGCCCTGGCTCAGTACGCATATCTGATCGGCTGCCCGCGCAGCGGTGAAGCCATCGTCATCGACCCCGAACGCGACATCGACCGGTACTACGCCGTGGCCGAGCGCCACAAGCTGCGCATTGTGGCCGCGGCCGATACGCACATCCATGCCGACTACCTGTCGGGCCTGCGGGAATTCGCCGAGCGTGGGGTGCGGGTGTATGCGAGTGACGAGGGCGGGCCGGAATGGCGTTATGAGTGGCTGTTGGACTCGGCCTACGACTACCGCCTGCTCAAACACGATGACCACTTCAAGGTGGGCAACATCGAGTTTGTGGCGGTGCACACGCCTGGCCACACGCCCGAGCACCTAGTGTACGAGGTCATTGACCACGGATCGGGCGCCACGGAGCCGGTTGGTGTGGTGACGGGCGACTTCGTATTCGTGGGCGATCTGGGTCGTCCTGATCTGCTGGAGAATGCCGCCGGCCATGCGGGCAGCATGATTCCCGCGGCGCAGCAGCTGTATCGCTCGCTGGCGCGCTTCCGCAAACTGCCGGAGTTCACACAGGTGTGGCCGGCGCATGGAGCCGGCAGCGCCTGTGGCAAGTCTCTGGGCGACGTGCCGTCGTCTACGGTGGGATACGAGCTGCGCTTCAATCCGGCGCTGCGTTCGGCCACGTCGGAGACGGACTTCATCTCGTACATCCTGAGTGGGCAGCCTGAACCGCCGTTCTACTTTGCGCGCATGAAGCGGGACAACAAGGTCGGGCCCAAGGTGATTGGTGCCGTGCCGGGGCTTCCGCATCTGGCGTCTCGTGAACTGAATGCGCTGGCCGGTCGCAGTGACGTGGTGGTGGTGGACACGCGGCCGCGCGGGGACTTCATCAAGGGGCATCTGCCCAAGTCGCTGCTGGCCGAGTGGGAGTTCCAGTTCGTCAACATCACCGGCTCGTACATCGAGGAAGGCACGCCGATCTATCTCATCATCGAGCCCTCGCGCGTCGATGAAGCCACACGCCTGCTGCTGCGCATCGGGCTCGACAAGCTGGTTGGGTATTTCACTCCGGCCGACTTCGCGGCGTACGCTGCCAACGGCGGTCCGGTGGCGACCCTCGAGGCCATCAGCATGGCGGAGATGGAGGAACGTCGTGTGGCGGGTGGAGTGCGTGTGCTCGACGTGCGCGGCAAGGTGGACTTCGACACCGCACAGGTCACCGGCGCCCAGAACATCGCGCATACACGCCTGCTGGCGCGCCTTGGCGAATTGCCCAACGATGCGCCGGTGCTGGTGCACTGCGCGAGCGGTGCCCGCGCCGTGCATGCCTCAGCCTTCCTGGCCCGCCACGGCTACACGCCGAGCACGGTGGCGGATTCGTTCACGCGATGGCAGCCGGCCGTCTCCGTCTGATGCGCTGACGCAACTCGGCGGCAACGGCCTCGATGTGGCCAGCTACTTTGACCTTGTCAAAGACTCTGGCCACCCGACCCGCCGGGTCGATGATCACCGTCGTGCGCACGACACCCATGTACTCGCGGCCGTAGAGTTTCTTGGGTGCCCACACGCCCCACTTCTCGAGCACGCGGTGGTCCTCGTCGGCCAGCAGCGTGTAGGGGAGTGCGTGCCTGGCCTTGAAACGCTGGTGCCTGGCGATGGAGTCGGGACTGAGGCCCAGCACCACGGCCCCCATGTCTTCGAAGTCGGCCCAGGCGTCGCGAAACGCACAGGCCTCTGCGGTGCAGGCGGGCGTGTCGTCCTGCGGATAGCAGAAGACCACCACCCACTGTCCGCGCAGTGACTTGAGCGTGAGCGGCTCACCAGTGTCGGTGGGCAGCGTGAAGTTCGGGGCCATGCGCCCCACAACGAGTGACATGCGATGCGTGGTGAGAAGCCGTGGACAACGGCGACTCACCCCATCGTGTGAAGCGGCTCGTTGCCCATGAGTGCGGCCATGATGGCCTTCTGGATGTGCAAACGGTTTTCAGCCTCGTCCCAGACCACGCTCTGTGGTCCGTCGATGACCTCGGCCGTCACCTCCTCACCCCGATGTGCCGGCAGGCAGTGGAGGAAGATGGCGTGACGGGCCGCGCGGGCCATGAGCTCCGCGTCCACCTGATACAGGGCAAACGCCAGGGCGCGCCGTGCTTGTTCCTCCTCCTGCCCCATGGACGCCCAGACGTCGGTGGTCACCACGTCGACGCCATCAACGGCTTCGCGCGGATCGCGGAGCAGCCGCACATCGGCGCCACGCGCGCGGGCGGCGGCGAGGAAGTGGTCATCCGGGTCGTAGCCTTCGGGGCAGGCCAGGCGCAGACTGAAACCGAGATGGGCGGCGGCCTCGATCCAGGAGTTGGCCATGTTGTTGCCGTCGCCAATCCAGGCCACCGACTTGCCGCGCACGTCGCCGAGGTGCTGCTGCATGGTGAGCACGTCGGCCAGCACCTGACAGGGATGCGAAAGGTCGGTAAGGCCGTTGATGACGGGGATGTGCGCGTAGGTGGCGAGATCCTGGGCGTCCTGATGCGCGAAGGTGCGGATCATGATGCCATGCACGTAGCGCGAGAGCACACGCGCCGTGTCGGGGATGGGTTCGCCGCGGCCCAGCTGCACGTCGCGCGGCGAGAGGAAGTGCGCCGTGCCGCCGAGCTGATTGGCGCCCACCTCGAAGGACATGCGGGTGCGCGTGGACGACTTCATGAAGATCATGGCCAGCGCCTTGCCGGCCAGCGGCCGTGCGGTGTAGGCGCCGGTGCGCATGCGTTCGGCGAGCGCGAGCAGCGCAAACGTCTCGTCGGTCGAGAAGTCGGCGATGTTGAGGAAGTCGCGGTGCGGTCGCTCGGGGTGCATGGGCGCCTGCCTGGCTCGGTCGTCCGGGAAACGGAACGCAGACGGCGCGACCGGGGAGGCCGCGCCGTCTGCATGGATATGCAGGAAACTTAGTCGAGTGTGGCGTTTGTCCAATGCTTGGGCGGGAATTCATGCGGGGGGGCTCCTGAAGCGAGGTGCCCGGAGCTCAACCATCGGCCGGGGCTATAGATTCCCACTTATGGAGCATGTCCCCGACACCCACCTGGAGATACTGTCCCGCGCCGCCGAGCGAAACTTGACGGTGGCGATGGAACTGCGCGCCACGGCGTGGGAGCTCGCGGCGGCGGGGCTGCGCACTTTTCGGCCGGAGCTCTCGGAGGCTGAGGTACAGGCCGAAGTCAGGACGCTTTTTTTGCGTGCTTCAGGATGAAAGTGACGGCGACCATTCGCGAAGATGGCGACCATGGTTGGTGACTTGTTGGCTCGCTTTGCCGTGCCGTTCGAGACCATCGGCTTGCCTTACATGGTCACCGGCGGTGCTGCCGCAATCGTCTACGGTGAGCCGCGGCTGACCAACGACCTCGACATCGTTGTGGACATGGCACCCAAAGATGCGGCACGCATGATCGCCGCGCTTGCGGCTGAGGATACGTACGTGCCTCCACTCGAGGTAGTCGAAGTCGAATGCGCCCGATCAGTGCACGGGCACTTCAACGTCATTCACAGCCCCACCAGCCTGCGAGCGGATGTTTACCTCGCCGGGACCGACCCACTCAACCTGTGGGGCCTGCAACGGAGGCGGCGGGTCGGGGTGGGCGGGTTGGCTATTGGCATCGCG
>JACVCT010000046.1 GCA_016741895.1 Gemmatimonadaceae bacterium | reverse complement strand
CCAGTGGTCCCAGAAGGACCACTCCGTCGTGCCGAGCACCTGATTGTTGCCCTGAAGGCGCATTTCGAGCGAGCCGCTGCCGACACCACCGTAGCCATCACCGCAGGCGCCGTTGAGCACGTTTGGCCCGGCGGACAGTGTGCCACAGGGATTGGTCGTGGTCACCTGCGCGGATGCGCCGTTTTGCACATCGGGAATCCAGGCAGTCGCGGTGCCAAGCGTGGACGTTCCGTTCGGGCCGACCACCTGTCCCTGCGCGAGCAGGGTGGTGGGCAGCGACAGGAGTCCGATGGACAGCAGGGTCGTGAACTTCATGGTAGGCCTCATGACCTGGTAATGTAGCGGAGCGGTGGCGAGCTGCGCTGCTCCTGGCCTTGTGAAGTGCATCACGCGTACCAGAGCCGGCCTCGACCATAGCCTGTCATCACAGCTTACGGCTGAGTCTGTTGTGGAAAGAGTACGGTAAAGTATTGATGTCGAACGATTTATGACAGCCCATACGGTTCCGCTGCTGTCACAGAAACGCAGCGGAAAATCGGATTGTGACCTCTGGCACGGGCCCAAAACTGCTGCATTGGTGAAACAATTGGCAGGCAGACTGTGGCGGGGGCTCCACGCGGCTGCGCTTCATGTCCGCAAACCCCGCCTCGCATCGCTGCTTACGGCGGCCGGTCACGCCTTGACAGGGGCTCCAGAAGTAGTGAGCTTAGGAGTCTGCACCAAAACGCAGTCAATTCGACGTCACCCGTTGGAGTCGGCAGTTCTTCGACAGGTGGCGCGCTTGGGTCCCCACTCGCGCAGCAGCGGCGAGCGTACCCGGCGACAGCGGATGGATACCGCTCCCCATCATGGGAGGTCAGGTCCAGCCGTTTTTTTGCTGGTTCACTTTCGTTTTCCACTGCGCCGCCCTGGCGGCGCTGACCGACGACTATGCCGCGTACGACCCCGCTCGAGCACTACCGCAATATCGGCATCATGGCGCACATCGATGCCGGCAAGACGACCACCACCGAGCGCATCCTCTATTACACGGGGAAGTCGCACAAGATCGGTGAAGTCCACGATGGCGCCGCCACCATGGACTGGATGGAGCAGGAGCAGGAGCGCGGCATCACGATCACGTCGGCCGCGACGACCTGCTTCTGGCAGCGCCATGGCCAGAGCGACAAGAAGGGTGATGGTCCGGAGTACCGGATCAACATCATCGACACGCCGGGCCACGTGGACTTCACCGTCGAAGTGGAGCGCTCGCTCCGCGTGCTCGACGGCGCCGTCACGCTGCTCGACTCCGTCGCCGGCGTGGAGCCGCAGACCGAGACCGTGTGGCGTCAGGCCGATCGCTATCGCGTGCCGCGCATGATCTTCTCGAACAAGATGGATCGTGTGGGCGCGAACTTCGATCGCTGCCTCGCCATGATCCGTGACCGCCTGAGCAAGCGCGCGTTCCCGCTGCAGCTGCCGGTCGGTTCGGGTGAGACGTTCACGGGCCACATCGACGTGCTCGAGCGCAAGCAGTACATCTTCCACGACGAGACGATGGGCAAGACGTTCTCGGTGGTCGAAGTGCCGGCCGAGTTCAAGGATGCCTGCGAGCAGGCCCGCCACGAGGCCATCGAAGCCGCCGTCGAGTACGACGAAGCCCTGATGGAGAAGTACCTCGCGGGTGAAGAGCTTTCGATGGCCGAGATCCGTCAGGCCATCCGCAAGGCGACGATCGCGATGGAATTCATCCCGGTCTTCTGCGGCGCCTCGTTCAAGAACAAGGGCGTGCAGGCGCTGCTCGATGCCGTCATCGACTACCTGCCCGCGCCGGTGGACGTGCCCGCCATCCAGGGGCATCTGCCGCACCACGACGAAACGTTTGTCGAAGCGCCCATCAAGGACGACGCGCCGTTTGCCGCGCTGGCGTTCAAGATTGCCACCGACCCGTTCGTCGGGAAGCTGACGTTCTTCCGCGTGTACTCCGGCGTGCTCAACTCGGGCAGCTACGTGTACAACAGCACGAAGGACAAGCGCGAGCGCGTGGGTCGTCTGCTGCAGATGCACGCCAACAAGCGTGAGGAAATCGAGGAGGTGCGCGCCGGTGACATCGCCGCCGCCATCGGCCTCAAGGACACGCGCACGGGCGACACGCTGTGCACGGAAGACAATCCGATCATCCTCGAGGCCATGAAGTTCCCGGCCCCCGTCATCGACGTCGCCATCGAGCCGAAGACGAAGGCGGACCAGGACAAGCTGGCCATCGCGCTGCAGAAGCTGGCCGAGGAAGATCCGACGTTCCGCGTGCGCTCCGATGCCGAGACCGGTCAGACGATCATCGCCGGCATGGGTGAGCTGCACCTCGAGATCATCGTCGATCGCATGATGCGCGAGTTCAAGGTCGACGCGAACGTGGGCCGCCCGCAGGTGGCCTATCGCGAGACGATCAAGAAGCGCGTCGAGAAGGTGGAAGGGAAGTTCGTCCGTCAGTCGGGCGGTAAGGGTCAGTACGGCCACGTGGTCATCAACATGGAGCCGTCCGAACAGGGCCAGGGCTTCGTGTTCGAGGACAAGATCGTGGGCGGCGTGATCCCGCGTGAGTACATCGGACCGGTCGAGCAGGGCATCAAGGAAGCCCTCGAGAACGGTGTCCTCGCCGGCTATCCGGTGGTGGACGTGAAGGTGCAGCTGACCTTCGGTTCGTACCACGAAGTCGACTCGTCGGAAATGGCGTTCAAGATTGCCGGATCCATGGCGTTCAAGGAGGCCGCGAAGGCGGCCAGCCCCTGTCTGCTGGAGCCGGTGATGAAGGTCGAGGTCGTGAGCCCGGAAGCGTACATGGGCGACGTCCTCGGCGATCTCTCCTCGCGGCGCGGCAAGATCGGCGGCATGACGCAGCGTGGTGAGGCGCAGGTCATCTCGGCCACGGTGCCGCTGGCCGAGATGTTCGGCTACTCGACGCGTCTGCGCAGCATGTCGCAGGGGCGCGCGGTCTACTCGATGGAGTTCTCGCACTACGAAGAAGTGCCGAAGTCGAAGGCCGAAGAGATCATCAGCAAGGTGAAGGCGTAAGCCTCACCCCTCATTCACTACCCAAGCACAGACAGAACCATGGGCAAGGCAAAGTTCGAGCGGAACAAGCCGCACGTGAACGTGGGTACGATCGGCCACGTCGACCACGGCAAGACGACCACGACCGCGGCGCTCACGAAGATCTCTTCGGACAAGGGCTACGGCACCAAGTACGTGGCTTACGACGAAGTGGCGAAGGCCTCGGAGTCGCAGGGCCGTCGTGACAGCACGAAGATCCTGACGATCGCCACGTCGCACGTGGAGTACGAGACGGAGAACCGTCACTACGCGCACGTCGACTGCCCGGGCCACGCCGACTACGTGAAGAACATGATCACGGGTGCCGCGCAGATGGACGGCGCGATCCTGGTGGTGTCGGCCGTGGACGGCCCGATGCCGCAGACCCGCGAGCACATCCTCCTGGCGCGCCAGGTGAACGTGCCGAAGGTCGTCGTGTTCCTCAACAAGTGCGACCTGGTGGAAGACGAAGAGCTCCTCGACCTCGTCGAGCTCGAAGTGCGTGAGCTGCTGTCGAAGTACGACTACGACGGCGACAACGCGCCGGTCATCCGCGGCTCGGCCATCAACGCCATCAACGGCGATCCGAAGTGGGTGGCGGAGTTCCAGAAGCTGTACGACGCCCTCGACACGTACATCCCCGAGCCCGTCCGCGAGACGGACAAGCCGTTCCTCCTCCCGGTCGAAGACGTGTTCTCGATCACGGGTCGCGGCACGGTGGCCACGGGCCGTATCGAGCGTGGCATCATCAAGGTCGGCGAGGAAGTGCAGGTCGTCGGCTACAACAGCGAGAAGAAGACGACCGTCACGGGCGTCGAGATGTTCCGCAAGCTGCTGGACGAGGGCCAAGCCGGTGACAACGTCGGTCTCCTCCTCCGTGGCATTGCGAAGGAAGACATCGAGCGTGGCATGGTGCTGGCCAAGCCGAACTCGATCAAGCCGCACACGAAGTTCACGGCCGAGGTCTACGTCCTCACGAAGGAAGAGGGTGGCCGCCACACGCCGTTCTTCAAGGGCTACCGCCCGCAGTTCTACTTCCGCACGACGGACGTGACGGGCAACATCGAGCTCCCCGAGGGGATGGAGATGGTGATGCCGGGCGACAACGTGACGATGACGATCGAGCTCATCATCCCGATCGCCATGGAAGAGCAGCTGCGCTTCGCCATCCGTGAGGGTGGCCGCACGGTCGGCGCCGGCGTCGTTACGAAGATCCTCGCCTAACCAGAACCGGCTGATCGACGGGAGTCGGTGCTCCACCGGCTCCCGTCGCTCGACTGGTTCCCACACGGAACTCTGATGGCTGGCCGCATTCGCATTCGCCTCAAGGCATTCGACCACGCCGTGATCGACCAGGCTTCGGCGGACATTGTCCGCACGGCCGAGAAGACCGGCGCGTCGGTGTCGGGGCCGATCCCGCTCCCGACGAAGACGCAGCGTTGGACGGTGCTCCGTTCACCGCACGTGGACAAGAAGTCGCGTGAGCAGTTCGAACTGAAGACGCACAAGCGCGTCATCGACATTCTCGATTCGCGCGCGGGCACGGTGGACGCGCTGACGAAGCTCGACCTGCCGGCAGGCGTGGACGTCGAGATCAAAGTCGAGTAGGACCAAAGAGAAGCGTAAGGTTGCAGGGCGTAAGGTAGAAAAGCGCGAAGAGGAAGAACGCAGGGAAACGGAAGTTCACGTCGCGGAGCATCGCGGCGCGTACTGGTGGCGCTGCACAGGGCGGCCCCATCCACAGTCCAACGGTTGCTTCTCCGGAAGCACCGCGACTCGTACGGAGTGAGTCTTTTCATGATCGGCATCATCGGCAAGAAGCTGGGCATGACCCAGCTGTTCAACGAGCAGGGGCAGCAGGTGCCCTGCACCGTGGTGGAGGCCACGCCCAACCCTGTCACGAAGGTGGTGACGGCGGCGGAGGCCGGGTTTGCCGCGGTGGAGCTCGGATATGGGTCGCAGCGCACGGCGCGTCCCAACAAGAAGGGGGAGCGCACGCCCAAGGGCCGTCGCGCGACCAAGGCGGAGCTGGGTCACGCGCAGAAGGCCGGCCTCGAGGCCGCGCCGCGTGTGCTCAAGAGCTTCCGTCTCGACGACGCGCCGGGCAATGCCGAGGCGCCGTCGTACACCGTGGGTGAGACGATCACCGTGGGCATCTTCACGCCGGGTGAGCGCGTGAAGGTGACGGGTACGTCCAAGGGCCGCGGCTTCCAGGGCGTGGTGAAGCGCCATGGTTTCGGCGGTGGCCCGAACACGCACGGCAACACCAAGCATCGCAAGCCGGGCTCGATTGGCGCGGGCACGGATCCGTCGCGCGTCATCAAGGGCAAGAAGATGCCCGGTCATTACGGCGCGGCGCAGCATACGGCGACGAACCTTCGCATCGAGAAGGTGGACGCCGAGCGTAACCTCATCTATCTGCGCGGCAGCATCGCGGGGCCGACCAACGGCATCGTCTTCGTGCGGAAGCAGGGCTGATCATGACGGCGGAAACCAAGACTTTCGAAGCGCCTGTGTACTCGGCGCAGGGCAAGCAGGGCGGCACGCGCCCGCTCCCCGAAGGTACGTTCGACGGGATCGTCAACGTGCCGGTCATGCACCAGGCGGTGAAGGCGTTCCTCGCCAACCGTCGCCAGGGCACGGCCAAGACCAAGACGCGTGGTGAAGTGACGGGCGGCAACCAGAAGCCGTGGAAGCAGAAGGGCACCGGTCGCGCCCGTCAGGGCTCGACGCGCGCGCCGAACTGGCCGGGCGGTGGTACGGTGTTCGGCCCGCAGCCGCGCAGCTACACGCAGATCGTGCCGAAGCAGGTGCGGGCGCTGGCGCGCAAGAGCGCCTTCAACGCCCGGGCCCGTGAGAACGCCGTGGTGCTCGTGGACGCGCTCGATTTCAGCGCGCCGAAGACCAAGGCGATGACGGACCTGCTGGCCAAGCTGGGTGTGGCCGAGAAGAAGGTGCTCGTGCTGACGGACGGCGTGAAGCCGAACGTGTATCTGAGCGCCCGCAACCTGCAGCGTGCCCACGTGATGCCGTACAGCGACGTGAGCACCTACCACATCCTGTGGTCGGACGTGGTCGTGATCGAATCGTCGGCGCTGGCCTCGAGCCAGTCGGAGGGCTGACCGTGAGCGCACTGTATCGCACCATCGTGCGCCCGATCATCACGGAGCGCACCTCCGCCGCCTACCAGGATCGCGGCGAGTACACGTTCGAGGTGGCGCCGGACGCCACCAAGCACGCCATCAAGGCGGCCGTCGAGCAGCTGTTCGGCGTCAAGGTCACCGGTGTCTGGACGTCGATCGCGCGGGGCAAGACCCGCCGCGTCGGCCAGTCGATCGGTCGCCGCCCCCACACCAAGAAGGCGATCGTGAAGCTGCGTGACGGCGACACCATCGCGATCTTCGAGGGCTGAGTCGCATGGGCATTCGTCAATTCAAGCCGGTCACGAAGGGCACGCGGTTCCGCTCGGTGTCGGATTTCGCCGAGATCACGCGTTCGACCCCTGAGAAGTCGCTCGTGGAGCCCCTCAAGAAGTCGGGCGGCCGCGACAATCATGGCCACATCTCGATGCGTCGCATCGGTGGCGGCCACAAGCGCATGTACCGCGTCATCGACTTCAAGCGCAACAAGTTTGGCGTCGTGGGCACGGTGGCGCACATCGAGTACGATCCGAACCGCTCGGCGCGCATCGCGCTGATTGAGTACGCGGACGGCGAGAAGCGCTACATCCTGCACCCGAAGGGGCTCAAGCAGGGCGATTCGGTGGTGTCGGGTCCGGGCAGCGACGTGCGCACGGGCAACTCGATGCCGCTCAAGGAAGTGCCGCTCGGCACGTCGGTGCACAACATCGAGCTCAAGATCGGCAAGGGCGGGCAGATCGCGCGCTCGGCCGGCACCTTTGCCCAGGTCGTGGCGAAGGAAGGCGAGTACGTCACGCTGCGCCTGGCCTCCACGGAAATGCGCCTGGTCCACGGCAACTGCACGGCGACGATCGGCGAAGTGGGCAATGCCGAGCACGAGCTGCAGTCGCACGGCAAGGCCGGCAAGAGCCGCTGGTTGGGCAAGCGGCCGAAGGTCCGCGGTGAGGTCATGAACCCGGTCGATCACCCGCACGGTGGTCGCACGCGCGGTGGCCGCAACGTGGTGAGCCCGTGGGGCAAGAAGGAAGGCGTCAAGACGCGCAACAAGAAGAAGGCGTCGACGCGTCTCATCGTACGCGGCCGCAAGCGCGGCCGGGCCACGCAGTAACCGCCAGGCGAGACGAGAACCGATATGTCGAGAAGCATCAAGAAGGGTCCGTTCGTCAGCGAGCGCCTGGAGGCCAAGGTGGTGGCGATGAACGCGAAGAGCGAGAAGAAGGTCGTGAAGACCTGGTCGCGCGCGAGCACGATCCTGCCCGAGTTCGTCGGGCACACGTTCGCGGTGCACAACGGGAACAAGTTCATCCCGGTGTACGTGACGGAAAACATGGTGGGCCACAAGCTCGGCGAGTTCTCGCCGACGCGTCTGTTCCGCGGTCACGCGGGCCAGAAGGTCGACCCGAAGAAGAAGGGAGGCAAGTAATCCATGGCCAAGACCATCAAGGCCGGGATCGAGGCGCGGGCCATTCAGCGGACCACGCGTCAGTCGCCCTACAAGATGCGGCTGGTCATCGACCAGATCCGCGGTCAGCGCGTGAACGATGCGCTGGCGCTGCTGAAGTTTTCGAAGAAGCACGCGGCTGAGCAGATCGAGAAGACGCTCAACAGTGCGGTGGCAAACGCGGAGCAGGCGGCCCGTGCGGCCAACACGTCGCTGGATGTCGACGCGCTGGTGATCACGAAGGCCATCGTGAACGAGGGGCCGAAGCTCAAGCGTTGGACGCCGGCGGCCATGGGCCGTGCGACGCCGATGCTGAAGCGGACGAGCCATGTGGAGATCGTCGTGACGGAGGCGGTGCGCTAATGGGACAGAAGACCAATCCGATCGGCTTCCGCCTCGGAGTCACGAAGAACTGGCGTTCGACGTGGTACGCGAAGAAGGACATGCCGGCGCTGCTCAAGGAAGACGCGCTGCTGCGCAAGTACCTGAAGGCGCGCCTGGACAACGCGGCCATTGCCGACGTGACGATCGAGCGCAAGCCGGGCAAGGTGGTGGTGACGATTCACACCGGCCGTCCGGGCGTGGTGATCGGCAAGAAGGGCGCTGAGGTGGACAAGCTGCGTGACGAGCTCGCGCAGCTGACCGGCAAGGAAGTCGGCATCAACGTCGAAGAGATCAAGCGCCCGGAAGTGGAGGCGCAGCTCGTGGCCGACAACATTGCGGCGCAGCTGGCGCAGCGCATCTCGTTCCGTCGCGCGCTCAAGCGCGCGGTGCAGAGCGCGATGCGGATGGGCGCGCTGGGCATCAAGGTGAAGGCCGGCGGCCGCCTGGGTGGCGCCGAGATCGCGCGCGTGGAAGGGTACATGGAGGGCCGGGTGCCCCTTCACACGCTGCGCGCCGACATCGATTTCGCGACGAGCACCGCGAAGACCACCTATGGGACCATCGGGATCAAGGTGTGGATCTTCAAGGGCGAGATCGTGGAAGATCGTCGCGGCAAGACCTACTCGACCGGCAACTGAGGAACTGAGAGATGCTGAGTCCGAAGCGGGTCAAGTTCCGCAAGATGTTCAAGGGCCGCACGACGGGCCTGGCGTACCGCGGGTCGGAGGTGTCCTTCGGGCACTTCGGTCTGCAGACGCTGGAGCCGGGCTGGATCACCAGCCGTCAGATCGAGGCCTGCCGTGTGGCGATGACGCGTCACATCAAGCGTGGCGGCAAGGTGTGGATCCGGATTTTCCCGGACAAGCCGATCACGAAGAAGCCGGCCGAAACCCGCATGGGTAAGGGTAAGGGTTCGCCGGAGTTGTGGGTGGCGGTGGTGAAGCCGGGCCGCGTGATGTTCGAGATCGAAGGCGTCTCGCGCGAGCTGGCCGAGAAGGCGATGGCACTGGCGGCTGCCAAGTTGCCCGTGAAGACCAAGTTTGTCGTGCGCGAGGAGGCGGTGACCCATGAAGGCTGAAGAGATCCGCGGACTGGCTGACGACGAGCTGACGAGCCGCATCCGCGAGCTGGAGGAGGAGCGGTTCCGCCTCCGCTTCCGCAGCGCGACCGAGGCGCTGGAGCAGCCACTGCGGCTGCGCAGCATCCGCAAGGACATTGCGCGCCTGAAGACGGTGCAGCGCGAGCGTCAGCTCGCTGCCGGCCGTGGCCGCTAACCGGAAACCGACCGATGGCTGAGATGAACAACGCGAGCGCCGCGCAGAACGGCGCCTCCGAACGGACCGCGCGCAAGGTGCGCGTCGGGCTGGTCGTGAGCGACAAGATGGAAAAGACGGTGGTCGTGGCGATCGATCGCCGCATGCCCCACCCGCAGTACGGCAAGATGGTGACGAAGACGCGCAAGCTGAAGGCGCACGACGAGGAGAACTCGGCGAAAGTCGGCGACACTGTCCGCATCATGGAGACCCGGCCGTTGTCGAAGGACAAGCGGTGGCGTGTGGTCGAGATCGTCGAACGCGCACGCTGAGGACCTGACCCATGATCCAGCAGGAATCGGTGGTGAAGGTGGCGGACAACAGTGGCGCCAAGCGCGCCCTGGTGATCCGCGTGCTCGGCGGCACGCGTCGTCGCTACGCGGGCCTGGGTGACCGGGTGATCGTGGCGGTGAAGGACGCGCTCCCCAACGGCACGGTGAAGAAGTCCGACGTCGCGAAGGCGGTGGTCGTGCGCACGGTGAAGGAGACGCGCCGCAAGGACGGGTCCTACATCCGCTTCGACGAGAACGCCGTCGTGATCATCAACGACAACGGTGAGCCCAAGGCAACCCGTATCTTCGGTCCCGTGGCGCGCGAGCTCCGCGAGAAGCGGTACATGAAGATCGTGTCGCTGGCGCCCGAGGTGCTCTGAGATGCGCAAGAACGTGTACTACAAGACGGATCGCGGCCAGCGCCTTGGCGCCGGACGTCACGCCCTCAAGGCGTCGCGTGAAGCGATCCACGTCACCAAGGGTGACACCGTCCGCGTGATGCGTGGCGACGACAAGGGGAAGGAGGGCAAGGTCCTCCAGGTGTACCCCAAGACGGGCCGCATCAAGGTGGAAGGCATCAACATCGTGAAGAAGCACCGCAAGGCGCGCACGGCGGAGGAGCAGAGCGGCATCATCGAGATGCCGGCGCCCTTCCACGCGTCCAACGTGATGCTGCTCGATTCGAAGACCGGCAAGCCGACGCGCGTTCGCAACCGCGTCGACAAGGACGGCACGAAGGAGCGCGTCGGCGTGAAGAGCGGTGAAGTCATTCCCCGTGCGCGCTGACCGGAGTTACTGACATGGCGACCAAGGAAAAGGGTGCCGCCAAGGGCGGCGCCAAGGGTGGAGCGAAGGGCGGCGCGGCCAAGGGCGGCGCGGCCAAGGGTGGTGCGGCGCAGAAGGGTGGCGGCAAGAAGGGTGGCGCGGCCACCACGCGCGCGGCGGTGGACTTCACCAAGCGCGAGCACGCCGGTGCCGGCCTGCCGACGGCGACGCCGCGGCTCAAGACGCACTACGAGCAGACGGTGCGGGCCAACCTGGCCAAGCAGTTCGGCTTCACCAACCCGATGCAGATCCCGACGCTCGAGAAGATCGTGATCAACTGCGGCGTGGGTGAGGCGGTGAAGCAGCCCAAGCTGCTCGACGTGGTGGTGGAAGAGCTCGCGCTGATCACCGGCCAGAAGCCGGTGCGCCGCAAGGCGAAGAAGTCGGTCGCGAACTTCGGCCTGCGCGAGGGCCAGGACATCGGCGCCTCGGTGACCATGCGCGGCGCGCGCATGTGGGAGTTCCTCGACCGCTTCGTGACGGTCGCGTGCCCCCGCATCCGTGACTTCCGTGGTCTGGGCACCAAGTCGTTCGACGGCCGCGGCAACTACACGCTCGGCATCAAGGAGCAGATGATCTTCCCCGAGATCAACTACGACATGGTCGAGCAGATCCACGGCATGGACATTACGTTTGTCACTTCGGCCGAAAAGGATGCGCACGCGTTCGCGCTGCTGCACCAGCTCGGCATGCCGTTCCGCGGCGACGACAAGCCGGTGACGCCCAAGGTGGCGCAGCCGAGCGCGGCCTAATCCCCAGGACTGACCGATGGCGAAGACGAGCAAGCTGGCCCGCAACGCCCAGCGCAAGGAGCTGGTGGAGCGGTACGCGCAGAAGCGCGCGGCCTTGAAGGCCGTGATCAAGAATCCGAAGAGCACGCCGGAAGAGGTCCAGGCGGCGGTGAACGCGCTGCACAGGATGCCGCGCAATTCATCGGCCACACGGGTGCGCAACCGCTGCAACATGAGCGGTCGTCCCCGGGCCTTCCTCCGGCACTTCGGCCTCAGCCGCATTGCCCTCCGGGACATGGCCCTGAACGGCCTGATCCCCGGCGTGCGCAAGGCGAGCTGGTAACACGCAGGTTCCTCCATTCACTTCCTACAGGTCCGCTTCGGGCGGATACCATAGGAGCAATCCCAGAGCATGAGCCTCAACGACCCCATTGCCGACATGCTGACGCGCATTCGCAACGCGTGTGCTTCCAAGCACCGCCGCGTCGACATGCCGGTATCGAAGATGAAGATCGAGATCGCGCGGATCCTCAAGGAGAACGCGTTCATCCAGGACTACCGCACGGTCGATCTCGAGGATGGCAAGAGCGTGCTGCGCGTGATCCTCAAGTACGCGCACGGCGGCCAGTCGGTCATTCGCGAAGCGAAGCGCATCTCCACGCCCGGCCTGCGCAAGTACGTGGGCGTGCAGGAGATTCCGCGTGTGCGCAATGGCCTGGGCATGGCCATCCTCAGCACGTCGAAGGGCCTCATGAGCGATCGTGATGCGCGCGCCGCGAACACCGGCGGCGAACTCCTCGCCCTCGTCTGGTAAGGAGCCGCCATCATGTCTCGTATCGGCAAGCGCCCGATCCCGGTTCCGGCCGGGGTGTCCGTGGCAATCAATGGTAGCGCGGTGACGGTGAAGGGCCCGAAGGGCGAACTGTCGCGGACGCTGCCCGCAGAAATGATCGTGTCGCAGGAAGGGGCGGAGCTGCTGGTGAAGCGTCCGAGTGACGAAGAGCGTCACAAGGCGATGCACGGCCTGACCCGCACCCTGGTGGCCAACATGGTCGAGGGCGTGACGAAGGGGTTCCAGAAGACCCTCGAAATCACGGGTACCGGCTACAAGGCCGAGATCAAGCCCTACGGCGCGTTGCTGTCGCTGGGCTTCTCGCACCAGATCGAGTACAAGGCGCCGGAAGGCGTCAAGATCAGCGCGCCGAATCCCACCACGGTGGTGATCGACGGCGCGAGCAAGGAACTCGTGGGTCAGGTCGCGGCCGAGATCCGTGGCTTCCGCAAGCCCGAGCCGTACAAGGGCAAGGGCGTCAAGTATCAGGGTGAAGTCATCCGGCGCAAGGCCGGCAAGGCGGGAGGCAAGTAATGGGCAAGATCGCGATTCCGCGCACGAACGCGGAGCGGCGCAAGCGCCGTCACCTGCGGGTGCGCAAGGCAGTGAACGGCACGCCGGAGCGTCCGCGCCTGGTGGTGTTCCGCTCGCTGAAGCACATCTACGCCCAGATCGTGGACGACGTGGCGCAGCGCACGCTGCTCACGGTTGGCGACGAGGGCATGAGCGGCACGAAGTCGGAGCGCGCGCTGGCCGTGGGCAAGGCTGCCGCGGAGAAGGCGAAGGCGGTCGGCATTTCGAAGGTGGTCTTCGATCGCGCCGGTTACCAGTACCATGGCCGCGTGAAGGCCGTTGCCGATGGCGCCCGAGAGGGCGGCCTGGAGTTCTGATCATGGCAGACGCACAGAATCAGGGAGGCGCTCGTGCGCCGGGTGGACGCGGTGGCCCGGGTGGCGGCCGTGGGCGTGGTGGTCCGGGCGGCGGCCGTGGCCGTGGTCCGGGCGGCCCGGGTGCCGGCCGTGGCCGTGGCCCCGGTGGCGAGGGCGGGCAGGGCGGCGGCCGTGATGGCCGTGGCCGTGGCCCCGACCGCAACGCGCCGCAGGAACGCGAGCAGAGCGATCTGGTAGAAAACGTCATCGCGATCAATCGCGTGGCGAAGGTCGTGAAGGGTGGTCGTCGCTTCTC
Source organism: Gemmatimonadaceae bacterium (assembly GCA_016741895.1). Taxonomy (GTDB): domain Bacteria; phylum Gemmatimonadota; class Gemmatimonadetes; order Gemmatimonadales; family Gemmatimonadaceae; genus Gemmatimonas. The sequence continues at coordinate 6,407 of JACVCT010000046.1, read as the reverse complement.
GTTCAACGCCCTCGTGGCGGTGGGCGACGGGCAGGGCAAGGTGGGCTTCGCCACCGGCAAGGCGAACGAAGTGTCGGAAGCGGTCCGCAAGGCCGTGGACGCCGCGCGTCGCTCGATGGTGCAGGTGCCGCTCACCGGTTCGACGATCCCGCACGAGGTGGTGGGCAAGCATGGCGCCGGCAAGGTGCTCATGAAGCCTGCGGCTCCCGGTGCCGGTGTGATTGCCGGCGGTGCGGTGCGCGCGGTGCTCGAGTGCGCCGGCATCCACGACATTCTCACCAAGTCGCTGGGTTCGACGAACCCGCACAACATGGTGCGCGCCGCAGTGAACGGGCTCCTCGAGCTCATCACGGTGGAGCAGGCGGCCAAGGAGCGCGGTCTGGACGTCTCGCAGATCGGCTACAAGTCGCGTGCGAAGTCGAAGACCGAGTCGGTGGACACACGCAAGGCGGCCGTGGTGGCCGCGGAGGTGGCATAATGCCGCGGACATTCGTGTGGCATCCGTCGAAGGGCCCGGCCACGTCGCCGAAGCTCGAGAAGCCGGGGACCGGCAAGCGCAAGATCACGCAGGTGCGAAGCGCCATCGGCCATTCGTGGCGGATGCGGGCGACGCTTGCAGCGCTCGGCCTGCGTAATCATCAGGCCAGCGTGGTGCAGCAGGATTCCGCCTCGCTGCGCGGCCAGCTCAAGAAGGTGCGTCACCTGGTTCAGGTGACGCCGGTGGAGGAGTAAGCTGATGGCCAACAACGAGTCGGTCGACAAGATCGGCCTGCACAACCTGTCGCCGGCCCCGGGTTCGCACCGGTCGCGTCGTCGTCTGGGTCGCGGTCCGGGCTCCGGCCTGGGCAAGACGTCCGGCAAGGGTCACAAGGGTTCCATGGCGCGTTCGGGCCATGGCGGCCCCGGTGGCGGCAAGCCGCACTTCGAAGGCGGCCAGATGCCCATCACGCGCCGCATCCCGAAGCGCGGCTTCACCAATCCGTTCCGTGAGGAGGCGCAGTTGGTGCGCCTCAACGATCTGGTCAAGGTGCAGGGCGATGAAGTGACGGTGGAATCGCTGCTCGCCGCGGGGCTCATCCGCGTCGGTCAGGGTGCCCCCAAGCTGCTCGCCAACGGCGAAGTCTCGCGCGCCCTGACGGTCAAGGGTGTGCGCGTCAGCGCCGGTGCCAAGGCGAAGATCGAAGCGGCCGGCGGCCGCATCGACGCCTGATAACGGAGCTTCCAGCGCATGGCAGAACAAAACAACGCGGCGGCGCAAGCCGTCGCCAACATTTACCGGACGCCTGAGTTGTGGGCGAAGATCACCTTCACGTTCCTGTGTCTGGTGATCTATCGCGTCGGCTCGCACATCACGGCGCCCGGCATCGATGTCCAGGCGCTGACCGACTACTTCACCCGCCAGCAGGGTGGAGGCCTTCTGGGTCTCTACGACATGTTTGTGGGTGGCGGTCTGTCGCGCGCCACGGTGTTCGCGCTCGGCATCATGCCCTACATCTCGGCGAGCATCTTCGTCCAGATCGCCGGCGCAGTGATGCCGAACGTGGACAAGATGCAGAAGGATGAAGAGGGCCGGAAGAAGCTCACGCAGTACACGCGCTACCTCACGGTGGTGCTGGCGCTGGTGCAGGCCTACGGCTTTGCGCTCTTCACCACCTCGCTGCCGGCTGCGGTGTCGCGACCGGGCCCGTGGTTCACGATCCAGATGATGCTCTTCCTCACCACGGGCGCGATCTTCGTGATGTGGCTGGGTGAGCAGATCACCGAGCGCGGCCTGGGCAACGGCGCCTCGCTGATCATCTTCTTCTCGATCGTCGAGGCCATGTGGCCGTCCATCTTCCAGACCTTCAACTTCGTGACGACGGGCGCCATCGCGCCGCTGTCGCTCGTGGTGCTGGGGCTGGCGATGGTGGCGGTGGTGGCGGGTACGGTGGCCATCACGGTGGCGGCACGGCGGGTGCTCATCCAGATCCCGCAGCGCACGATGGCGCGTGGCCGGCAGCGTGAAGCCGCGCGCAACTTCATCCCGCTCCGCATCAACACCGCGGGCGTGATGCCGATCATCTTCGCGCAGTCGGTGATCGTGATTCCCGGAGCGCTGGCGCAGTTCAGCGGCAACCCGAAGCTCCAGGAAATCGCCGAGTACTTCAATCCGACCGGCCCGAACCCCTGGCTGTACATCGTCCTGCTGGCGGTGCTCATCCTCCTGTTCACGTACTTCTACACGTCCATCATCTTCAATCCGGTCGACCTGGCCGAGAACCTGAAGAAGCAGGGTGGATTTGTGCCGGGCATCAAGCCGGGTGCGAAGACGGCGGAGTACATCGAGCAGGTGGTGGAACGCATCACCCTGCCGGGCGCGTTGTTCCTTACGGCCATCGCGCTCATGCCGGTCATCATCGCCCGACTGGTGAACGTGCCCTTCGCGTTCGGCGGCACCTCGCTGCTGATCGTCGTGGGTGTGGCGCTGGACACGATGGCGCAGATGCAGCAGCACCTGCTGCTCCGCAAGTACGACGGCTTCATGAAGAAGGGTCGCGTGAAGTTCCGCGGCCGTCAGGCCACCCAGGGCGGCTTCTAACACATCCTGATGAACATCGTGCTCCTTGGACCGCCGGGCGCGGGCAAGGGGACTCAAGGCGAGCGGCTTGCCGCTCGCCTTGGCGTTCCCAAGATCGCGACCGGCGATGTGCTACGCGCCGCCGTCAAGAACGGAACGCCCCTTGGTCTCGAAGCCAAGGCGGCCATGGACCGCGGGGACCTCGTGCCCGACGCGGTCATCATGGGCATCATGAAGGAGGCGCTGGCCGCACCCGATGCGGCCAAGGGCGCCATCCTAGATGGTGTCGTGCGCACCACGCCGCAGGCCGATGGCCTGGCGGACACGCTGGCCCAGCTCGGCAAGCAGGTGGATGCCGTGCTGCTCTTCGAAATTGACGAAGAGGAGCTGGTGCGTCGCCTCAGTGGCCGGACCACCTGCGATGCCTGTCAGCGTCCGTTCTTCGGTCGTCAGCCCGGTGAGACCTGCTCCGAGGGTGGCGTGACGGGCACTCTGGTGCGCCGCAAGGACGACGAACCGGAAGCCATTCGCAAGCGCATGCAGGTGTACCGCGACCAGACCTCGCCGGTGATCGACTGGTATGTGCAGCATGGGGCCAACCTCGTGCGCATCAATGCCATCGGGTCCCTCGATGAGGTGGAAGCTCGCATGAACGCCGCGCTCGGCATCTCGTGATGGTGCTGGGCGGCACGGCACCGAGCACGCTGCTCAAGTCCCCGCGCGAAATCGAAATCATGGCGCGGGGCGGCGCCATTCTGCACGCCACGCTCATGCACGCCAAGGCGCATGTGCGTCCGGGCGTGAGCACGATGGAGCTGGACCAGCTCGTGGAGTCCTTCATCCGCTCGCACGCCGGGGCGGAACCGGCCTTCAAGGGACTCTACGGCTTCCCCGGCAGTGCCTGCATCTCCATCAACGAGGAGATCGTGCACGGCATTCCCTCGCGCAAGCGCATCCTGTCCGAGGGTGACATCGTCACCGTGGACGTGGGTGTGAAGCTCGAGGGCATGTTCACCGACTCGGCCATCACGATCCCGGTCGGCAACATCGATGCGGAAACGCAGAAGTTGCTCGACGTGACCCAGCGTTCGCTCGATGCCGGCATTGCTGCCGCCGTGGCGGATAACCACGTGGGGGACATCGGGGCGGCCGTGCAGGCCGTGGTGGAAGCCGAGGGCTTCTCGGTGGTCCGCGAGCTCGTGGGACATGGCGTGGGCTTCTCGCCGCACGAGGAGCTGCAGATCCCCAACTACGGCAAGCCCAAGCGCGGCAAGAAGCTGAGTGTGGGCCTCACCATTGCCATCGAGCCCATGGTCAATGTGGGCACGGCCAAGACGCGCACGTTGAGCGACAAGTGGACGGTGGTCACGGCTGACGGCAAGCGCTCGGCGCATTTCGAGCATACCGTGGCCATCACCGAGAACGGTCCGCGCATTCTCACGCTGGGCTGAGTCACGCGGCATACGTGCGTTGTACAAAGGGCGCCTGGTCTTCCGGACCAGGCGCCCTTTGTCTGCTTCGGCAGTGCTCGAGATCCCCTGCTCAGGGCACCTTGAGGATTTCCTTCACCGAGTCATCAAGGTCGCTGGTGTTGATATAGCCGATGGCGCCGGGTGACTTCTTGACGAGGTCCTTCACTGCGGCGGCGTCGGCGCCCTTCTTGGGCGCGGCCCCCTGGCCGGAGAGCGCCAGCTTGGTCCACTGCGAACGGACCAGTGCCGTGGGCTTCTTGACGACCTTGGCAAAGAACTTCTGCGTCAGAATCGCGTCGCCGTTCTCGACGATCTGCACCTTGGTGCCGTCGGGCCAGGTGGTGCTGGCGCCGGCGAAGATTTCGGCGATCTGGGCTTCAGTGAGCGTCTTCGACTGTGAGGCCGAGACGATGACGGAGATCTGGGCCGACGCGCTCGACGAGAGCGCCGGGAGCATCAGGAGCGCGGCCGCGGCCACACCCGCACGGAACAGAGTACGCAGGGTCATGTATGCTCCAGATCAGAGCCCGAAGGCGTACGAGAGATCGATGCGCAGCTCGGGATAGCTGACCGAACGGCCGAGGAAGCGATAGCGGTGGACGCTGGCATCCACCTTGAACGCCACCTGCGGGACCGGGCGATACACGAGACCCACCGTGCCCTTGGTGAACTTGCCGTCGTCCGCAACACCGGCCTCGTCGTCGCCGCCGAAACGCTTGCTGGCAACGGTCTCCGGATTGGAGTAGGCGTCCCACTGCAGGTAGGGGCCGAGCTCGCCCTTGCTGGTTTCCTTCGAGTAGCCGGCGCGCAGATACCAGGTCTGGATGGTATGGTCACCCGAGCGGCGCACATTGGCCGCCGTGACCGGACCGTTGGGGTCGAGCAGGAAGCGCGCGCGCTGCGCGGCGTTGATGCCGGCACCATTCACCACCTGCACCACGGCGGCCGCATCACGCTGCGCCTTGTGATCAGCCTGCGCCCACTCGGCCTGCAGCGTGAGCGAACTCACCCGGGCCTCGGCGTAGGCGTTCACCACCGTGAACGAGTCGCGCGCCATCCAGGGCAGCACACCGCTCTTGGGTGATCCGCCACCCACGGTGCGATCGCCATTGGTGGCGCCGCCTGAGGTGTAGCCCGAGACACCGACGGTGTAGTTGCCGCGTCCGAAGTTGTAGTTGACATCGGCACCGATGGGCAGCGTGCCCTCAATGTCGCGACCCTCACCGTTGTCGGTGGACAGGCTGTAGCTCAGCTTGCCCGCGCCGGCGCGCACAAAACCGTAGGCCATGGCCGTGGTCGTGCGGGAAATGAGGAGGTGATCGCCGTCGAAAGCCTCTGGTGCCTCGATGCCATAGTAGGTGGGCACGGCGTCCAGGATCTCGTTGTACAGGCCGAACTTGCGATAGATCTTGCCGACCCGGAGGTTGAACGCATTCGATGGTGTCCACTCACCCCACAGATTGCGCACATCCACATTGCCGGCGCCTGCGCCATTGAGGTTCACGAAGGCCTTGAAGCGCGGATCGAACTGGTGCTGCATCATGACATTGAAGAACGGCTGCGTGAACTCACGCGGGCCGGATTCCTTCACGACGTTTCCGCCTTCGGCCGTCGGGACCTGAAACGACTTTTCGAGTCGTGTGGAGAAATAGCCGTACACCGACAGCGCGTCCTGCGCCGAAACGGTGAGGGGAAACAGCGTGGCGAGAGCCAGCACGAGTCGGGTTCGACGCGCAGGCATGGAGAGACTCCTCGAGGAGAGGGTTCGTTGATCCTGGCCAGCGTCGACCTGTTGGGGGAGGTATCGGTAGCCGGGCAGAAAGCTTTAGCTGATGGCTCGTTCATGTCCGTGGTGTCGCCCGCATTCCAATGGGGCTGGCGCGTGTGGTTCAAGTCCTGAGCAGGGTGGCCGACACTTCCCCATCGGTATCGGGATACCGGCGACGTCGCCCACACCTGCCCGGTTGACGCTCACGAGATCCACGACATGCGTTTGCTCACGAACGTGCGCACGGCCACGAAGCTGCTGGTTTCGTCGGCCATCACGACCCTGCTGCTGGTGGCGGTTGGCTATGTGGGGGTGCGCAACAGCGCGCAGCAGGCTGAAGCCATTGCCAACCTGCAGCAGCGCGAGCTGCGCGGCATTGCCGCCGTCAAGCAGTCCAGTATTCTGCTCTCGTACATCAATGCAGAGGTCGGTCGCGCGCTGCTGGCCGCGGACACGGCGGAGGCTTCCTACCACGCGCAGAACGTGCTGGCCTTTGATGCGGAGTTCCGCAGCACCCTCTCGCGCGCCGACTCCACCGTGGTGGACTCGGCTTCGCAGTCGCGCATGGCGGAAGTGCGAAAGGGTTACCCGGAGTTCATGAGCACCACAC
>JACVCT010000376.1 GCA_016741895.1 Gemmatimonadaceae bacterium | reverse complement strand
ACATCGGGCGGCACCATGGCACGGCCGCTGAGCGCCGTCCCGCTCGGGCCCAGCTGCGCGCGGTTCAGCGCCTGCTGCACCGAATCCCGCAGCGCGGCCAGGGGTGACCCCGCCGCGGTGTCGGGATCCATGAAGACCGGCTGGGTGAGCGAGGCCTGCCACTGGACGGGCAGCACCAGCAGGCTGCCACGATCGGCTGGAACAGGTCGGCCCGCCACCCAAGGCGCCCGCTCGAGATAGGCGTCCCCGACGCCACTGCGGAAGGTGGTGCCGGTACTGGCACAGCCCACCGTGGCGGAGGCCGACAGGCCCCACACGAGAGCGAGCAACAGGCGACGCATGATCTGACGCGGTAACAGCATGAGAACCTCTGGGGTATCGTGTCTATCCGTGCACCACGGCGCCCGGATCGTGCAGCGCGGCGGTCTGTCCTTCATACTTCGCAGCATACTTCGCTTCGTCCCACTGCCGTCACATCACGTCGCCAGCCCGCGCGAAGATTCACGACGCGCGACGCGCGACTCAATTTCTGTTTCGACATCATGACCACCAGCTCATCTTCCCGTCTGTCGCTGCTGCCGGCGGCTCTTGTCGCCGTTGGACTGGCCGTGGGGGGCGCCCTCATTGGCAATGGCTTTTCCCGCTTTCGCACGGCCGATCGTGTGGTCACGGTGAAGGGCGTCGCCGAGCGCGAAGCCAAGGCCGACCTGGCCATCTGGCCTCTGCGCCTCGTCGTCACCGACGACGACCTCGGTCGCGCCAATGCGGCGCTCGAACGCAACGTGCTGCAGGTGCGGGAATTCCTGCGGGCGCAGGGCTTCGACTCCAGCGGCACGGAAATCACCGTGCAGGACTTCCGCGTGGAAGACGCGCGCACGATGGGCGGCTACAACAACACTGCGCGCTACATCATCCGACAGACGCTCGTCGTGCGCTCACCCGACGTGGACCGCGTGCAGGCTGCCAGCCAGCGGGTGCCGGAACTCGTGCGCAACGGCGTCGTGCTCTCGAGTGGTCAGGAGTATGGCGGCGGCGGACCCACGTTTGTGTTCACCAAGCTCAACGACCTCAAGCCGGCCATGATTGCCGAAGCCACGGCGCGCGCACGCGAGGGCGCGGAGCAGTTCGCCAAGGATGCCGCGAGCTCGCTGAGTGGCATACGGTCCGCGTCGCAGGGGGTGTTCGAAATTCTGCCGCGTGATCAGGCCATGGGCATCACCGAGGAAAGCCAGGTCATCAAGAAGGTGCGCGTGGTGACCACGGTGGTGTACGGTCTCGCGCGCTGACGTGGCGTCGCACGGCAACACGGTGATGCGCCGGTGGCGGTGAATTCGCTGGCGCGCTATCTCGCCCGTCTGGGCTATGGCAGCCGCAAGGAGGCCGAGGCCATGCTGCGCGCACGGCGGGTGACGCAGCCTGACGGGCAGGTGCTGCGGGAGGGATCGGCCTTCGCGCATGACGCGGTGCTGGTGGACGGCGCACCTCTCGATCCGCCGCCGGGCAGCGTGGTGCTGTTGCACAAGCCGGTCGGCTATGTGTGTTCCACGCAGGACAGACCGCCGCTGGTGTACGAACTCCTGCCGCCCCGCTTTGCGCAGCGCGACCCGGTCATGGCGACCGTGGGTCGGCTCGACGCGGACACCAGCGGTCTGCTGCTGCTCACGGATGACGGCGCACTCAATCACCGGCTCACCTCACCACGCACCCACCTGCCCAAGGTGTACCTGGCGCAGCTCGATACCCTGCCCGCGGCCGATGCGCTGCAGCAGCTTCGGGAGGGCGGGCTGATGTTGCGCGGGGAAACCACGGCACTCGCGCCGGCGGGCGTGGAGTCCTGCGGTGAACGTGTCGTGCGCGTGACACTCACCGAAGGGCGCTACCATCAGGTGCGGCGCATGTTTGCGGCCGTGGGTGCACATGTGCAGGCGCTGCATCGTGAGGCCTTCGGGCCGCTCACCCTTGGCGAGCTGCAGGCCGGTCAGTGGCGCGCGCTCAGCGAGAACGAGGTGGTGCAACTGCGCGAGTCGGCGCGTCGTCTTCCCGCAGCAGCCGAGCGATAGCCGGCCGCAGCGTGAGTGGCGCCACCGGCCCCAGCACGGTGTGCCGCAGCACACCGCGCTTGTCGAGCAGAAAACTCGTCGGATAGCCGCGAACGCCACCAAACGCGCGCAGGATGTCGTCGGTGATGATGGCGTTGGGATAGCTGATGCCACGCTCGCGCAGGAAGCGGTCCACCGAGGACGCCGGGCCGCGATCCACACTGAGTCCGAGCAGCACAAAGGGCTCATCGGCATGTGAATCGGCAAGCTGCTGCAGGGCCGGCATTTCGGCCCGGCAGGGTGGACACCAGGTGGCCCAGATGTTCACCAGCACCACGCGCCCGCGCAGACTGTCGGCCGTGAGCACACGCCCGTCACGGGTCTGCACCGTGAACACCGGCTGCCGCGCATCCGACGCACTGCGGCCGATTACCGCCTCCACATGCGGCCAGCAACGCGGCGCGGCCCAGACCAGCAGCGCCAGCCAGAAGAGATTGCCGAGCCAGCGCCCGATGCGGGCGCGATCGATGGGCCCAGTGTTCATGTCGCGGACCCGGTGCGCGTCGCTGCCAGCACCTTGAAGCGCCGCCCGTCATGCAGGGTGCGCAGGTTGCCGAATCGTTCGGCCATGAGCCGCTCGTAGGGCAGCGTGCGATTGGCCACCAGCAGCAGCCGTCCGCCCGGCAGCAGCTGCGCGTGCGCTTCGTCGATGAAGGCCTGCGGCAGCTGCAGATTGGTGGCCTTGCCCACATGAAACGGCGGGTTGGTGATCACCACGTGCACAGGC
>JACVCT010000375.1 GCA_016741895.1 Gemmatimonadaceae bacterium | reverse complement strand
TGCACAGGCTGCATGGCCGCCGCCGCGACATCACTGGCCCGCAGCTCCACCGCGCCCTGCGGGGCCAGCACGCCCGCGGAGTGTGCAGTCCAGCGCGCGCAGCGCAGTGCCTCGCTGTCCGCGTCGAGCAGCAGTACCGGCGCGCCCGCGTTGCGACGGGCGGCGAGCACACCGAGGGCGCCGGATCCACACCCCAGATCGAGCACCGTTTCGCCGGGCTGCACGTCGAGGCAGTCCGCAAGCAGCGTCGTGGCCTCGTCGGCGTGCTCCCAGGAAAACACACCGGGGCGCGTCCAAACCGTGAGCGCCTGCCCCGTGGCCGGGTCCACCGGCCCCTCGATGCGCTGGCGATGCTGCGGGTTCAGCCAGGGCGACGATTCCCACGACGCCGCGGGCTCAGCCGACTGTTTGACGGCCGCCAGCAATCGATGACCGGCGCGCTGCGTTTCCACCTGCGCATTGCCGAAACAGGCGGCCAGCAGCCGTGCCGCCGGTTTGGCACCTTCGTCATTGGCACCGGCCAGCAGACAGCGCCCTCCCACGGCCAGCGCACGAAACGCCTCCTCGATGAGCAACTGCGTGCTCACGCGGTCGGTGGGCATGCGAATGAGGGCCAGCGACACGTGGCCAGCGGGCAGCACCTCGTGCCCGCCGGGCGGGACATCGCGAAGCCCGTCTTCGACGGTCGCGGAATCGGCGGCCGCCGCAAACGTTGCTGCATGCCAGACCGCGTGCTCCGGCGCGTTCACATGCGCGTTCACATGCGCGTTCGCGTGCGAATCCGCATATGTGTCTGCATTGGCGCGCAGCGTGCGCCGGGTGGCTTCGACATTGGCCACGTGCCGATCGAGGGCGCGTACCTGCCAGCCCTGCGCGACGGCCATGGCCGCCACGAGACCATTGCCGCTCTGCCAGACCGCGGCAATGCCAGACGGCGTGGCGCGCGGAATGGCCGCGGCCAGCATGAACGCGGATTCGTCCCGCGCTCCGTGCGCCATCACACCGGGCTTGCTGGCAACACGCAGCGTGCGCTCCCCCACCGTAACCGGAGCCGCAAGCCACTGCCGATAGGTGGACATGGAGGGGAACCGAGTCGTGAAGTGGCGCCGGGTACAAACGACAACGGCGACCCGGAAGGTCGCCGTTGTGTGAAGTGGGCCTGAGAGGAGTTGAACCTCTGACCTCACGCTTATCAGGCGTGCGCTCTAACCACCTGAGCTACAGGCCCGGCGGCTGGTGCCCCGTGGGACGCCAATCTGCCAGAGCCGCATAATGTAGCTCCGCAGGTGGTGTCCGACAAGGGCACGTGGCCATCGAGATGACTGCGACGATCCGCTCACCACACCCACGGTGACGCGGCGACGCCCGCCTCAGGCGTCGGGGTCGTCCTCGTCGATGTCGTATCCGAGGTCGTCGTCGAAATCGTCGTCCTCGTCCTCATCCTCGTCGTCGTCCTCGTCGTAATCCTCGTCATCATCGTCGAGGTCATCATCGAGGTCGTCGTCGTCCTCGTCATCATCGTCGTCGAAGTCGACGTCGTCATCCTCGTCGAGTTCATCCTCGTCGAGTTCGTCCTCGTCGAAACCTTCGTCGTCGAAATCCTCGTCGTCAGCCGCCAGCGCAAACACAGTGGCCGAAACCTTCTCTTCGAGCGCGTCCAGCGACGACGACCCGAACAGCTCCAACATGGGACGATTCTCCTGCGAGTGTTTTTGGGGAAGGGACTGCGGTTGTGTTCTGGAACGGGAGTATCGGCACGGCGGGGCCGGGGCGCAAGGCGAAAAGAACGCAATGCGCTCCGGACCCTGCCGGAATACCCGTCAGGCCGAGGCGCGATCCCGCTCGCGCTTGACTTCGCGGCTGACGCGCTTGCGGTCGCTGGCCGCGAGCATGCGCTTGCGCAGCCGGATGCTGCCGGGGGTGACCTCGATCAGTTCGTCGTCCTCGATGTATTCGAGGGCGACTTCCAGCGTGATCTGCCGTGGCGGTTCGAGGACGATGGCCTCGTCGGCACCCTTCGAGCGCATGTTCGTGAGCTTCTTTTCCTTGCAGGGATTCACGTCCATGTCCCCCGGACGCGAATTCTCGCCGATGAGCATGCCCTCGTACACCGCATCACCCGGCGTGACGAACAGCGTCGAACGCTCCTGCAGCGAAAAGAGTGCGAAGGCCACGATGGTGCCGTTTTCCATGGACACCAGCACGCCGCGCGAGCGCCCCGACAGCGGACCGGCCCACGGCCCGTACTCGAGGAAGCGGTGGTGCATGATGCCCGTGCCGCGTGTGTCGGTGAGGAATTCCGAGCGATAGCCGAACAGACCGCGCGCCGGCACCTTGTACAGCAGGCGCACGAGGCCCTGCCCCGGATTCTTCATCTCGATCATTTCGGCCTTGCGGGGGCCGAGCTTCTCGATGACCACGCCGAGGTAATCCTCGGGCACGTCGATGGACAGCTCCTCGAAGGGCTCGAGCTTCTCGCCGTTCTCGCCCAGTCGCGTGATGACACGCGGGCGCGAGACCTGGAACTCGAAGCCTTCGCGGCGCATGGTCTCCATGAGAATGGAGAGATGCAGTTCACCGCGGCCCGACACGCTCCAGGCATCCGTGGTGTCGCTGTCTTCCACACGCAGCGCCACGTTGCGCTCGAGCTCCTTGTAGAGGCGCTCACGCAACTGACGCGAGGTGACGAACTTGCCTTCCTTGCCGGCGAAGGGCGAGTTGTTCACCACGAAGTCCACGCTGATCGTGGGCTCTTCCACGCTGATGCCTTCGAGCGCTTCGGGCGTGGCGGGGTCGGTGAGCGTGGTGCCGGTGTCCCCGTTTTTTAAACCGGCG
>JACVCT010000045.1 GCA_016741895.1 Gemmatimonadaceae bacterium | reverse complement strand
CCGTGCCGTGGCATCGACTGGGGGGTCCACCCGCAATCGCTCAATCCCCCCTTCGGGGGCTTGGTGGGCGCCAGTGTGCCGGCGCAGACGGGCTTTCCGTCCAGGGGACCTCCCATTCTTTACGCCCTAACGTGGCCGGAACGGGTGCCGGATTCGGGCGTACCATCCTACGATCCGGTGGCACAAGGCGCGCTGACGTTCGAAGCCGTGCGGCACGACGCCTTCCCGATGCTGCAATTGGGTATCGAGGCGGGTCGTCGTGGTGGGGCGGCGCCGGCGGTGTACAACGCCGCCAACGAAGCCGCCGTGGCGCGTTTCCTTGACGGCCGGCTGCGTTTCGCGGGTATTGCCCGATGCGTCGCCAGCGCCCTGGAGGCGCTGGCCGACCGGCCGGGCCACACGCTCGACGACTTGCAGGCAGCCGATCAGGCGGCACGCCTCCACGTGCAGGATCATCCAGGGGAGTGAATCGATGACGGCTTTGTCGGTCTACATCGCACCGTTGCTGGTGTTTGGTCTGGTCGTGTTCGTGCACGAGCTGGGGCATTTCGTGGCAGCCAAGCTGTGCGGCGTGTACGCGCCGGTGTTCTCACTGGGCTGGGGCCGCCGGCTGTTCGGATGGCGTCGCGGTGAGACCGACTATCGTGTGTCGCTGATTCCGCTCGGCGGCTATGTGCGCATGGCTTCCCGTGATGACGAGACCATGGCGGGCATCGAGGGCGGAGCCGGCGAGCGCGGGTCGCTGGACCGAAGCAGCGAGCGGCCCGACAACGTGCCGGCCGATCTGTGGGATGAGCAGGCGATGGCTCCCTTTGGCCCCAAGCCGGTTCCGGCGGATCGATGGGTGGAGAGCAAGTCGGCGCTGGCCCGCGTGTTCATTCTGTCGGCCGGCGTCATCATGAACATCCTGCTCACCATCGGAGTCTCGAGCGGGATCTACTACACCTACGGCCGCCAGTACCTGCCGGCCGTGGTGGACTCCGTGGTCGCGCAGGCGCCCGCGCAGCTGGCCGGTCTTCAGGCTGGCGATCGCATTGTCGCCATCAACGGTGAAGCCGTTCGCGGATGGGATGAGGTTATCGCCCGCGTCTCGCCTGTCACCAGTGGTGCTGTCACCGTGGACGTGGAACGCGGTGGTACGCGCCTCTCGCGGCGCATCACGCCGGAAGCCGCCACGGTCAAGGATCCCATCAGCGGGGAAGAGCGCACGGTGGGTCGCATTGGTGTCATGGTGCGCGACTCGGTGGTGCGCGAACCCGTCGGTCTCGGCACCGCGATTGCCTCGGGCACGCGCGCGTCCTGGAACATGGCCGAACAGGTCGTCTCGGTCATCGGCGGCCTGGTGTCGGGCGGCGTGTCGGCCGATCAGCTCGGCGGTCCGATTGCCATTGCGCGCACGTCGGTGCAGGCCGCCCGCAACGGTGCGGAAACACTCTGGTCCCTCATCGCCTTCCTCAGCCTCAACATCGCCATTCTCAACCTCGTGCCCATTCCGGTGCTCGATGGTGGGCAGATCCTGATGGTGATTGCCGAACGCATCAAGGGTGGCGAGTTCAGCATGCGCACGCGTGAAGCCTTTGCGCGTGTGGGGGTGCTGGCGGTGCTGGCGCTGATTCTGCTCGTCACGTTCAACGACCTGCGCGCGGTCTTCACCCGGTGAAGCGACGCACGCGCCTCACGCGGTGGGCCGTCGTGGGCGTGTTGGCTGTTCTGGTGCCGCTCGTGTCGGCGTGCCGCCGCGAGGTGTCGGGGCCGGCAGTCGTGGAGCCGGTGCTGCCGCGCATTCCGCGTGACGCGCCACGTTTTGAGATCGACAGCGTTACCGACAGCACCGCGATCTTCCGCGTGCAGGAGTCACGCTGGATTCGTGCGGGGATGCAGGGCTATGCCGTGGATGCCGCGCAACGTGACGCGCTGGTGGCACGCCTGACCATCATGTCGCGTGACAGCCTCACGGCCACGGCGCTGGTCACATCGCAGGTGGCGCGCGTGAGACGGGATCACATGCTGCTGGTGCTCGAACCGCCGCGTCCGTGGTGGAAGTCCGGACGGTTCTGGTGGGGCGTGGTGCTGGGGGCCGGCGTGGGCAGTCTCGTGACGGCCGCCTTCTGACGCCAGTCGCGTTACGCTGACTGTCTCGACTCAGTTGCAGAGCAGGCGCAGACGGCGGCTCACCGGGGATCCGTCGGCCTGGAGCGCCGCGGTCACGGTGTCGGTAATGGTGAAGCAGCGACGCGCGGATGTGCGCACCTCGTAGCGTCCTTCCGGCAGCTCCAGTTTGGCCGCGCTGTCGGCCCGTGTCTCGACTCGCAGCCCACCGTCCAGCGGCAGAATGAGCACGCGGGCATCACGCGGCTCCACATCGAAGTGCAAAGGTACGCAATGGCGCACCGGCAGCATGACTGACACGCTCTGACCGGCGCGCAATCCGGTCAGCACCGTGTCGCGCGCTGCCCACGTGCAGGTAACTGGCGCCGACGGCAGCACGGCGCGCAGCAGCAGTCGTGCCGTCGGTGCACGTTCGCCGCTCCACGTACCGACACCGACCGCGCGATTGTCGACAAAGAGTTGTGCACTGTCGCGACTGGTCACCTGCAACTGGACCATGCGCGCCGCGCGTGACGAGGCAGCGACGTCGCGCGGGCCCTTGTCGCCGGCAGCGCCCTTGCTTCCACCGGCCGCCGTCTGACCGGAGTCCCCACGAGCCGCCGCACTGTCGGCACCGGGCGGCAGGACTGGCGACTGGCGTGAACCCATGGTGTCGCCCGCCGCCGGCACCGCGCTGTCCGATTGGTGGGGCGTGGCGTTTGCCGCGAGCCGAGTCAGCCCCCAGCGCTCGGGCCCAGCCATCCAGAGACCCACCGAGAGCAGCGTCAGCACGGCGGCCGTGCCAAAGGCCGGGCGTACCCAGCGCCTGGCACCCGCGACGGCCGTTGGGGCCGTGGGTGCCACCGGCCAGGCCTCGATGGTATGCGACGCCGAGCGCAGGGACGGCGCCGCGGACAGCGGTGCCGAGGGCAGGGAAGCGAGCGCGTCCACCAACTGCAGCGCGCTGGCGTAGCGCGCCTCCGGCGCCTTGGCGAGCAGACGCTGCAGCACGGCGTCGAACTCCGGGCTGAGTTCGGGTACGAGGTCACGCGCCGACGGCGCCGGTTCCTCGATGTGCTGCCGTGAAACGACATACCAGTCGTCGCCCTCGAAGGGAAGACGACCGGTGGCCGCCCGGAAGAGCGTGACCCCGAGCGCGTAGAGATCACTGCGCCCGTCCACCTCGCCGCCGCGGGCCTGCTCGGGGCTGAAGTAATGGGGGGTGCCCTGCACAGCGGCGGTGGCGTGCTCCCCGGTAATGGTGGTGAGCGCGCGGGCCAGACCGAAGTCGGCCAGCACGGCCGACCCCTCGTCGTCGAGCAGAATGTTGTCGGGCTTGATGTCCCGATGCACGATCTGACTGGCGTGCGCGTGACTGAGGCCGGCCGCGACATCGATGCCAAGTCGCACGCAGTCGGGTTCGCTGAGCCGCCCCACAAGGGCCAGACGCCGCCCGAGTGTGCTGGGGTAGAGATCCATGGCCACGAAGACCGCGCCATCGACGAGCCCGACATCACGCACGGAGACGATGTGCCGGTGGCGCAGCTTGGCGGCGGTGGCCGCCTCCCGGCGGAATCGCGATTCGGCTTCTGGCTGTCCGGCGAACTCCGGCCGGAGGATCTTGAGGGCCACGGGGATCTCGAGATCCTGATCCACGGCCTCATAGACCCAGGAAAAGGCCCCCGTCCCGAGATGGCGGGTGACGCGATACTTGCCGACGATTCGCCCCAGATATCTTTCAGGCACGCTCTAGTCCTTTACAGGCGGGGCGAAGTGGTGTAAGCTACCGTGCTACCGGCAATTGGGCGCAAGGACCCGCGGCGCGTTGATCGCGCCTGTAACGGCTGAGAATACTACGACGATGGCGTTCGACAAGGCTACCACGATCGACAAGTTCCGGACCCACGAAGGGGATACCGGTTCCACCCGCGTTCAGATCGCGCTCCTCACTGAGCGGATCAACTATCTCACGGGTCACTTCCGCACGCATGCGAAGGATCACCACGGTCGCCGTGGCCTCCTCAAGTTGGTGGGCAAGCGCCGCCGGCTGCTTGACTACCTGAAGCGTACGGACGTGCAGCAGTATCGCACGCTCGTGCAGGACCTTGGACTCCGGTACTAAGCCGGCTTACGTCGCGTTGTCGCGCGGGGGCAATCATGCCTTCCGCGCGATTTGCGTTCTCATGAGGCACTACAGCAAATGATGCATCGCATCGAGCGGACCTTCGCAGGCCGCCCCCTGGTGATCGAAACCGGCCGCATGGCCAAGCAGGCGGCCGGGTCGGCCGTGGTCACCTTTGGCGAGACCATGGTGCTCGCCGCCGTCACCGTGAGTGACAATCAGAGCCCGCTCCCGTTCTTTCCCCTGACGGTCGAGTACAAGGAAAAGACCTACGCCGCCGGCAAGATCCCGGGGGGCTTCATCAAGCGTGAAGGCCGCCCGCACGATCATGAAATCCTCGCCGCGCGTATCATCGACCGGTCCATCCGGCCGCTGTTTCCGGAAGGCTTCAAGAACGAAGTGCAGGTCTTCATCTACGTCATCTCCGCCGACCAGGAGAATGACGCCGATGTGCTGGCGCTCGTCGCCGCGTCCTTCGCACTGAATGCGTCCAGGATTCCCTTCCTCGGACCCATCGCCGGTGTGCGTGTGGGCCGTGTGCAGGGTCACTGGGTGCTCAACCCCACCTTCCAGCAGCTCGCGTTCTCCGACATGGAGCTCGTGGTGGCCGGCTCGAAGGATTCCATCGTGATGGTCGAAGGCGGCGCGCTCGAGGTGTCCGAAGAGGACGTGCTCGCGTCGCTGCGCCTCTCGCATGATGGCATCCGTGAGCTCATCGCGGCGCAGGAAGAGCTGCTCGCCAAGGTGCAGCAGCCCAAGATGGCGTGGACCAAGGCGGAGACGCCGGAAGGCGTGAGCACGCGCGTCAAGGAGCTGGCCTCGGGCCGCATTCGCGAAGCGCTGAATCAGAAGGACAAGCACACGCGCATCGAGGCCGTGGAGCGCACCAAGACGGAGTTGGCGGAAGGCCTGCTGGCCGAATTCCCCGACAACGCCAAGGACATCCACACCATCCTCGGCGACGTGGAGTACCACGAGCTGCGCGCCCAGGTGCTCGACACCGGGCTTCGCGTCGACGGCCGCAAGCCCAACGAAGTGCGCGCCATCAGCATCGACAACGGCGTGCTGCCGCGTGCGCATGGTTCGTCGCTGTTCACGCGTGGCCAGACGCAGGCCCTCGTGGCGGCCACGCTGGGCACCGCCAAGGACGCGCAGCGTCTCGACTCCATCAAGGAGGCGGGTGAAGTCACGCGCTCGTTCATGCTTCACTACAACTTCCCGCCGTTCTCGACGGGTGAAGTGCGCCCCATGCGCGGCACCAGCCGCCGCGAAATCGGTCACGGCAATCTGGCCGAGCGCGCGCTGCAGGGTGTGCTGCCTGACTTTGCGGAATTCCCGTACACCATCCGCATCGTCTCCGACGTGCTCGAGTCGAACGGCTCGTCGTCGATGGCCTCGGTGTGCGGCGGCTCGCTGGCCCTGTTCGACGCCGGCGTGCCCATGAAGGCAGCCGTGGCCGGCGTGGCCATGGGTCTCATCAAGGAAGGCAAGAAGTACGCGATCCTCACCGACATCCTTGGCACCGAAGACCATCTCGGCGACATGGACTTCAAGGTCGCGGGTACGAAGGACGGCATCACCTCCATCCAGATGGACATCAAGATCGAGGGGCTCGACCTCAAGATCATGGAAGAGGCGCTGTCGCAGGCCAAGGAAGGCCGCCTGCACATTCTCGGCGAGATGGACAAGGCCCTGGCCGCGCCGCGCGCCGAGCTGTCCAAGTACGCGCCGCGCATCGTGACGGTGCAGATCCCGGTCGACAAGATCGGTGAGCTCATCGGCCCCAAGGGCAAGAACATCCGCGGCATCCAGGAAGAGACGGGTGCCGAGCTCACGGTGGACGACGACGGTACGGTCACCATCGCCGCTGTCGGTGGCGAGAGCATGGAGCGCGCCAAGCAGATGGTCATGGCCATCACCGCCGAGCCGGTGGTGGGCGAGACCTACGAAGGCACGGTGAAGACCGTGACCGCCTTCGGCGCCTTCGTGGAAATCATGCCCGGCACCGAAGCCCTGCTGCACGTGTCGGAGATGCGCTGGGAGCGCGTCGAGAAGCCGGAAGACGTGTGCAAGAAGGGCGATCGGGTCACGGTCAAGCTCGTGGACCGCGACGAGCGTGGTCGTCTGCGTCTGAGCATGAAGGCGCTGTTGCCGAAGCCCGAGGGCATGGCCGACGAGCCGGCGGAGCGCCCGCGTCGTGACGACAGCGAGCGTGGCGAACGTGGTGGTGACCGCGGCGGACGCGGTGGACGGAACGGCGGTGGTCGCGATCGGCGCTGACGCTTCGGGCGCTGCGGCGCCCACGCTGCATCGCACGGACCTGCCCAATGGACTGACCGTGCTCTCGGAACATGTTCCGGGGGCGCGGTCCGTCGCTTTCGGGGCCTGGGTTCGCGCGGCCACGCTGCATGAATCCGCCGAGCAGATGGGCGTGTCGCACTTGCTCGAACACATGGTGTTCAAGGGCACGCGCTCGTATTCCGCACAGGACATCGCGCTCTCGCTCGAAACGCTCGGCGGATCGCTCGATGCCTACACCGAGCGCGAACACACCTCGTATCAGGCGCGGGTGCTCGACGAGCACCTTGCCGATGCCGCGACGGTGATTGGTGAGCTCGTGTTCGAGCCCATGCTGCGTCTCGATGATCTCGCGCTCGAGCGCAAGGTCATTCTGGAAGAGATCAGCATGGTGGAGGACACGCCGGACGACATCATCTTCGACGTGCACAATCGTGCGCTCTGGGGTGATCATCCGCATGGCTACGCCATTCTCGGCACGCGCGACACGGTGCGGGCGCTCGATGTGGCCGACCTGCAGGCACTGCATGCGCGGGCTTATCATCCCGGGCGCCTGGTGGTGGCCGCGAGTGGCCGCGTGGAGCACGAGCAGTTGCTCGACGTGCTCGATCGCGCAGGCTGGACGCAGCGGCCGCGTGGCGACATGACCCCGTTTGCCGTCGATCCGGTGGAAGCGGCCGGCGCGCATGCCGAGCACGTGCTGCGCCGCGATATCGGGCAGACGCACATTGTGCTGGGTGGACAGGGCATCGCCTACGGCGATCCGCGACGCTTCGCGTTTGCCGTGGTGGACATGCTGCTCGGCGGTGGCATGAGCTCCAAGCTCTTTCAGCGCGTGCGCGAGGAACTTGGCTTGGCCTACAGTGTCTCCACGTTCAACAGCAGCTTTGCCGACACCGGTGCTCATGGCGTGTACCTCGCCAGTGCGCCGGACACCGCGCAGGAGGCGCTCGACGCGGTGCGTGAGGTCATGCACGAGGTGGCAGCCAACGGTCTCACGAGCGAGGAATTGGCGGCCGGCAAGCGGCAGCTGCGTGGACAGCTCGTGCTGTCCATGGAAGGCGTCTCGTCGCGCATGTATCGTGCAGCCACGACGGCGCTCTACGGCGAACCGTTCCGGACGGTCGACCAGCTGATGGCCCTGGTTGAAGCCATCGACGAGGACACGGTGCGCGAAGTCGCCCGTGAGTATTTCAACCCCGATCGCCATGTGCTGGTGAGCCTGGGTCCCCAGGCTGTGCGCTGAGCGAACGGTTTCCCCTGCGACACTCCCCACTCTTCACGAGCTGAACATGCGTATCGGGGTACCGAAAGAGATCAAGACGAATGAGAACCGCGTGGCCCTGGTGCCGGCTGGTGCGGAAGCGCTGACGGCCATGGGTCATGAGGTGTTTGTCGAGACCGGCGCCGGCATCGGCAGCGGGTTCGACGATGACGACTATCGCGCGGTCGGCGCGCAGATCGTGCCCGATGCCGCGACGGCCTGGGGCAAGGCAGAGCTGCTGCTCAAGGTCAAGGAGCCCATTGCCAGCGAATGGCAGTATCTGCGTTCCGACCTGACGCTCTTCACGTACTTCCACTTCGCGGCCGATGAGGCGCTGACCAAGGCACATCTCGCCAGTGGCGCGACCTGCATTGCGTACGAAACGGTGGAACTGCCGAATCGTGATCTGCCGCTGCTCATCCCGATGTCCGAAGTGGCCGGGCGCATGGCGGTGCAGGAGGGCGCCAAGTACCTCGAGAAGCTCTTTGGCGGTCGTGGTGTGCTGCTTGGTGGCGTGCCGGGTGTGGCGCCGGCCAAGGTGGTCATCCTGGGCGGCGGCATCGTCGGCGTGAATGCCGCCAAGATGGCGGCGGGCCTTGGTGCCAAGGTTGTGGTGCTCGATCTGTCGCTCGAGCGTCTGCGCTACCTGAGCGATGTGATGCCAGCCAACGTGCAGCTCATTCACTCGAACCGCCACAACATCCTCGAGCAGATCAGCACGGCCGATCTCGTGATCGGCGGCGTGCTCATCCCGGGTGCCAAGGCGCCCAAGCTGGTGCGCCGCGCCGATCTGGCGCGCATGCGTCCGGGCGCCGTCATCGTCGACGTGGCGGTGGACCAGGGCGGCTGCGTGGAGACCATCAAGCCCACCACGCACGAGAACCCGACCTACACGGTCGACGGCATCATCCACTACGGCGTGGCCAACATGCCGGGTGCGGTGCCGCGCACCAGCACCCTGGCGCTCACGAACGCCACGCTGCCGTACACGCTGCAGCTGGCCAACAAGGGCTGGAAGCGGGCCCTGGCCGAGAATCCGGCACTGCTCAAGGGGCTCAACATGTCCCAGGGCCAGGTCACGTACCAAGGGGTGGCCGAGGCCTTTGGCATTGACCTCGTGGACGCGTCCAGCTTCGTCGGCTGACCTGTCCGGGCGCCTGGGCCATCCCACGCGCCGCGCTCAACCACGGTGGCTGTTACGGCCCCCCTGTCCACCCGGGCAGGGGGGCCGCTGGTCATGGGCCTGGAGCGGCGTCCCGGCCAACGTGGTCTAGATCACGTAATGGCAATAGCTTGTCCGCTTTCGCGTGCACCGATACCTTACCGCAAGCCGCCGCTGCCCGTCTATCATCGAGGCGCTGCCCGTTTTGAGGCGCGCCACCCCGAGCCCCCTGGATGTTCTGGCCTTTCAGCAAGTCCAATTCGTTTTTTCCGGCGAATGCCATCGCCGTTGACCTTGGCACCGCCAACACGCTGATCTACGTGAAGGGCGAGGGGATCGTGCTGAACGAGCCGTCCGTCGTGGCGCTCGATCGCGAGACCAAGAAGATCAAGGGCGTGGGTCTCGAGGCCAAGCGCATGCTCGGCCGTACGCCCGACGGCATCATGGCCGTGCGACCCATGAAGGACGGAGTGATTGCCGACTTCGACGTGACGGAAAAGATGCTGCGCTATTTCCTCACGCTGGTCATCGACAAGCACGTCTTCAAGGTGAAGCCGCGGGTCATCGTGTGCGTGCCCTCGGGCATCACCGAAGTCGAAAAGCGCGCCGTGCGCGACTCCGCGCTGGGCGCGGGCGCCAAGGAAGTGTTCATGGTCACCGAGCCCATGGCAGCGGCCATCGGCGTGGGTCTGCCGGTGGAGTCGCCCACGGGCAACATGGTCATCGACATCGGCGGCGGCACCACCGAAATCGCCGTGATCGCACTCAGCGGCATCGTGAGTGACACCTCCATTCGCACCGGTGGCGACGAGCTCGACATCAGCATCGTGCAGTTCATGCGCAAGAACTACAACCTGCTGATCGGTGAACCCACGGCTGAGCAGATCAAGATCCAGATCGGCTCGGCGTATCCGGTGGGGGACGAGCGTGAGATGGAAGTGAAGGGCCGTGACCTCGTGTCCGGCATTCCGAAGACGGTGCGTGTGCACTCGAGCGAAATTCGCGAGGCGGTGCAGGAGCCCATTCAGCAGATCGTCGATGCCGTGCGTCGCGCGCTGGAAATCACTCCGCCCGAACTTGCATCGGACATCGTCGATCGCGGCATCGTGATGACCGGTGGCGGCGCGCTCATTCGCGGCCTCGACGTGCTGCTCAGTCAGGAAACGGGACTGCCCATTCACGTGGACGAGGATCCGCTCACCTGTGTGGTGCGCGGCACGGGCAAGATCCTCGACGACGAAGAGAAGTACTGGTCGGTCCTCACCACCTAAGGGAGCGGCAGGGTGGCGCGGAACGCCCGCGGAGACAGTCGTCTCGACACCGGCCTCGTGCTGGTGTGTCTGGTGTTGGGAGTGATTGCGCTCGTTTCGCCGCGGCGTGTGCGCGAACAGGTGGCTGCTGCGCTCCGCGCCACCGTTCTCATGCCGCTCGTGCAGCTCGAGGCGCGCGCGTCCACCGTGCGCGCGGCGGTGGTTTCGCGCAATGACGTGTTGCAGGCCCGCGGCGCGGCCGTCGTCGATACGTTCTCCATGCGCGCGGTGCGCGAGGAGAACACCACGTTGCGCGCGCTGCTGGGATTGTCTGCGCGCCTGCGGGACGGCTTTGTGCCGGCCGAGTTGCTGCCACAGCGTCCCGGTGACGAGTTCACGATCACGCTCACGGTGGGCAGTGATGTGGGCGTGGAGACCTTCTCACCGGTGGTGACCGCGAGCGGCCTCGTGGGCATGGTCGCCAACACCGATCGCCACACCAGCAGCGCCATCACCTGGGCGCATCCTGATTTTCGCGTGAGCGCGATGAGCGTGGATCAAACCGCCTTCGGCATCGTGCAACCGCATCTCGCCACTGGCGCGGAACGGTGGTTGCTTGAGATGCGAGGCGTGCCGTTCCGCGCCAAGCTCGACACGGGCACGCTGGTTGTATCATCGGGGCTCGGGGCCACCTATCCGCGCGGCATTCCGGTGGGGGTGGTGATCGGTGAACTCTCCACGCCCGAGAAGTGGGCGCGCACTTACCTTCTGCGTCCGGTGGTGCTGCCGGAGGCCATCGGACCGGTGCTCGTGCTCAAGCCGGCGCGTGTGCAGCAGGGCGTGAACGGCGTATGGACCAGCGTGGCGGCGGCGGACAGTGCAGCCCGCGCGGTGGCCGTGGCGGGCGACTCCATTGCCCGCAAGGCGGCCTTCGATGAATTCACGGCGCGGCGGGCCGTGCTCGACTCGCTGCGGGCCGACAGTCTGGCGCGTGCGGACACCATTGGCGGGGGAAGTGTCACCCGTCCCGATTCGGCAAAGCGGGTGGGACCGCCTCCCGGAGGGCTGCGCTAGTGCGACCGGCGCCCGGCAACAATCAGGGCTTGGCCAGCAGCCTGCGAGGACTGGCCGGTTTCGTATTGCTCATGCTCGCGCAGTTTGGCGTCCGACCGCTCTTTCCCGGCAGAGTGGCGGTGGACTTCGCGCTGATCGCCGTGTTGTTCGCCGCCGTGCGCCTCAAGCCTGGGGTGGCGGCACTCACCGGATTTCTTGTCGGACTCTCCGTGGATGCCCTGGCCCCCGACAGCTTCGGCACCAGCACGCTCGTGCTCACTCTCATCGCCTTTGGAGCCTCCTGGCTCAAGGCCGTGTTCTTCGCGGATCACGTCGGCCTGACTGGCCTGTTCGTTTTTGTCGGCAAGTGGGTATTTGATATTGCGACCACGCTGCTCATGGGCGCGGCGCTGGGAACCTCGCTGGCGGTGACGCTGCTGGTGTGGGCTCCGTTGTCGGCAGCGCTGACCGCCGTGGTCGCCGTGCTGCTGCTTGTTCTCTTTCGTCCGCTGTACCGCCCACCAGGGCGCTGACGTGTTACCGGCAGCCATCGGGCGGCCGAGGAGTATCGGCAGGTGAGCCAGCATGAGTAACCATCCCAATGCGGTGCTGCGCCGGGCCCGCGTGGCGCGTGGGCTGCTGATCGGTCTCTTCCTCCTTCTTGGGGGCGCGTTCTTCCGCGCGCAGGTCCTGGAGAATGAGACCTATCTCCTGGCGTCGGAATCGAACCGCCTGCGTGAGGTGCCGCTGCCCGGCGCCCGCGGCATCATCTACGATCGCAACGGTCAGATCATCGCCGAGAATCTGCCGGGCTATTCGGTCTCCATCCTGAGTCCCACTGAAGACTCGCTGCGATCGGCACTGCGCACGCTCGCCACGGTGGTGGACATCGACTCGGCGCAGCAGGAACTGGCGGTGCGACGCTTCCGCCGCGCCCGCACGCGGCCCGCCGTGATCTTCAATGACGCGTCGTTTCAGATCGTATCGGTGCTGGAGGAACGGCGCGCCGAATTTCCGGGGCTGATCATTCAGAGCTCGCCGAAGCGCTACTACCCCGACGGGCCTGCCGTGGCCGCGCTGGTGGGCTACACGGGAGAAATCTCTGAAGCGGATCTGGCCAAGGAACGCTACGAGTCGTACAAGGCCGGCCAGCAAATCGGCAGGGCGGGACTCGAAGCGCAGTATGAGGAACTGCTGCGCGCCCGCGAGGGCCAGCGCTTCGTGGAAGTGGATGCGCGCAACCGCGTGGTGCGGGACAACGGCGTGCGTCCCGAAGTCCAGCCCGAAGCACCGCCGCCACTGCGCACCAACATCGACATCGATCTGCAGCGCTACGCGCACGAGTACTACGGCGACTCGCTGCGCGGCGCGGTGGTGGCGCTTGACCCCAAGACCGGTGGCGTGCTGGCGTTGTATTCGGCGCCGAGCTACGACGTGAACCGCTTCATCGGCGGCATTCCCGTGTCGTATTTCCGCCAGCTCAACGAGGACAAGCACACCCCGATGTACAATCGCGCGGTGGCGGGGACCTATGCACCGGCGTCCACCTGGAAGCTGGCCACGGCCGTCATGGGTCTGGAGCGCGGGCTGGTGACCATGGATACGCGCATGCCACAGCCCTGCACGGGCGGCTACTGGATGGGCCGCGTGTTCAAGTGCTGGGACAAGAAGGGGCATGGTGACATCACGCTGGCGCAGGCCATCGCCAAGTCCTGCGACGTGTACTTCTATCAGCTGGGACTTCGGATCGGCCTCGACAGCCTGCTTGCCGGTGGCGTACGGCTGCGCTTCGATCGAAAGTCGGGGGTTGATCTGCCATTCGAGAAGACACCCACCTGGCCGGATACCAGGAAGTACTTCGACAGACAGTACGGGCCGCGCGGATGGAATCCGTCCGTTGTACTCAGTTTGTCCATTGGGCAAGCCGACAACGCACAGACGCCCATCAACATGGCCAAGTTCTACACGGCATTGGCCACGGATGGGTACGCCGCCACGCCGCAGATCGTGGCCCGCGAACCAGAGCGGGAGAAGATCCTCAATCTCACACCCGAGCAATTGCAGGGCATCAAGGATGCCCTGTCGGATGTGGTCTCCCGCGGCACCGCGGCCGGCGCGCAAATCAAGGGACTCACGATTGCCGGCAAGACCGGCACTGCGCAGGTGAACGGCCAGAAGGACAACGCCTGGTTTGTGGGTTACGCGCCTGCCGACAATCCGAAAATCGTGGTGGCCATCATTGTGGAAGAAGGCTTGCACGGTTCGTCAGCTGCCCGGGTGGCCACCAAGCTCATGGAGCGCTATCTCAAGACCACGCTGACCATGGCCAACACCATCACCGACTGACGACATGCCGACCTCCATTCTCCGGCGTCAGTCCATCGACATTCCGCTGCTCATCACGGCGCTGCTGCTCAGCATTTTTGGCGTCGCCATGGTGTACTCGGCGGGGCAGGTGGAAACACCACGGGCGGGTGTGGCCACGCTGTGGCAGAAGCAGGCGCTGTTCTTTGGTGTGTCGCTCGTGGTGGCCTGGGTGGTGATGCAGGGCTCCGTACGGCTCATCGAGTGGAGTGCCTGGCCGCTGTACGTCACCGCCTGCGTAATGCTGGTGGCCCTGCAATTCCTTGGTACGGGTGCCGGCACCGCGGCCAGTACCAAGCAATGGCTCACCATTGGCGGCGTGCGGCTTGGGCAACCGGCCGAACTGGCCAAGCTGGCCACGACCTTCATGCTGGCACGTGTACTGGCCGCGCAGCGCGACACCGTGACCACACTGCGTGAGCTCTGGAAGCCGCTCATGGTGGTGGCGGTGCCCTGGGTGCTGGTGCTGGCCACCAAGGATCTGGGTACGGCGCTCACCTTCATCGGCATCCTGTTCGCCATGCTCTTTTGGGCCGGCGTGCCCTGGCCTCTGTTGCTAATGCTCGCCAGTCCGGGCATCAGCCTCATCCTGGCCTTCAGCACGGGCGTGTGGGGGGCGTGGTTCCTTGTGCTGGTGGCGCTTGTGTTCTGGTACCGACCCTACCTCGTGGAGGGCGTGGCGCTGGTGCTGGCCAACGTGGGGATGGGTGTGGTGGCCCCGCTGCTGTGGGATACGCTCAAGCCATACCAGCAGAAGCGGCTGCTCGTGTTCCTCGACCCGTCCATCGACAGTCAGGGCTCCGGTTGGAACGTGACGCAGAGCAAGGTGGCCATCGGCTCGGGCGGCCTGTTCGGCAAGGGCTTTACCATGGGCACCCAGAAGCGCCTGGAGTTCATTCCCGAACGTCAGACCGACTTCATCTTCTCCATTGTCGGCGAGGAACTCGGGTTCATTGGCGTGTCGCTGGCGCTCGGCCTCTTCCTCGCGCTCTTTCTGCGCAGCACGCGGGTGGCCAGCCGTGCCGCCGACATGTTTCCGAGCCTGGTGGCCTTCGGGCTCATGTCGGCCTGGTTCGTGCACGTCATGGTGAACGTCGGCATGACGCTCAACCTCATGCCGGTCACGGGCATTCCGCTGCCGTTCTTCAGCTACGGCGGATCCTTCCTCATGGTGAGCTGGCTGGCCGTGGCTGTTCTGCTGCGCATCTCCGCCGAGGGTCGGGGGCAGCCGGACGCCCTCGGTCTCTGAGCCCCCCAAATACCCGGACGCCGGCGCGCAAGGCCTAGCCTTCCGCCCGGCGTCTTTCGATCTTTCACGGTCTATGGCCTGGTTCCGGAAGGAAAAGAAGCCCCGCCAGCCGCTCCGCGAGCGGCTCGAAATCCCACGGGATACCTGGGAGAAGTGCGAGGCCTGCGATCACACGGACATCCGTGACAAGTTCCTGCGCAATCTCAACGTCTGCCCGGCGTGCGACTATCACCGCCGGCTGCGGGCGTTCGACTATGCGTCGTTCCTGCTCGACGAGGGGACGATGCTCGAGGTCGGTGGCGAGCTGCGCTCAGTGGATCCGCTCGGCTTTCCCGACTACCCGGGACGCCTCAAGAAGGCACTGGCCAACGCGGGTGACACCGACGCCATTCTCACGGTGACCGGTCAGCTCGAGGGCATGCCGGTGGGCATCGGCATCATGGACTTCGCGTTCATGGGCGGCTCCATGGGCTCGGTGGTGGGGGAGAAGATTGCGCGGCTCGGTCAGCGCTCACTCGAGCGAAAGCATCCGCTCGTGGTGGTGTCCGCCTCAGGTGGTGCCCGTATGCAGGAGGGCATTCTGTCGCTGATGCAGATGGCCAAGACCTCGGCCGTGCTCTCCCAACTCGCCGAGCGCCGCATTCCCTACATCTCGGTGCTGACCAACCCCACCACCGGTGGTGTGAGCGCGAGCTTCGCCATGCTGGGTGACGCCATCATCGCTGAACCCGGCGCAGTCATCGGCTTTGCCGGTCCGCGCGTCATCAAGCAGACGCTTGGCCAGGATCTGCCCGAAGGCTTCCAGACCGCAGAGTTCCTGGTCGAGAAGGGCATGGTGGACCGTGTCGTGCACCGCAAGGAGCTCAAGAGCACGCTTGCGCGCCTGCTGCGCAACATGACGGGCAAGCCGGCCGCTGCGGCGGGGTATTCCCAGCAGGAAACCTGACGGGGCGGCATCGGGTGATCCCCGCATGGGTCAACCCCTGAGTCATCCACTGGCGCCGCCGCCTCTCCAGGAGGCGGCCAGCCTTGCGTCGGAGTCGGCCTATCATGCCGCGCTCCGACGCTTGTTTTCGCGCACGGGCGGCGCATGGCGGCTTGGTCTCGAGCGCATGGCCGCGCTGCTCGACGCCCTCGGCAATCCGCAGCGTCAGTATCCCGTGTTCCACGTCGCGGGCACGAACGGCAAGGGCAGCACGGTGGCCACGCTCGATGCCATCCTGCGCCATGGCGGACGGCGCGTCGGCAAGTACACCTCGCCACATCTCGTCGATTTCAGCGAGCGCATCGTGGTGGATGGGGTGCCCATTGCGCACGAGGCTGTCACCCGCTGGCTCGAAACACACGAACCGCTCGTGGCCGAACTGGGGGCGACGTTTTTCGAGGCCACGACCGCCATGGCCTTGCACCACTTCGCGGAGGCCGGGATCGACGTGGCCGTGGTGGAGGTGGGCCTTGGAGGCAGGCTGGACGCCACGAATCTCGTTCATCCGGTTGCGGCCGGTGTCACGCAGATCGGGTACGACCATCTCGAGTTTCTGGGTGACACCCTCGAGGCCATTGCCGGCGAAAAGGCGGGCATCTACAAGCCGGGATGCGCGGCGGTGATTGGCGAGACCGATCCGGTAATCCGCGCCGTGTTGCAGGCACACGCCGAGGCGGCAGGCAGTTCGCCCATTCTGGTCACGGGCCGGGATTGGCAGGTGGAGCAGGTGAGGGTGGAGTCGGTCGGCACACGGTTCACCCTCACCGTGAACGGCCGGTCACGTGAGCTGCTGACGCCGCTGGTGGGGCAGTTTCAGGCCCACAATTGCGCCGTGGCGCTGGCCATGCTGCGAAGCGCGGGCGCCCCCTGGGCGTCACTGGCGGAGGAACCACAGGAGGCCCTGCACGGCGTCCGGCTGGCCGGGCGATTTCACCACGCGCCGCCCTGGCTCTTTGATGTGGCGCACAATGCCGACGGGGCCGCCACGGTGGTGAACAATCTGCTCGCCGTGGGTGTGCCGCATCCGGTCACGGCCGTCGTCTGTGTGCTGCGCGACAAGGACTGGCGGGGAATTCTGCAGGCGGTCTCCCGCGTGGCGGAACGCATCGTGGTGACCATGGCGCCCACCGCGCCCATCAATCGCAGCTGGGACCTGCACGAGGTGCTGGCCTGGGCCGAGGGCGAGCGGCTGCCAGTCACGCGGGCCGACGATTTTTCGAGTGCACTGGCCGAGGCACGTGCGGAAGCCGCAACCGTGCTGGTGACTGGCTCCTTCCACACCGTGGGGGATGCCATGGAACGGTTGCAGGTGCCTCCTGTAGCTCGGTAACTTTCCGGGATGTCACAAAAGCCGCTCCCGGGATTTCGCGACTTCTATCCTGATCAGTTCGCCGAACGAGCCCACATCTTCGATACCTGGCGCCGCGTCGTGCGGCGCTATGCGTTTCAGGAGTACGATGGTCCGCCGCTCGAGCCGCTCGAGCTGTACACGCAGAAGAGCGGTGAGGAGATCGTCACCCAGCTGTACAACTTCACCGACAAGGGTGATCGCGCGGTGGCCATGCGTCCGGAGATGACGCCCACGTTTGCGCGCATGGTGGGAGCAAAGGCGCAGGCGCTGCGCAAGCCGGTGCGCTGGTTCGCCATTCCGCAGCTCTTCCGCTACGAGCGCACGCAGAAGGGGCGCTTGCGCGAGCACTTCCAGTTGAACGTGGACATCGTGGGTGAGGCCGACGTGTTGGCCGACGCCGAACTGCTGTCCATCGCCATCGAGATCATGCGCGCGTTCGGCCTGAGCGACCGGGATGTGCGCGCGCGGGTGAGTGACAGGCGCCTGCTGAACGGGTTGCTGAGTCATCTCGGCATTGCCGAGTCTTCGTGGGCCGCGGTGTACGCGGTGCTCGACAAGCTGGAGCGTCAGCCGCGCGAGGTATCCGCGGAGAAGCTCGCAGCGGCCGGGCTCGACGCCAACACCGTGGACACGGTGCTTGGCTTCGGCACACTGGATTTCGCGACCGTGGCAGCGCGGTACGGCGACGCACCAGCCGTGCGCGAACACGTGGAGCGCTTCCGTCAGTACCTCGCGTATCTCGACGCCCTGGGTGTGGCAGCGTGGGTCCAGTTCGACCTCACCATCGTGCGCGGTCTCGCGTACTACACGGGCATCGTGTTCGAACTCTTCGACAACGTGGGCGAGTTCCGCGCCATCTGTGGTGGTGGGCGCTACGACAATCTGCTCAAGTCGCTCGGCGGCACCGATCTTCCGGCGCTCGGCTTCGGCATGGGCGATGTGGTGATCGGTGAACTGCTGCGAAGCCGTGGGCTGTTGCACGCGGTACCCGCTGCACCCGCGTTCTGGGTGGCGCAGTCCCCGGACACGGGCGACGCGCCGCAGGCAGCGCTGCGCACCGCACGGGCGCTGCGTGACGCCGACTGCGCCGTGGAGTTCACCCTGCGCAGCCAGAAGCTCGACAAGCAGTTGGAAGCGGGCCGGAAGGCCGACGCCCGCGCCTTTGTGATCGTTGATCCGTCGTCCGCCGAGGCCCCGTGGCGGGTGCGGCGCTCGGCACACGACGATCTGGTTTTCTCCTCGCTCGAGGCCCTCGTGGCCTGGGCATCCATGCCTCACGAGTCCAGCCATGAGTGACGACAAGAAGCTGACCCCACGCGCTGAAAACTTCAGCGACTGGTACAACGAACTGGTGCTGCGCGCCGAATTGGCAGACTACTCGCCGGTGCGCGGTTGCATGGTCATTCGTCCGTTGGGCTACGGCATCTGGGAGCGCATGCAGCGCGCGCTGGATGACATGTTCAAGGCCACCGGCCACGTGAACGCGTACTTCCCGCTGTTCATCCCCGAGAGCTTCCTCTCCAAGGAGGCCGAGCATGTGGAGGGCTTTGCGCCCGAATGCGCGGTGGTGACGCACGGTGGCGGCAAGCAGCTGGAGGAGCGCCTGGTGGTGCGCCCCACCTCGGAGACCATCATCTACTCGATGTTCGCCAAGTGGGTGCAGAGCTATCGCGATCTGCCCCTGCTGTACAACCAGTGGGCCAACGTGGTGCGTTGGGAAATGCGCACGCGCCTCTTCCTGCGCACCATGGAGTTCCTCTGGCAGGAGGGCCATACGGCGCACGCCACGCACGATGAGGCGGAAGAGGAGACACGTCGCATGCTCGGCGTGTACCGCACGTTCATGGAGGAGTACATGGCCATGCCCGTGATCACCGGTCAAAAGACGGACGCCGAGAAGTTTGCGGGCGCGCTGCGCACCTACTGCACCGAAGCCATGATGCAGGACAACAAGGCGCTGCAGGCCGGCACCTCGCACAACCTGGGGCAGAACTTCGCCAAGGCCTTCGACCTGACCTTCCAGAACGAGGCCGGCCAGATGGATCACGCGTGGAACACCTCCTGGGGCGTGTCCACGCGCATGATCGGCGGTCTCGTCATGACCCATGGCGATGACGCGGGTCTGCGTCTGCCTCCGCGCCTTGCGCCCATCCAGATGGTCATCGTGCCCATCTGGAAGACCGACGAGGAGAAGGTGGCCACCATCGAAGCGGCCAAGCGCATTGCCGAGGACCTGGGCAGCTTCAAGCGCCCGGATCACGAGCGCATCCGTGTGCATGTGGACGACCGCGTGGGCATCAAGCCCGGCGCCAAGTACTACCACTGGGAACTGCGTGGCATTCCGCTGCGCATGGAGATCGGTCCGCGCGACCTCGCGCAACAGAGTGGCATGCTGGTGCGCCGTGACACGCGCGAGAAGCGTCCGATTGCCTTCGAGACACTGCGCACGGAGCTGCCGGTGGTGCTGGAGCAGATCCAGGCCGACATGCTGGCCGCTGCCCGCGCACGACTCGAGGCCAACAGCATCCGTGAGCCCATCAGCTATGAGCGCTTCAAGGAAGTGATGGAGGGGCCCGGCGCCTTCGTCTATGCCGGTTGGAACGGCGACCCGGCCGTGGAGGCGCGCGTGAAGGAGGAGACCAAGGCCACCAT
>JACVCT010000374.1 GCA_016741895.1 Gemmatimonadaceae bacterium | reverse complement strand
CAAGACTGAACACTTCGCGCCCTACGGGCCATGGGGGGGGCTCCATGCCACGGCAGTGGCAATCGGTGAGGCACCCTGGCCATGGACAAGCACCTGAGCAGGGTGGTGCTGCGCGCGGCCGGGGTGGCCACGGCCAACTGGCTCATGGCGCCCTCCGACGGCTCGGCGCTCGACCCGGACGAGGTGGGGCGTCATCTCGACTGGCCGGTGGTGGTCAAGCCCAGCAAGCAGGGCAGCACGGTGGGCCTGTCCATCGTGCGCGAGCCCGGGGAGCTGGCGGCGGCGGTGGCGGAAGCGTTCCGGTTCGATGACGAGGTCATGATCGAGCGCTTTGTGCCCGGGCAGGAGCTCACCGTGGGCATTCTCGGCGACGCCGTGCTGCCGACCATCGAGATCCAGCCGGTGAAGGAGCTGTACGACTACGAGTGCAAGTACACGCCGGGGATGGCGCGGGAGTTCGTGGCCGAACTGTCAGCGGACGTGCAGAGCAAGCTGGCTGATCAGGCGCGTCGGGCGTTCGCGGCACTCAAGCTGCGGGGCTATGCCCGGATCGATTTCCGGCTGGACCCAACCGGCCAGCCCTGGTGTTTGGAAGCGAACACGTTGCCGGGCATGACGCCCACCAGTCTCATTCCGCAGGCCGCGGCCGCAGCCGGTGTCTTGTTTCCGGACCTCTGCGAACGCATCGTGCAGTTGGCCCTCGCTTCGTCGCATCACACGCGCCCGTCCTGAGCGTCCCGTCCGGGCGCCCGTTGCGGTGCCGGCTCTGTCCCATCGCCATGGCGTACGTCACCTACGACGAGTTTGACTCTCCCCGCTCCCCGAGCGCCGTGTACTGGCTGATCGGGCTGTGCGTGGGCGTGTACTTCGTGCAGGCCACGCTGGTGGGTGACGCGAACATGGCGCGCTGGTTCGGCTATGCCTCGGGAGACGTGGCGTCGGGTGCCATGTGGACGCTTGGCACCTACATGTTCGTGCACGGGGGCCTCATGCACCTGCTGCTCAACATGTGGACGCTGTGGCTGTTCGGTCCGCGTGTGGAAGCCGCGTGGGGCGCGAGCACCTTCACGTGGTACTACCTGTGGTGCGGCCTTGGCGGCTGGGCCTTTCACGCCATGTTCCAACAGGGCGGTGGTCTGCTCGTTGGTGCGTCGGCGGCCATTCTCGGTGTGGCGGTGGCGTATGCCTCGCGCTGGCCCGACGACGAGGTGCTGTTCTTCGGCGTGGTGCCCATGAAGGTGCGCTGGCTGGTGGTGTTCATGGCGCTCATCAACATCACCATGGCCGTGGTGGATGCGGGCAGTCTTGGCGGTACGGCGTACGCGGCGCACATCGGCGGCATGATTGCCGGCTGGGTGTACCTGCGCGCGCCCAGCGCGGGCAGCCTGGGTCGCTTCCGCAATCGCATTGCGCCGGCCCCCGACTACGGCGACGAACCACCGCGTGCGGTGCCCAAGTCGTCGGCTCGTCCGCGCGAGCGGGAAGTGGACGACATCGTGGCGCAGAGCAAGGCGGCGGTGGCACGTGCACGTCCGCAGCAGCCGGCGCCCAAGCCTCAGAGCGCGCCGGCGGCGGTGGTGCCGGAGCCGGCCACGGCGCTCGATGCCGTATTGGACAAGATCGCCGCCGAAGGCATGGACAGTCTCACGCTGGCCGAGCGGAACCTGCTGGACGAGTGGTCGCGGCGCCTGCGCGGGAATTGACGCTGGACCGCCGCGTCGTGTCGCGGCATGGATGCACGCCCTGCGACCCCTGACGGGGCCGCGTTAGTTTTCAGCCATGCCCAAGCCTGAACTGCTGGAAACGTTCCCGAATCCCTATGCGGATCGGGCCTATGAGATCTACATGGAGACCGACGAGTTCACGTCGCTGTGCCCCCTGGGTGGCGTGGAGACGGACGCGGCGGAGCTCAAGCTGCTGGAGGGTGGTGCGCCGGACTTTGCCACCATTCGCATCACGTACACGCCGGCGGCGAGCTGTCTCGAGCTCAAGAGCCTCAAGCTCTATTTCTGGAGCTTCCGCAACGACGGCATTTTCTACGAGCGCGTGGTGAATCGCATTCTCGACGATCTGGTGGCGGCCTGTCAGCCGCGGGCCATGACGGTGGTGGGCGACTTCAACGTGCGCGGTGGTCTCAAGAGCATCATCACGGCGAAGTACGAGGCGGTGTAAGTCGCTCGTGTCAGCGCCACTGTCGTATCACGAGACACCACCGGGGCCACAGACGCCTCCGGTGGTGTCTGCGTATTGGCGCTTCGACATCCACGCGCTGCCGCATGCGGAGTTCGTGCATCGCGTGTGGCCGGATGGCTGTGTGTCGCTGCTGGCGGTGTGCGTACGGGTTGGTGAGACGTGGCGCGTCGTGGCGACGGTGGTGCGTGGCATCACACGCGCACCGCAGGATGTGCCGGTGCAGCCGGGCACGCGCTATGTGGGCATCCGTTTTCGTGCGGAGAGTGGCGCGGCGGTGCTGGGAGTGCCGGCGGCGTCGCTGCGCGACGTCAGTCCGACGCTGGCCGAGGTGGTGGGGGCGCATGCCGACGTGCTGTCGCGGGCGGTGGAGGCGGCGCTGCCGCAGGGCGACGCCGCGGTGCATGCGGCATTCGATGGCTGGGTGGGCGCGCAAACCGCGCGCGTGCTCGCGCGCAGGAAAGTATCTCGCGGTCTGGTGGACGACGCGGTGGCACGTGCCGTGGATCATCTCGTGGCCAGTGGCGGACAGGCGCCCATGGCCGAAGTGGCGGCGGCGTCCGGCGTGGCGCTTCGCACCTTGCAGCGCCGCTTCGTGCTGGCTGTGGGTCTCACGGCCAAGCAGTTCGCGCAGCTGCGGCGGGCGCGGGCCATGCTGCGTCGCACGATAGACG
>JACVCT010000373.1 GCA_016741895.1 Gemmatimonadaceae bacterium | reverse complement strand
GGCGCGTGCGGGGGGCGTCCGGGGCCGTGGGGGCGCAGGTGCGCGGGGCGCAGGCGGTGTGGGCCCAGAGACGGGCAGCGATTGCGGGCCTGCGGGCCGATGTGGAGGGCCCGCGGGCGGCGGCGGCCGTCGTGCCGCCTACCGGGGGGGCACCCCCCTGTGGTGCGCCATCGGCGCCAGCAGGCTCGCGGTCCACGCCACCCGCCACGTCCACCGGCGCACAGGCGGCGCGTCCGGACACTACGACGAACGCGTCCAACACACCCGGGCCCAGCCAGCTGTTCGTGAACGGGCGTGACCAGCTCACGCGCGGCAGCAGCGCCACCGCGCGCACGCTGTTTCAGGAACTGCTCACCAACTATCCCGATTCAGACTATGCGCCCGACGCGCAGTTCTGGATTGCGGAGTCGCTGGCCAAGGAGAACAACATCGCGGCGGCGGATGCGGCGTACGCGGCCGTGGTGAGCACCTATCCCAATGCACCCAAGGCGCCCACGGCGCTTTACAAGCGGGCGCAGTTGCTGATCAAGCAGGGCAACACCCCGCAGGCCCGTCAGCTGCTCGAGCAGGTCGTGGCCCGCTACCCGCGCAGTGATGAAGCCGAGTTGGCTACGGAAACGCTCAAGACCCTGCGGTAACTGCTGCATGAACGACCACGCGCACAGCCACCATGGCCGGTAACAATCCGGGCGAGATGCCCTTCCTCGAGCACCTCGAGGAGCTGCGCTGGCGCCTGTTCAAGGTCGCGGTGGCCCTGGCCATCGGGATCGGTGTGTCGTTCTTCCTGATCTTCTCCAAGCAGATCGACGTGGTGGCCATCCTGTCTGAGCCCATCCGCCCGTTCATTCGCGGCAAGCTCATCGTGACGCACCCGGCCGATCTGTTCGACATCGCCATGAACGCGGCCATCACGCTGGGGCTCATCGCCGCCTCGCCGGTCATCGTGTGGCAGATCTGGGGTTTCCTTTCGCCGGCCCTGTACACGCACGAGAAGAAGGTGGTCATCCCGGCACTGGTTGGGGCGGCCATGTTGTTTCTCGCCGGTGCCACGCTGGCCTTCAAGTACGTGGTGCCGGTGACGCTTGGCTTCTTCGCCTCCTTCCAAAGTGGCGTCGTGGAAATCATGCCCACGGTCAAGGACTACATCGGCTTCGTCATTGCCATGTGTCTGGCGTTCGGGGCCGTGTTCGAGTTGCCGGTGGTCATCGCGCTGCTTTCGGCCCTGGGTATCGTGCAGCCGCACTTCCTGGCCAAGTTCCGCCGTCATGCAGCGGTGGGCTGCCTCATTGCTGCGGCGGTCATTACGCCTGGTAGCGATCCCACCTCGCTGCTGCTGCTCACCATTCCGCTGTACGGGTTGTACGAAGTGTCCATTGGCCTCTCCCGCCTCATCGTCCGGCGCCGGGAGCGCAGTCTCGCCGCCGAGGTCGCGTGAGCGCTGCGGTGGCTTTCGTGCGTCGGCTGCGGCGCGCTCTCAACCTGACCGTGGTGTTGACTGGCGCGCTCTCCGTGACGCCGGTCACTCGTGCCCATGCGCAGGCCATTCCCGTTCGGCCAGGCCAGCCGCCTGCTACCGGCCGCGCCGGACAGCGCGCGCCGGGCGACAGCACGAAGCCGCTGAGCAAGGATCGCACGGTCTTCACCTGGGCCACGCCCGACTCAGTCATGCGGCGCCTCATGGAGCTCGATGGCTACCGCTCGGTGCAGTACCAGGGCGATACCGTGCGCTTCGACGCGGCGTCCCGCGTGCTGGTGCTCAAGGGCAAGCCCTCGGCCGTGCAGCGTGACGAGACCATGCTGGTGGGCGATTCCATTGTGTACAACGACTCCACCAAGAAGGTGCTGGCCATGGGTGACACGGTGTTGCTGCGCGACCCTTCGCAGCGCGACGCCGACGACTTCCTGGCCAACGAGCGCATCGAATACGATCTCGAATCCCGCTCCGGCATCACCGGCGCCTTCGCCACCAGCTTCGAGTCGGGGCAGCGCCTGTACATGAGCGCGCGGCGCAGTGCCATCGTGTCCGACACCATGGTCAGTGGCCGGCATCTGGTGTTCGCGCGCAACGGCTCCTTCACGTACTGCGATCACACCGAGCCGCATTTTCACTTTGAAACGCGCGACATGAAGTTCGTGTCGCAGAACATCATGGTGGCCCGGCCGGGCATTCTGTACATCGGCGAAGTGCCGGTGTTCTGGATCCCGTTCTTCTTCCAGGACGTGCGCTCCGGACGCCGCAGTGGCCTGCTCACGCCCGGATTCGGCGTGGCCGAGCTGCTGCGCAACAGTCCCTCGTATCGCCGCAGCCTGCAGAATCTCGGCTATTTCTTCGCCATCAACGACTACATGAACGCCGAGGTGTCGTTCGACTGGCGATCGGGCGCGCGCCAGTCTGATGTCGACCCGGGTTTCCTTCGTGGCAACGCGGAGTGGCGCTACCGCTGGATTGATCGATTCATAAATGGTGAGTTCGCCGCGTCGTACATGAGCCTTGGCAACGGCACCACCAATACCTCGTACACCTGGAACCACAACCAGGACTTCTCGCGCAACACCAAGCTCACGGCCCGTCTCAACTGGGTGCAGAACACGCAGGTGCAGCGCAACACCACCGTGAACCCGGTGGCGGCCAACGCCACCATCCGCTCGCAGCTCAACTACCAGACCAAGCTGGGGCCGGCGCAGATCAACGTCGGCGGCTCGCGGGTGCAGTATCCGGGGCGCACGCAGGTGGCCATGGACTTCCCGTCGCTCAACGTGACCACGGGAACCCTGGATGCGGTGCCGCCTGCCTGGAGGCCCCAGCCGGGCTTCGCCACCCCGGGTCACGAGCCCACCTCCCCGCGCAGCCGATTGCCCGTTGTGTACAACCCCGGCGCCCAGCGG
>JACVCT010000044.1 GCA_016741895.1 Gemmatimonadaceae bacterium | reverse complement strand
TGTGGCGCGTGATTTGTCCGTCTGACGTTGTTGAGGCATTGTGTGCGACTAATTGGTTTATTTATATTATTAGACGCTTGCGGACCCCACTACTAAGTCTCCACGCGTCAGTTCGTCGGCAGCGTCAGTTGTTTAAAAGGGCCACCCTCATCCCCGCCGCGGGCCCGCCAGCCGGACAGCGTGCGCGCCTCGGCGTCGCCGAAGTACTTCGACAGCACCGGCGTCTCACGCGGATGGGGAGGATGCGGATAGCCCATTACTTCAGCTCCGACAGAAGGCGCGGCACCGATTCGGGGGTCACCGATTCGATGAAGTCGTTGTTGATCATGACCGGCGTGGCAAAGCCGCAGGCCCCGAGGCACTCCACCTCGATGACCGTGAAGCGGCCGTCGGCGCTGGTGAGGCCAAGGTCACCGCAGCCGGTATGCTCGAGGAAGCTCTTCACCACATCCTCCGCGCCGCACACGTTGCACGGCGTGGTGGTGCACACCTGGATGAAGTGCTTCCCCACCGGGTGCTGGTGATACATGGTGTAGAAGCTCACCACGCCCTTGATGTAGGCGGGCGTCAGCTCCAGCACGCGCGCCACTTCCTCGATGCCCTGCTCACTCACCCAGCCACGCGCATCCTGCAGCATCCACAGCGCGGGCAGCAGCGCCGCCTGCTTGGTGGGATAGCGCGAGAGAATCTTGTCGAGCTCGTCGCGCGCCGCGCCGACAAAAACGGGCTCGTGCGGCTCGTCGTGATGATGTCCGTGCGGCGGTGCCGCCACGATGGCGCCGCCGCTCGCCGATGGACCGTGACTCATCGGTCGATCTCTCCCATGACGATATCGATGCTCGCGTTGATCGCGATCACGTCGGACAACAGGTGTCCTTCGACCATCTGCGGGATGGCCGAGAGATTCACGAACGACGGCGGGCGGATGCGCCAGCGCACCGGCTTGCTCGTTCCATCGCTCACGAAGTAGTAGCCCTTCTCACCCTTGGGACTTTCGACGGCCACATAACATTCGCCGACGGGCGGACGCGGGCCTTCCATCACCAGCTTGAAGTGATGGATCATGGACTCCATCTCGCTCGTCGCCTTGTGCTTGGGCGGCAGAATGAGACGCGGGTCGTCGATGTTGATGGGGCCACCCGGCAGGCGCTGCACGGCCTGCTCGAGGATGCGCACACTCTGGCGCATCTCCTCCACGCGCACGAGAAACCGATCGTACACGTCGCCCTGGGTGCCCACGGGCACGTCGAAGTCGTAGGTCTCGTAGTCGAGGTACGGGAAATCCTTGCGCACATCATAGGCCACGCCCGATGCGCGCAGCATGGGTCCCGACAGGCCGGCGTTCACCGCCTCCTGCGCACTCATGGCGCCAAGGCCCACGGTGCGACCCGCCCAGATGGCGTTGGTCTCGAGCATGCGCACCGACTCCTCGAGGGTCTTGGGGAAGCCCTTGAGGAAGGCACGCAGGCCGTCCATCCAGCCATCGGGGAGATCGGCAGCCATGCCACCGACACGGGTGGCCGTCGTGGTGAGACGCGCCCCCACCCAACCCTCGAGCAGGTTGTAGATGTTCTCACGTTCCTGGTACAACCAGAGGAACGGCGTGAACGCGCCGATATCCACGGATGTCGTGCCCAGCCACACCAGATGCGACATGATGCGCGAGAGCTCCATGAGCATCACGCGCAGCACCTTCGTGCGCTCGGTCATGCCCACGCCGAACAGTCGCTCGGCGCCAAGCACGAAGGCGACGTTGTTGCCCGGCGAGTTGAGGTAGTCCTCGCGGTCCGTCCAGGGGATGATCTGGTTGTACTGGCGGTACTCGCCGATCTTCTCGAAGCCGCAGTGCAGATAGCCGATGTGCGGAATGCATCGCACGACCGTTTCGCCATCGAGCTCGAGCACGAGACGCAGCACGCCGTGCGTCGCAGGGTGCTGCGGTCCGATGTTGATGAGCATGTGATCGGCGTCGAACTCGGGCTCCCCGCCATGCGGGGCGAGCGCCGTGCCCGTGCCCTCACGCGCCACGGCGGCCCCGCCCTGCGCCACCAGCGGTGCGCGCAGCGGTACGCCCTGCGCGTCCAGTCCGCTCGTGCCAAGGGCCACTTCGATGGTGCGACGCGCGCTCATTCGCCCTCCACCAGCGGCTGCGTGGCCGACTGCTCGCGAAGGCGACGCTTCATGTCTTCAGGCAGCGAGTCGAAGGCCTCGGCGATGCTCAGTTCTTCCATGGAATAGCGCGCCTCCGGGTCGGCCGACAGCGCCTGCTTGAGCTGCTCGGACCGCGAGAAACGTCCGCGCAGCGGGAAATCCTTGCGCAGCGGAAAGCCTTCGCGGTACTGCTCCCACATGAGAATGCGCCGCAGGTCCGGATGTCCCTCGAAGCGGATGCCGAACATGTCGAAGCACTCGCGCTCGAGCCAGTTGGCGCCGCTGTAAATGTCCATGACGCTCGGCACTTCGAGCGGCGTGCCCGGCTCGAGCTCCACCTTGAGACGCAGAAAGCGCCGGTGACCCAGGGCGCGCAGATGCCACACGACCTCGAGCGGGCGTCCGCCGCCGCGGTACTCCACGGCGGTGACATCCACGAGATAGTCATAGCGTTCGCTGGGCTCGTCGTGCAGCCAGCGCACCACCGCGTGCAGGGCCTCGCGGGTCACGTAGACGATGGTCTCACCCCAGATCACCTCAACGCGCGTAATCGCCGACCCGAAGCGGGCCGCCAGCACGGCGGCGGTCGGATTGGCCGGCGCGCCGGTGCGTGGAATGTTGACCGGCGTGATGGGCGAGCCGTTGGCGTCGGCCGCAACGGCTGCCATGACCGGCGACGTGCTGCTCACGTCGTTTCCCGGAACCGGAGTCGTCATGGCGCGGAACGGGTCTGGTGCACCGAGTTGCCGAAGGGCTCCGACAACTCGTCGATGCGCGAAGGCGGAATGTAGAGCTGGCTCGACGGATCCGGCTCGATCTCCACGTGGCGCGTGCTGTCCTTGAGACGCTCCGTCATCACCTTCTTCTGCAGCATGATGATGGCGTGCATGAGCGCTTCCGGCCTTGGCGGGCAACCCGGCACGTAGACGTCCACCGGAATGATGGTGTCGATGCCCT
Organism: Gemmatimonadaceae bacterium; assembly: GCA_016741895.1. GTDB lineage: Bacteria > Gemmatimonadota > Gemmatimonadetes > Gemmatimonadales > Gemmatimonadaceae > Gemmatimonas. The sequence goes on along the minus strand of JACVCT010000044.1, from coordinate 16,773 downwards.
GCACCACGGCGTAGTTGTCGAACATGCCGCCCGTCGAGGCGCAGGCGCCCATGGAGATGACCCACTTGGGCTGCGGCATCTGCTGATAGATGCGACGCAGCACGGGGGCCAGCTTGAGCGGCACGCGACCGGCGCAGAGCAGCACGTCGGCCTGACGCGGCGAGTAGCTCAGGCGCTCCATGCCGAAGCGCGAGAGGTCGAAGCGGCTGGCAGCCGTGGCCATGAACTCGATGGCGCAGCAGGCGGTGCCGAAGGGCATGGGCCAGAGTGAGCCGGCCCGCGCCCAGTTGACGAGGAAGTCGAGCCGCGTCGTGACCCAGCCGTCCTGCGAGCCGGGGTCCATCTGCACGAGGCGACGATCCGTGGCCTGGGTCAGTCCCACGTCAGCGCTCCCTTCTTCCACACGTAGATGAAGCCCACCACGAGGATGAGCGCGAACACCAACATTTCCCCGAGACCGAAGAACGACAGCTGCCCGGTCGGGCACACTCCGTTGACGAGCGGCACCTGGCAGGAGAGCTGACGGAAGTGCACGCCCCACGGGATCATGAACACCGTCTCGATGTCGAACACGATGAAGAGCATCGCGACGAGATAGAACTTCACCGAGAAGCGATCCCGGGCATCACCAAGGGGGCTGATACCGGACTCGTAGGGCTGGGATTTGACCGGTGTGGGCTGCGCCTTGGTCGTCAGGTGGCTGATGCCGAGGATCAGCACCGCGTTCAGGATGACGAAGCCAAGCAGCAGCAGGACCGGCAGATAGGATCGGAGCATCAGGCAGCAGCGGAGATGCGTCGCACGCTCACGCTCTCCGGATCGTCCCGGAGTTCGTGAAAGAATTCACAAAGGATCTGGAAGAAGCTATGCGCCGGACCGGCCGCACTCAACAGCACACAAAGATGTTTTTGTGCGAAGTAACCTGCAAACACGGATTCGCACGGACCGGCTCGCTCGGCCCGTCTCCAAACTGAGCGCGAATGCCGAAATGGGGGCCGCCTTGTCGTCGCAGACTTTGGCGCCAAACACGACAGGTCCCTAAGTTACCGCGCCGGGCCCTCGGGCCCATCGTTGCTCGTCTCGGGGTTGGACCGAACGGTCCAAAGGCTTGCTCACCTTCAGCTCATTTCGCCACATGGGGCTCTGCTCTGACCGCTGGATCACGCGCATGGCGCGCGAGCATGGCATGATTGAACCGTTCGAAGACCGCCAGGTGCGCCAGGGCGTCATCTCATACGGCGTCAGCTCCTACGGCTACGACATGCGGGTGGCATCCGAGTACCGGATCTTCACCAATGCGCTGAGCTCCATCGTCGACCCCAAGCACTTCGACCCCAAGAGCTTCGTGGAGTTCGAGGGCGATGTGTGCATCGTCCCGCCCAATTCCTTCGCGCTCGCGCGAAGCGTTGAGTACTTCCGCATTCCGCGGAACGTGCTCACCCTCACCGTGGGCAAGAGCACCTACGCGCGCTGCGGCATCATCACCAATGTCACGCCCTTCGAGCCTGAGTGGGAAGGGTATGTGACGCTCGAGATTTCGAACACGACGCCGCTGCCGGCCAAGATCTACTCGAACGAGGGAATCGCCCAGGTGGTCTTCTTCACCGGCGACGAGGATCCCGAGGTCAGCTATGGCGACAAGAAGGGCAAGTACCAGGGCCAGCACGGAGTGACCCTGCCCCGGATCTGAGTCGTGAAGGTGCTGCGGGTGCTCCGCCTGTTCGACTTGCGCCGTGATCAGCGCGAGCCGGACGCCATCCACGAGGCCATCGAGGCGGGCGTACAGGTCGCGGGCACCAACCTCTGGGTGCTCATCTTCGCCATCTTCGTGGCGTCGGTGGGACTGAATGTGAACTCCACGGCGGTCATCATCGGCGCGATGCTCATCTCGCCGTTGATGGGCCCCATCGTCGCCATCGGCTACGGCGCCGGGGTGAACGACTTCGCGCTCATCAAGCGCGCGCTGCGTACGCTGGGCCTGTTCGTCTTCATCAGCCTCGCCACGGCCACGTTGTATTTCGCCGTCAGTCCGCTGTCGCAGGCCCAGTCTGAATTGCTGGCCCGCACCAGTCCCACGTTGTGGGACGTGCTCATTGCCTTCTTTGGAGGCGCCGCCGGCATTGTTGCCCTCACGCGCCGCGACGTCTCCAACGTGGTGCCCGGTGTGGCCATTGCCACCGCGCTCATGCCGCCCCTCTGTACTGCCGGCTTCGGTCTCGCGTCACGCAACCTGAGCTATTTTGGCGGCGCGTTCTATCTGTTCTCCATCAACGCGGTGTTCATCGCGTTCGCGACCCTGTCGGTGGTGAAGGTGCTGCGCCTGCCTTCGCGTGGTGTCGTGGATGAAGCGGTACGTCGACGCACCCGCCTCGCCATAGGCGTCGCCGTGACGATCATGCTGGTTCCCAGCACCTGGCTGGCCTACCGTCTTGTGCAGCAGGAGTTCTTTGCGGCCGCCGCCGGCCGTCTCGTGCGCGAACTCTCTGCGAATCAGTCCATCGTGCTGCTGGCCAGTGATGTCGATGCGGGCAGCCGCACGCTCTCACTGACGCTCGGAGGAACGCCCCCACCAGACGACTTCGCCGAGCAGTTGGCGGCGCGGCTCTCGGGGCCAACCTCCGGGGCCGCCACCGTGCGGATTCGGCAGGTGGGTGGCGATCAGCTCGACGTGGCCTCATTGCGTCGCGACTTGCAGCGTGACCTGCAGCGCGACCTGTTCAGCAGCACGACACAAGAATTGCAGCAGCGGGTCCGTGAGCTGCAGCTCGAGGCGTCCACAACGCGCACGGCGCAGATCGCGCGCGCGCAGTTGCTCACCGAACTCCAGGCGGAGTTCCCGGAAGCCGTGTCGGTGACCGTGGCGCAAGGCGACCAACGCACACCGGGCGATTCGCTGTCGGCACCAGTGCTTGTGGTGCATATGCAGGTGTCGCGCGCGGTAACCGCCACCGATGAACGCCGCCTGCGGGCGCGGCTCACGTCGCGTTTCGCTCCGACGCGCGTGGAACTTGTGATCACGCGGCAGCGCTGAGCGAGCGCGTCGAACAAGTGCGACAAACGCCGGCGCTGGCTGACTGCGCGAACCAGCTGCGCTAACTCCCGGCGTAGATGTACCGGCAGCCGCGATCCTGGGCCTGCTGCAACGTCACCACCATCGACGGCACGACCTCCACACCCGGCAGCAGCGTGGCGCGCACGCGCTCGGCAAAGGCGTTGCGCGCCGCCGCGTCGTCGCGCTGCGCGGCCGGTAGAAATCGCTGGCCTGAGGCACGAATGGAGTTGCCGCAGGCCAGCAGAATCACCCCGCGCTCAGCGAGACTGCTGATCAGCGCGCGCTGCGGATTGCTGCGACCTGGCGCGCCCATCACATCGCCGATGCTGCCCTGCGCCGCCCACAGGGCGTCGCCGAAGAACCAGCCGATGGAGCGGCCATTGAGGCCCACCACCACACTGCAGTCGTGTTCCGCGATGCTGTAGCTGCTGCGTTGGGTGTCGAGATAGGTCTGCGCCCAACGCAGCGCGAGGCCTTCGGTGGGCAGGTGGGAATGAAACACCACGCGATGTGACCCACGCAGCCGCGAAATCCAGGGATCGTCGCGGAGCGCGTTGGCCTGCAGCTCCGCGGGAACGGACGCTCCGGCTCGCGTACTGCCAAGGCCCAGCGCCGCGCAGAGCGCGGTGAAGCGCGCAAGAAAATCCCGTCGGTCACGCATGGGTCGCTCTCCGGTCGGCGGTGGGGCGGAAATGGAACGATAACGGGTCAGCGGGCCGTGGGCTCGGGCTGTACGCGCCGTGGCAAGAGGGGGCGTGGTGCGGGCAGGCGCGCTCCCGCAGCCTCCGCCGCCGTGGTGGGATAGGCAACATCTGACGGGGCATCACCCATTGGCCAGTCGCGTTCCTTGCCGGGATGATCCTGCCGGGGCTGCGTCAGTACGTAGGCCGCGATGTCCGCGGCCTCCTGATCGCTGAGCGTGTCCGACTTGTCGTAGGGCATGTTGTGCCGGAGGAACGTGGCCAGCGTGTATTGCCGCGCCATGCCTGCTCCCACGGAGTAGCTGTCGGCCCCCCACACTGCCGGAGCCACGGCAATCACGCCCTCTCCATTCGCACCGTGGCAGCGTGCGCACTGCGCCGCGTATGCGCGCTGGCCCTCATCGACGCGACCGGCCAGCGTCACCGGCTCGAGAGCCGGCGGGCGCGGCTGATCGTTGAGCGTGGCCATGTAGGCCACCATGTCGCGCATGTCCCGTCCGTCTTCGGCAATCATCTGTCCGGCGAGACTGCGCGCGATGCACTCGTTGATGCGCCGCTCGATGGACTCGGCGACGCCGGGTCGTGCGCGATACTGCGGGTAGCGCGCGAGGGTGCCGAGCCAGGGAAGCGCCTCGGGGCGCGTGCCATTGTCGAGATGGCAGCTGGTGCAGCGCAGCAGGTTGCCGCTGTGCGTGGGCAACGAATCACGAAAGGCGTTGAGCAACGCGAGGCCACGCTCGGCGTTCGCAGCTGTGCTGCGCGCCCTGTCCGCCCCGGAGCCACAGCCAGACGCGGCAAGACTCAGGACGATACCCAGTGCCGCTCCAAGTGAGCGAATGCCTGCTCCCCAGCGAACCGTGTGCATGCTGAAAGCAAAATCACAGAGCACCTCACGACAATGGCTGCCAATGCACAGCGCATCGGCAGCCATCGGTCGGTTCTTCACGCCGCGCAGGCGGCAGCGTGTGACGAGCCGTCAGCCCGCTCCACCCGAGACGGCTCGCGGCTCCTGCCGCTTGGCACTGGCCACGAGGTAGTCACGGTTCATCCGCTTGATCACGTCGATGCTGATCTCCTTCGGGCAGGCCTCCTGGCACTCGCCCGCCAGGGTGCAGTGACCGAAGCCCTCGAGATCCATCTGCTCCACCATGGCCAGCACGCGCTTCTCGCGCTCCGGCTGTCCCTGCGGCAAAAGACCCAGATGGGTGATCTTTGCGCCGGTGAACAGCGACGCCGAGGCGTTCGGGCAGGCGGCCACGCAGGCGCCGCAGCCAATGCAGGCTGCCGCGTCCATGGCTTCCTCCACGACATCCTTGCCGATGAGGATCTCGTTGGCGTCACGTGCACCACCCGTGCTCGCCGAGATGTATCCGCCGGCCTGGATGATGCGATCAAAGGCGCCGCGATTGACCACGAGGTCCTTCACTATGGGGAACGGCGACGCGCGCCACGGCTCCACCGTGATGATGTCCCCGTCCTTGAAGGCCCGCATGTGCAGCTGACAGGTCGCGGCGCCCTTCCACGGACCGTGCGCCTGACCATTGATCATCATCGCGCACGAACCGCAGATGCCCTCGCGGCAGTCATGCGCGAAGGCCACCGGCTCCTTGCCGGTTTCGGTGAGCTGCTCGTTGAGCATGTCGAACATCTCGAGGAACGACATGTCCGGGCTCACGCCCTCGAGGACATAGGTCTCGAGCTTGCCGGGCGCCTGCGCAGCCGGTTGGCGCCACACGTTGAGCGTGATCTTCATTACTTGTAGCTCCGCGTGGAAAGCTTCACGTTCTCGTACTCCAGCGGTTCCTTGTTGAGGATCGGGTCCTTGCCTTCACCCGCATACTCCCAGGCCGCCACGTACGCGAACTCGTCGTCGTTGCGCTTGGCTTCGCCCTCTTCCTGATACTCCGTGCGGAAGTGTCCGCCGCAGGACTCCTCGCGGTGCAGCGCGTCGCGGCACATCAGCTCACCGAGCTCGATGAAGTCGGCCACGCGTCCCGCCTTCTCCAGCGACTGGTTGAGCGACTCGGCGCTGCCCGGCACGTTCAGGTTCTGCCAGTACTCTTCCTTGAGCGTCTGAATGAGCCCGATGGCCTTGGTGAGGCCTTCGCGATCACGGGCCATGCCGCAGTACTCCCACATGATCTTGCCGAGCTCCTTGTGGAAGGAGTCCACCGTGCGCTTGCCGTTCATGCCCAGGAACTGGGCCTGACGCGCACGCACCGCTTCCTCCGCCGCGCGGAACTCCGCGTGCGAGGTGTCCACCGGCTCGAGCTTGGTGCTGGCCACGTAGTCGCCGATGGTGTACGGCAGCACGAAGTAGCCGTCGGCGAGACCCTGCATGAGCGCCGACGCGCCGAGGCGATTGGCGCCGTGGTCGGAGAAGTTGGCTTCGCCGGCCACGTGCAGGCCGGGGATGGTGCTCATGAGGTTGTAGTCCACCCACAGGCCGCCCATGGTGTAGTGCACGGCCGGGTAGATGCGCATCGGCTGCTTGTACGGATTCTCGTCCGTGATGCGCTGATACATGTCGAACAGATTGCCGTAGCGCTCGGCAATGGTCTTCTCACCCAGACGCTTGATGGAATCGGCGAAGTCGAGGTATACGCCAAGCCCACCCGGGCCCACGCCACGGCCATCGTCGCAGGCTTCCTTGGCGGCGCGCGACGCGATGTCACGCGGCGCGAGGTTGCCGAAGCTCGGATACTTGCGCTCGAGGTAGTAGTCGCGCTCTGAATCGGGAATCTGCGCCGGCGGCCGCGTGTCGCCCTTCTTCTTGGGCACCCAGATGCGTCCGTCGTTGCGCAGCGACTCCGACATCAGCGTCAGCTTCGACTGATGCTCGCCGTGCACCGGAATGCACGTGGGGTGAATCTGCGTGTAGCAGGGATTGGCGAAGGCCGCGCCCTTCTTGTGCGCACGCCACGAGGCCGTGACGTTGGAGTACTTGGCATTGGTGCTCAGGAAGAACACGTTGCCGTAGCCGCCGGTGGCCAGCACCACCGCATCGGCGGCGTGCGATGTGATCTTGCCCGTCAGCAGGTTGCGCGTGACGATGCCGCGCGCGTGGCCGTTGATGACCACCACCTCGAGCATCTCCTCGAAGGTGTGCATCTGCACCTTCTTGAGGCCGATCTGCCGCTCGAGGGCCTGATAGGCGCCCAGCAGCAGCTGCTGGCCCGTCTGTCCGCGGGCGTAGAAGGTGCGGGACACCTGCGCACCACCGAACGAGCGGTTGGCCAGCAGCCCGCCGTACTCACGCGCAAAGGGCACGCCCTGCGCCACGCACTGGTCGATGATGTTCACCGACACCTGCGCGAGGCGATACACGTTGGCCTCGCGGGCGCGGAAGTCGCCGCCCTTGATGGTGTCGTAGAACAGGCGCTTGATGGAGTCGCCGTCGTTCTGGTAGTTCTTGGCGGCGTTGATGCCGCCCTGCGCCGCAATCGAGTGCGCGCGACGCGGCGAGTCGTGGTACACGAAGCAGGACACGTTGTAGCCCAGCTCCGCCATCGTGGCGGCCGCCGAGGCGCCCGCGAGACCGGCGCCGACGACGATCACGGAATGCTTCCGCTTGTTGGCCGGGTTCACCAGCTTCATTTCGAAGCGGTGCTTGTCCCACTTCTGCTCCAGCGGACCGGAGGGAATCTTGGAATTCAGGTCGAGCATGTCAGTGCGTCTCCGCCGCGGCCGTGTGCGAGTCCGCAGCGCCTTCCACCAGCGCCGGGGCTTCCGGGAACATGCCGGCCAGCGTGGCCAGCGGAATGATGGCAAAGCCGCCGGCCACGATGATGGCCAACAGCAGCGCGACGCGGCGCTTGAGCGGTGACGAGGAGGGGCGCGCGACACCGAGCGTGCGCAGCACCGCCCAGCCGCCGTGATACAGGTGCAGCCCCAGCGCCGCCATGGCCAGCAGGTAGAAACCCGCCACCAGCGGGCTGGCGAGTCCGAGGCGCAGGTTGTTGTACGGGTCGAGATGCGTGAACTGCGGATGCACCGTCCCCAGCGTCATGTGCAGGATGTGAAACACGATGAACACCAGCAGCAGCACACCGCCCCAGCGAATCGTTTTCGCGGCAAGCGTGGTGACCTGCGGGTTCTTGACGGCGTACCCCTGAGGCCGGGCGGCCCGCGACTGCATGGTCAGCTGGTACGCGGCCAGCGCGTGCAGCGCGACCGCGGCCAGCAGCCCCAGGCGCACGGCCCAGAGCAATGGCATGCTCGTGCGCAGCAGGAGCGCGTAGTCGTGCATCGCCCCCTGCCCCTTGAACATCAGGAAGTTGCCGGACATGTGGCCGAGCACGAAGAGGATGCCGACGATCCCCGTCACGGCCATCACGATCTTCTTGCCGATCGTGCTCTGCCAGAAACGCGTGAGTGCGTACATAAGCGGGATGTGATGAAGAAACCGGCGCCGGCACCGAAGTGCGGGCGCCGGTTCACCGGATCAGAGAGAGAGCGCAGCCATGGGTTCGCGCACCGCCTGCGCGGACTTCTCGAGCGCAGCGCGCTCGTCGGCGGTGAGCTCGATCTCGAGCACCTTCTCGAGTCCGTTGCGACCAAGCTTGCAGGGCACGCCAAGGAAGAGGCCCGACATGCCGTACTCGCCTTCCAGCCACGCGGCGCAGGGCAGGATGCGCTTGCGGTCGTGCACGATGGCCTCGACCATCTCCACCGCACCCGACGACGGCGCGTAGTACGCCGAACCCGTCTTGAGGTACTTCACGATTTCGGCACCGCCGTCGCGCGCCCGCTGCACAATGGCCGCGAGCTGCTCCTCACCCATCAGCTGACGGATGGGGATGCCGCTGATCGTGGTGTACGACACCAGCGGAACCATCGTGTCGCCGTGACCGCCCAGCACCATGGCCTGGATGTCGCGCACCGACACGTCGAGCGCCTCGGCGATGAACGAACGGTAGCGCGCCGTGTCCAGCACACCCGCCATGCCGATCACCCGCTCACGCGGGAAGCCCGTCACGTGCTTGGCGACATAGCACATCACGTCGAGCGGGTTCGACACCACGATGATGATGGCGTTCGGCGACGTGGCCTTGATCTGCTCCGACACCGACTTCACGATGCCGGCGTTCGTGTTCAGCAGGTCGTCACGCGACATGCCCGGCTTGCGCGCGATGCCGGCCGTGATGACCACGATGTCCGAGCCCGCCGTTTCCTCGTAGCCATTGGTGCCGATGACCCGGGTGTCGAAGCCTTCCACCGGCGCCGATTCCCACTGGTCGAGGCCTTTCCCCTGCGGGATGCCCTCGACCACGTCCACCATCACCACCGTGCGACCGAGCGACTTCTCGGCGATGCGCTGCGCCGTCGTGGCGCCCACGTTGCCCGCGCCAACGACCGTGATCTTGTTGACCATGTTCTGCCGGATCTCCGAACGGCTCTCGAAGCGAAAACCTGCGCTGTGAAGGATCTGATCCGCGCGGGGCGACGACCGAAAACTCCTTAGCCGGTTACTCGGCCCCGCGTGTCCAGTAGGAGTGTCGTGTGCTCAACTTAGAGTGTGTCCACGCACCGAGCAACACGCGACTGGGACTAACCGCCGACCTGACTGAGCGCCTTCAATCCGCCGACGCGCATTTGCAGCAGTTCGTGCGCCAGCGGTTTCTCCGCCAGCGCCTTGGCAAACAGCGGTGCCAGGGGCTCGCCGCGGCGCAGGGCGTCGCGCAGCAGCACTTCGTGGTCGCCGAACAGGCATGTCCGCAGCCGGCCATCTGCGGTGAGTCGCACCCGGTTGCAGCGCTCGCAGTACGTGTGCGTCATGGGCGTGATGACGCCCACGCTGCCAGGCGCTCCGGCGTAGCGGTGATACACGGCCGGTCCATTGCCGCGCGCGGGCCCGGCAAACGGCTCCAGCGGCCCCTGGGCCGCAAGCCGCGCCAGAATCTCGGCCGAGGGCACGACGTGGTCCCAGGTCAGCTCGCGCAACTCACCCACCGGCATGAGCTCGATGAAGCGCACATGCCACGGATGCTCGCGGGTGAGCGCGGCAAAGTCACCGACCTCGTCGTCATTGATGCCCCGCATGACCACGACATTGATCTTGATGGGGGCAAGTCCAGCCGACTCGGCCGCACTGGCTGCGCGCACCAGATCAAAGCCCAGATCCCGGCGCGCAATCTCCACCACTCGCTCGGGCCGCAGGGAATCGGCGCTGATGTTCACGCGGTCGAGGCCGGCCGCGGCCAGCGCCGGCGCCAGTTCCGGCAGGCGCACGCCATTGGTGGACAGCGCGATGTCTTCGATGCCAGGCACCGCACGCAGCTGCGCCACCAGCTCGGCCAGATCGGGGCGGATGGTGGGTTCGCCGCCGGTGATGCGCAGGCGGCGCAGCCCAAGCGGCGCCAGCTCACGCACTATGGCCGTGATTTCTTCGTAGCGCAGAATGTCCTGCTTGGGCAACCACGGCAGGCCTTCGAGCGGCATGCAGTACCGGCACCGGAAGTTGCAGCGATCGGTGACCGAGATGCGCAGGTATTCGATGCGGCGGCCGTGTTGATCCTGCATCAGCGCGGCACCGATGTGTCGAGTGTTCCGGCATCGCGTCCGGCGGTCCGGGTGGGATCGACCCAGGTCCAGTCGCCTTCCACGTAGTGCTCACGCTTCCAGATCGGTACGCGCTGCTTGAGCGTCTCGATGATGCGGCGCGCGCCATCACAGGCCGGCCCCCGATGGGCATGCGCGGCCACAATGGCCACGCTCACGTCACCAAGCGCGAGTGTGCCGATGCGATGCTCCACGCAGACGCGCAGGCCCGGCGTTTCGGCGCAGGCCTCCGCCGCCACCGCGGCGAGCTCCGACGCCGCCATTGCCTCGTATGCCTCGTAGTCCATGCCGGTCACCAGCCGTCCATCGTTCACGTCGCGCACGGTTCCGAGAAAGATGGACAGGGCCCCCACCCCCTCGTGTTGTGCGCGGGCAATGAGGGCGGACAGGTCGATGGGCGCGGAAACGATCGCGCTGTGGAGTACGCCGCCGACCTCAGCCACCGGCGACCGGCGGAATGACCGCCACCTCATCCTGCGGGTTGATGACGGTCTCAGCGCTGACCCACTGCCGGTTGACCGCCACCAGCGGCATGGCCGGCAGGCGCTCGCCACCCGGAAGACCGCGCATGGCGTCCACCAGCGACCCCACGGGCACGGGGGCCGTTACCGGCACATCGAGCCGGCGTGTACCGAAGGCGTCGGCATAGGACGCGAAGAGAAGGACCGGAACGCTCATGATACAAACAAGATAGCGTGATGCATCGAACAGAGTTCCGGGCCGAGACCGCCCGGAACACAAACGCCCTGCACCGCGGGAACGATGCAGGGCGTGTGACGCAGAGCGATTCAGCTGTCGTGCAGATCGTCGCCGTCGTCTTCGAGCATGGAGGCGTCGACGCCGGCCACCATGGCGCGCAGCTCCTTGCTGGGCTTGAACACCGGCACCGGTCGTGCGGACACTTCGACCGGCGAACCCGTGCGCGGATTGCGCGCCATGCGCGTCTTGCGCTGCCGGATCTTGAAGGTGCCGAACCCGCGCACTTCAATGTTTTTCTGCTCCTGCAACGCTTCCTTGATCGCATCGAGGAAGGCGTCGACGACGCGCGCACAGTCCTTCTTGGAGATGGTCGGTCCGGCGGTCCGGGCAATGCGAGCCGTGACGTTCTCGACCAGGTCGGCTTTGGTCATGAGGCGGGCGTGGAGAATCAGGGCAGAAACGCGGCGAGCACCCAGCAGTCGCTGTGTGCCCGCGAAGCGAACGTATGGCCTTAGTGCTTATCAGTCAAGCGTTTGGACCATCTCACCCACGACGATTTCTCAGGGCGCTCAGAAACTGGTCGAACAGGGGAACCGCGTCGTGCGGCCCGGGCGCGGCCTCCGGGTGGTACTGCACCCCGAAGATGGGCAGGCTGCGGTGCTTGAGCCCTTCCACCGTCTGGTCATTGAGGTTGATGTGGGTCACCGCCAGCTCTGGTGCCCCGTCCACGCCCTCCGGCGACCCGGCCACGGCAAATCCATGGTTCTGCGAGGTGATGAGCACCTTGCCCGTCTCCAGGTCCTTGACCGGCTGGTTCCCGCCCCGGTGGCCATAGGGCATCTTGACCGTATGGCCGCCAAAGGTGAGGCCCAGCAACTGGTGCCCGAGGCAAATGCCAAAGATCGGCAGCTTCTGCTCGGCCAGCGCCCGGATGGTGGGCGGCGCATAGGTCACCGCCGCCGGATCGCCCGGGCCATTGGAGAGAAACACGCCATCGGGGTTCATGGCCAGCACGGCATCGGCGGTGGTCTCCGACGGGACGACAGTCACCCGGATGCCATGGGCGTCGAACAGGCGGAGGATGTTGCGCTTGATGCCGTAGTCGAAGGCCACCACATGGTACGGCGCCTCGGAATGACCAAAGGGATACGGCTCACGGGTGGAGACCACCGTGGCCAGATCCAGGCCCTCCATGCTCGGGCAGGCGTCGAGAGCGGCAAGCGCTTCACGGGTCGGGGTCTCACCGGCAGCGATGACGCCGCGCATGACACCGAGGCTGCGCAGATGCTTGGTGAGGCGACGCGTGTCCACCTCGGTCAGCGCGGGCACGTTGCCGGCTTCGAGCCACTCGCGCAGGCTGCCGGTGGCACGCCAGTTGGAGTAGGTGGGCGAGAGCTCACGGCAGACGACGCCTGCCACCTGGGGCTGGGCCGACTCGGGGTCTTCGGTGTTGACACCGTAGTTGCCGATCTGCGGGGCCGTCATGACCACGATTTGGCCGCGGTAGGAGGGGTCAGTGAAGACCTCCTGATACCCGGACATGTTGGTGGTGAACACCACCTCGGCCACGGACGGCGCCGTGGGGCCGACCAGCCGGCCGGAAAAAAGGGTTCCGTCCTCGAGGAGGAGGAACCCCTTGGGCAGCGACGTGATCACCGGCGTTACGGCTGCGGCGGCGTGGTCGGCTGGCCAGCCGGCTGTCCGGCGGGCTGCGTCAGCGGCGACGCGGGCGCGGCGGCACCACCGGCGGGAGCCGACGGGGCAGCGGGCGCGGCGGCCGGCGCGGCGAGCTTGTCGAGCACCGACTTGGGCGCGGCCGAACGCGACGACATGATCTGCAGGATGAAGGCCAGACCGAGGAAGATCCCGCCACACCACCAGCTGGCCTTCGTCAGCAGGTTGCCGGCCTGTCGGGTACCGATGACCGAGTCCGCCGACGAGCTCGCGCCACCGAAGCTGGCGGCCAGCCCACCTCCCTTGCCCGCCTGAAGGAGCACGGCGGCGGCCAGGATGAGGGCGTCGAGAATGAGAAGGGTCAGCAGAAACGTGTACATGTCGCGGGTGCGCGGGTCGCCGAAGCGACGTCGGTGAAACGAATCGAGGCCCCGGTCGCTGTGCCGGAGCCCCGAAAAATCATCAATCGACGCGGTGGGGGCAAGTGCTTGGCGGCCCTTACTTTGGCCGCCTTCACCAAACGGCGCCTCAGGCGCGCACGATGCTGGCCCAACTGTCGGCGTCCAGCGAGGCGCCACCCACCAGCAAACCGTCCACGTCGGGCGCCGCCAGCAGCTGGGCCGCGTTGCCGCGGTTCACACTGCCGCCGTAGAGAATCGGGATGCCGGCCGCCACCTTGTCGCCAACCCGCGACGCCAGCGCCTGCCGGAGCACGCCGTGGATTTCGCTGGCGTCCTCCGGCGTGGCGGTCCGGCCGGTCCCGATGGCCCACACCGGCTCGTAGGCCAGCATGATGGCGGCCACCTGCGCGTCGTCGAGCTCCGCCAGGCCGGCCGTGAGCTGACGCTCCACCACCGCCGCGGTGTGCCCGCCTTCCCGCTCCTCGAGCGTCTCGCCCACGCAGAGCATGGGGATCAGACGCGCCTGGCTGATGAGCGCCATCTTGCGCGTGGTCATGGCGTCGGTTTCGCCAAAGACGTGACGGCGCTCGGAGTGGCCCACCAGTACCACGCGCGCACCGATGTCCCGCGCCATGAGCACCGAGTTTTCGCCCGTGAACGCGCCCTGCGCTTCGCTGTGCACGTTCTGCACCCCCACCCAGAGGTCGGGGCGATCCTTCAGCCCGTCCATCACCGTCGTCACGGTCAGCGCCGACGGGAAGAAGATGACGGTGCGATCGTTCTGCTTGGGCGACTGCGCAAGAAAGCGCTGCAGGAAGGCACGCGCGTCGGTCGGCCCGTGGTTGAGCTTCCAGTTGGCCGCGATGACCGGCTTGAGATACATGGCGTGGAGGGAGACGGGAATCAGGTCAGCGTGAGGACGGATTCAGCGCGTATCGAGCGCGCTGACACCGGGCAGTTCCTTGCCTTCGAGAAATTCGAGTGACGCGCCGCCACCCGTGGACACATGCGACATCTGCGACTCGAGCCCCGCCTCAGCGACGGCGGCGGCCGAGTCACCGCCACCGATGATGGTGGTGGCGCCGTTGGCCGTGGCCGCGGCCATGGCGAGCGCCACCGCGCGGGTGCCGGCATCGAACGGCGGCTTCTCGAACACACCCATCGGTCCGTTCCACAGCACGGTGCGCGCGCCGGTCACCAGGGCGCGATAGGTGTCCGCGCTGGCCGGTCCGATGTCGAACATGGCCTGTCCCGCGGGAATAGACTGACGTGACACATGCGAGGCGGCATGGCCGGCGTCCATGGCCGGTGCGATGGTGGCATCCACCGGCAGCACGAGCTTGTCGCCGGCGCGCGAGAGCAGATCACGCGCCATGTCCAGACGATCCGGTTCGACGAGCGAATTGCCGGTCTCAAAGCCCATGGCCTTGAAGAACGTGCAGGCCATCGCGCCGCCGATGAGCAGCTTGTCCACCTTCGGCAGCAGGGCTTCCACGACGTCGATCTTGCCGCTGATCTTGGAGCCGCCGAGGATGGCCACAAAGGGACGCGCGGGGTTGGCGAGGGCGCCACCGAGATAGGCCAACTCCTTCTCCATGAGCAGACCGGCCACGGCCGGCCGGCAGTAGCGCGCCACCCCGGCCGTGCTGGCGTGCGCGCGATGCGCGGCGCCAAACGCGTCGTTGACGTACACATCACCCAGCTCGGCGAGCTGCCGCGAGAGCGTGTCGTCGTTTTTTTCCTCACCCGGCAGGAAGCGGGTGTTCTCGAGCAGCAGCACTTCGCCCGCGGCCAGCTGCTGCGTGGCCGCCACGGCCGCCGGGCCAACAGTCTCGCCGAGGAAGTGCACGGGACGCGGCAGCAGTTCACGCAGTCGCGTGGCCACCGGCGCCAGCGAGTACTTCGCCTCCGGCGCGCCCTTGGGACGCCCGAAATGCGCCAGCAGCACCACCCGCGCACCGGCGTCGAGCAGTTGCGTGATGGTGGGCAGCGCCGCGGTGATGCGCGTGTCGTCGCTCACCCGCCCCGCGTCATCGAGCGGCACGTTGAAGTCGACGCGCACAAGGACGCGCTTGCCCTGCAGCTCGGCGGGGGTGAGATCGCGAATGGTTTTGGTGGACATCGAAGCGTTGACGCAGAGAAAGGGAAAGGAAGCGGGTCCCGCAAACTGCTCACGCAGAGAAAGGGAGCACGCAGAGAGCGCAGAGGCCATCGTCCGACCCTCTGCGTGCTCTGCGCTCTCCTTCCCTCTGCGTGAGCTGGTCTGATCAGTCTGTCTAGGGAGCGATCAGAGCCGCGCGCCGACGTAACGCAGCAGGTCCACGCAGCGCGAGGAGTAGCCCCACTCGTTGTCATACCAGCCGCTGATCTTCACCAGCGTGCCGTTGATGACGATGGTGCTGAGCGCATCCAGCGTGCACGAGTGCGGATCGCCGATGTAGTCCACCGACACGAGCGGCACCTCGCTGTAGCCCATGATGCCGGCCAGGCCGTTCTCCGACGCCGCCTTGAAGGCCGCGTTGACTTCGTCCTTGGTGACCGGACGCTCCACCACGCAGGTGAGGTCGGTGAGCGACACGTCGGGCGTCGGTACACGCACCGCCACACCGTCGATCTTGCCCTTCACTTCCGGCAGCACGAGGGCCGTGGCCTTGGCCGCGCCCGTCGACGTGGGAATCATGCTCACCGCCGCCGCGCGCGCGCGGCGCAGATCCTTGTGCGGCAGGTCGAGAATGGACTGGTCGTTGGTGTAGCTGTGGATCGTGACCATGGAGCCGTGCACGAAGCCGAAGCTGTCACGAATGACCTTCACCATCGGCGCCAGGCAGTTCGTCGTGCAGGAGGCGTTGGAGATGATGTGGTGCGACGACGGATCGTACTTGTCGCTGTTCACACCCATCACCACCGTGATGTCTTCGTTGGTGGCCGGCGCCGAGATGATGACCTTCTTCGCGCCGCCCTCGATGTGCTTGACCGCGTCCTTCGCATCGGTGAAGCGACCGGTGGACTCGAGCACGATGTCGACACCGAGGTCCTTCCAGGGCAGCTTGGCCGGGTCGCGTTCGGCAAGGATCTTGACCTTGTCGCCGTCGATGGTGATGCCATCGGCCTCGGCGCTCACCTGCCCGTCGAACTTCCCGTGCACCGAGTCGTACTTGAACAGGTGCGCAAGCGTCTTGGTGTCCGTGAGGTCGTTGATCGCGACGAAGTCGATGTCCGCGACGCCCTGCAGCTTGGCGGCCCGAAGCACCTGACGGCCGATGCGGCCGAAGCCGTTGATGCCAACGCGAATGCCCATGTCGTGTCGAATCCGGGGAAAGGAGCGAAGTCAGGAAGAGGCGCGGTCGCCGGGGTCCGGCGCCCGCCCGCAGGTCACAGCACTGACGATGCGGGCGCCGCCCGCCACGAGCGCCTCAGCGGCCGCATTGAGCGTCGCGGCGGTCGTGACGACATCATCCACCAGCACGAGGTGCGCGCCCCGCAGTTGCGCCTGCCGGCCCGCGGGCACGGCAAACGCCCGTGAAACGTTCACCGCCCGCTCGGATGGTGTCAACCGCACCTGTGAGCGCGTGTCGCGCATTCGCACCAGCACGTCCGACCACACCGGACAGTGCCACAGCGGGGAAAGCACCTCGGCCAGACACTGCGCCTGGTTGCAGCCCCGCGCCCGCAGCTGGGTGCGTGA
>JACVCT010000372.1 GCA_016741895.1 Gemmatimonadaceae bacterium | reverse complement strand
AAACGAAAGAGAGAACCGCGCGATCAGAAGTCCACGACCGCGAACTGCGCCTGCGCGCGCGGCGCACGGGCCTTCTCGGCCAGCGTGGCCAGAGCGTCCACCGTGCGCGTCACACACTCGGGTGTGGAGAGCACACCGAAGGACAGACGCAGCGCCGCGTTGGCCAGTTCCGTGGGCACGCCCATGGCCGTGAGCACGTGGGAGGCCGACACGCTGCCGCTCTGACACGCGGAGCCGGCACTGCAGGCGATGCCCCGCAGATCGAGCGCCATGAGCAGCGACTCGCTGTTGGTGCCCGGAATGGAGAGGTTCACGATGTGCGGCGCCGTGGGCGCGCCCTCGCCGTGAATGACCGCGTCGGGCACACGCGCGCGCAGTGCCGTCACGAAATCGCGGCGCAGCATCTCGAGCCGCGCGTGCTCGGCCTCGTGCTCAGCCAATGTGAGCTCGGCCGCGGTGGCGAGGCCCACCGCAAAGGCCACGTTCTCGGTGCCTGGGCGCCGACCACGATCCTGCGAGCCGCCGTGAAACAGCGGCGAGAGCGGCGTGTCGCGGCGGATGTACAGCGCGCCGATGCCCTTGGGGGCGCCGATCTTGTGACCGGAAATGGTGAGCAAGTCAAAGGGCGTGCGACGCGCGTCGATGGAGACCTTGCCGAAGGCCTGCACGCCATCGGTGTGAAACACCGCGCCTGCGGCCTTGGCGGCCTGCGCCAGCGCAGGCACGTCCTGCACCACACCCACCTCGTTGTTCACCCACATCACGCTGGCCACAGCCACCGTGTCGTCGAGCAGCGACACAAAGTGCGCGTGGTCCACCACCCCGCGAGCGTCCACGCGCACCAGTCGCTCGTCACCACCTTCCTGCGCCACCTGATGCGCGGCGGCCAACACGGCCTTGTGCTCGATGGGCGTGGTGATCGCAGCACGTCGGCCTTCGCTCTGGCGCGTACGGAACACACCCAGCACGGCGAGATTGTCGCCTTCAGTGCCGCCCGAGGTGAAACAGACTTCGTCGCTGTGTGCGCCAAGACAGGCGGCCACACGCTCACGTGCTTCGTCCAGCGCAACCCGCGCTTCACGGCCCCAGCGATGCACGCTGCTGGGATTGCCGAAGCGCGGGCCGAAGAACGGCGCCATGGCAGCCATGACCTCGTCGCGCACCGGGGTCGTGGCGGCGTGGTCGAGATAGATGGGGGTGGTGGACATCCCTGAAATGTAGCTAAGCGGCTACAGTGGTGGAACTTAGGCCGGTAGATTGAACGGGAAAATCGGGACGGAAAGCGGAACTTCGGCGCGGTTCGTCCCGTAATGTGAAGGGTCCATTCGCCCCGATCATGTTCACGACCTGCATTCACTGCACCCAGTCCCTCGGCCAGAACGAAGCCTTCGAAGGGTTTCCCGTGGGCTCCCGTCTCGCGTTCGACGCGCGGCGCGGGCGCCTGTGGGTCATCTGTCGCTCCTGCGCGCGGTGGAACCTCTCGCCGCTGGACGAGCGCTGGGAGGCCATTGAATCCATGGAGCGGCGTTTCCGTGACTCGCGGCTGCGCGTGAGCACGGACAACATCGGCCTGGCGCGGCTGCGCGAGGGGGTGGATCTCATCCGCATTGGCGAGCCGCAGCGCCCCGAGATGGCGGCCTGGCGCTACGGCGATCAGTTCGGCACACGGCGCAAGCGGCAGATGCTGGTCACCGGCGCGGTGGTGGGCAGTGCGGCGGCCGTGGTGGGCGGCGTGATGGCCATCGGTGTCAGCATGGGCGCCTTTGCCGGCGTGTGGGGCAACGGCGCCATCTGGCAAAGTCTCATTCACGGCAACCAGAGCAAGTCCATCGGTCACGTCAAACTCGATGACGGGCGTCTGGTGGAACTGCAGCGCCGTCATGCCCGCATGAGTGCCCTGGTGCGTGGTGAGGACGGGGGGCCGCTGCAGCTGCGGCTCGAAGCCAAGACGGGCACCTACCTGCTCACCGGAGAAGCGGCCATGCGTGCCGCGCAGCGCATCATGCCGGCGGTCAATCGCTTTGGCGGCTCGCGCACGCAGGTGCAGGACGCCGTGCAGTTCCTGGAAGCGGCGGGTGACCCCATGCGCGTCTGGACCACGGTGCAGAACAATCACGGATGGAAGCCCGGTGACCGCCGCTGGGGCGGTGACTCGACCGTGTGGAAGGGCAACAACAAGCGCGAGACGGTGCAGAAGCTGCCGGGCGCGTTGCATACGCTCGACGTGCGCTCGCGTCTCGCCCTCGAGATGGCCCTGCACGAGGAGACCGAGCGGCTCGCCATGGAGGGTGAGCTGCTCGCGCTCGAGCGCGCGTGGGAAGAGGCCGAGGAGATTGCGCGCATCGCGGACAACATGTTCACGCCGCAGGCGGTGGAGCAGCGTTTGCGCGAGCTGCAGAGTGGCGAGTCCGTCACTCGTGACAAGGCCTGACGCGGTATCTTTGGTCCATGTACAGCACCTGCATCCACTGCGCCAAACCGCTTGGTGCCAACGAAAGTGTCGAAGCGCTGCCCATTGGGCGGCGCCTGGCCTTTGATGCGGCCAAGGGGCGACTGTGGGTCGTGTGCCGGGCCTGTGAGCGATGGAACCTCACGCCCTTCGATGCACGCTGGGAGGCCATCGAGCAGGCGGAGCGTCTCTTTCGCGACACGCGGGTGCGCGTGAGCACGGACAACATCGGGCTCGCGCGCATGCGCGATGGCACCGACCTCGTGCGAATTGGCGCGCCGCAGCGTCCGGAGTTTGCGGCCTGGCGCTACGGCGATCAGTTCGGGCGGCGGCGTCGTCGTGTCATGATGTACACCGCGGCGGGTGTGGCCGGTGTCGGGGCCATCGCGGCGGGCGCCGTGGCCACCGGTGCAGGACTCGCACTCGTGGTTCCCGCGTTTCAGTTGTTCAACGTGGCTGCACTGCTGCGCAC
>JACVCT010000371.1 GCA_016741895.1 Gemmatimonadaceae bacterium | reverse complement strand
CCACTGTGCAGGTCACCCTGTGCGCCACGCACATCGATCTGCAGATAGGCCATGCCGCGCAGACTGGAGAGAATGCTCGGGATACCCGGCGCGAACATGGTGCTGTCGGAGATCACCACCGCATCGCAGGCCAGACGCGTCTTCTCGCGCTCGAGGAAGGCCTCGAGGTTCACGCTGCCGACTTCCTCCTCGCCTTCCGCCAACACGATGATGTTGCATGGCAACGCGCCGCGTGTCGCGATATGCGCTTCAAGCGCCTTGATGTGCAGATGCAGCTGGCCCTTGTCGTCCACCGAGCCGCGCGCGAACAGCTTGCCGTCGCGCACGGTGGGCTCGAACGCGGGCGAGGTCCAGAGCTCCAGCGGCTCCGCCGGCTGCACGTCGTAGTGTCCGTAGATGAGCAGCGTTGGCGCCTTGCTTCCCGCCTTGCGCCACTCCCCCACCACGATGGGATGGCCGGGTGTGCCCTCCACGACGGTGACGAAGCCAAGTCGCGCGAGATCCTCGGCCAGAAACTCGGCTGCCGCCACACAGTCGGCGCTGTGTTCGCTGCGCGCGGAGACCGAGGGAATGCGCAGCCAGGCACAGAGTTCGTCGAGGGCGCGGGCGTCGTTGGCGTCGCACCACGCGGCGAGATCGGCGGGAATGGCGGTCATGTCGGAGAGACGGGAGTGGCAGGGAAGGTCGCGCGCCACATGCTGGCAGCGCGCGGGGTCACGGCTTTTCGCGCGGGAAGGTGCGCGCAATGCGATACAACCAGAGGCGTCGTGCCGTCACTTCGCCGTCCTTGCGGCGCAGCGAGACGGAGCCACCGGGTTTGGTCTCGTCAAACCACTGACCCACCACCGCGGCCAGCGAGTCGCCCTTGGGCGTTGCTTCGATGGCGAGCACCAGCGCGTCGCCCGGACGCACACGTCCCCAGGCGTTGGGCCAGACATCGTACTGATTGGTGCGCGTGGCGAGGTTGAGCGAGAACACGCGCGGATGATCGGGCAAATGGAAGGCCAGCTCCGATGCATCCTGATACGTGTTGGCGGCCACCCAGCGATCCACCGTGCCGTCGAGCCAGGGGTCGTGACGGACGCGATCGACGGCAGCGGCGAGTGAGTCCCAGCCGAAGGCGCGCGCGATGGGATCGCGACGCGGCGGCACCGGCATCACCGGCGTGGCCACCTGCAGCGCCACCACGGACACCAGCACGCCCGCGAACACGAGGCCGCGCTTCCACCAGACGCCCAGCACCCGCGCATCGCGCGAGGTGGCCAGCAGCAGGATGCCGGCCGGATAGATCATGGCCGGCCAGTTGGCTTCCACCGGACGTCGCCAGGCACTCACGGCAAAGAAGGCCAGCGGGGTCAGCGACACGACAGCCAGCGCGAAGCGGCGCGTGGCGATATCGGTGGGGGCCAGCGTATGACGATCGCGCCACCCGTCACGCAGGGCCTGCCAGAGGACCAGGGCCAGCAGACCAAATAGAATGGGCGACGCGAGCCCGGCCTGTCCGCCCAGCATCTCGAGTTCACGCGAGAGCGGATTGCCACGCGCCGCTGCGTTGAAGCCATGCCCCAGCTGGAAGCGGAAGGACACCCAATCGTTGAAGGCATTCCACACCACGACCGGTGCAAACAATCCGAGCGCAATCAGACTGGCCCACCACGGCCCGAGGTCGAGAAAGCGTTTGCGCAGCGCCGGGTGGAACAGACAGGCCAGCACGAGACCAAAGGGCAGCAGCACGGCGGTGTACTTGGCCACAAAGGCGC
Organism: Gemmatimonadaceae bacterium; assembly: GCA_016741895.1. Classification (GTDB taxonomy): domain Bacteria; phylum Gemmatimonadota; class Gemmatimonadetes; order Gemmatimonadales; family Gemmatimonadaceae; genus Gemmatimonas. Next base: position 1,196 of record JACVCT010000371.1, on the reverse strand, counting down.
CGCCGAGCGCCACACCCGCCAACGTCCACCATGCCAGGCTGCGCAGCGAGCGCGGAGGCTGTGCAAGCGCACGCTCCACCGCGAGAACCGCCACCGTGGCCGCGGCAAACAGCGCCGCGTCGGGCGTGGCGAGAACCAGGCCCGCCGTCGCGATGGGCATGAGGGCAATGAGCTGCGCCGCGCGCAGTGCCGCCCGGGCACCCGTCAGTTCACGCCCGCCAAGCAGCCACGCGGCTGCGGCAGCCGCCACATGCGTGATCAGCGCCGCCAGCGCCGGACCCAGCCGCACGCCGGCAGCCGTTGGCCCCAGCACCTTGGTGCCCAGGGCAATCAGCAGCGCAATGCCCGGCGGGTGGTCGAAGTAGCCGGCCTCGAGGCGACGCGACCAGTCCCAGTAGTAGGTCTCGTCGGGCAGCAGCGGGACGAGGGCCGACAGCAGGCCGCGCAGCAGAGCTGCGCCAAGAATCCAACCCACGGTTCGGCGCCAGACCGCCTGCGCCGTGGGCTCGGAATGGGGAAGACCGGTGGTCATGTGTCCCAAAGATAGGCGGGGCCACAACGGCCTCGTTTGGCCGCATGTCACAGGGGCACTCACCGTGCGCGCCGACGGTATGACGGCGGGTGCTTGCTCCCGCCCCGACCTCCCCTCAGGTTGTCAGGGTGGGGTGCCCGCGCTGTGACAGTGTCGTCCGGTTACAACCGTTGTCGGCCGGGCGTCCTCATGCGGAGCCTTTCGCTCGGCCCGATGCTCATCGGGCCGGTTTTTCACTCTTGTTCTCAAGGACGGACCTGCATGCGGGTCACGCCAGGCATTGTGTCGACGTCGTCACGCCGGATTGGCACCTCCCTCCTGTGCGCCGCGCTGGTTTTCAGCGCAGGCTGCCTCGACCTCAAGCCGCCCGAGGCCTGCTCGGTCACGGTCGCGCCCACCAGTCTCACGCTGCCCGTGAATGCCTCGGCGCCCATTGTCGGCACGGCATTCAACTGCGACGGCAACACCATCCGCAACAAGCGCATCAACTATTCATCGAGCAACACCGCGGTGGCCACTGTGACGGCGGAGGGCCAGGTACTGGCCATCGCCGTGGGTTCAGCGTCCATCTCGGCGGTTGCCGACGGCAAGAGCGCGTCCGTGCAGGTCACCGTGACACCGGAGCAGGCCACGACGGTGACGGTCACACCCAACACGCTCACGC
>JACVCT010000370.1 GCA_016741895.1 Gemmatimonadaceae bacterium | reverse complement strand
GACTACCGCATTACACGCACGCGCATGGGGCAGGTGTGTGTCGCTCCCGGCGCCGCGCCCTGCACCCGAATCGGTGGTGATGTGCTGCCGCGCATGCAGTTCGGTTTCGACCTCTTCCGTGAGTGGATCTGGTAACACGCGGCGCACGCGGTCAAAGAGCGCGCCGGGCCACCAGGGTTCCTCGCGCCACTCGGGCGGAATGAAGTCCGCCGGCCGCGCGTCACCGCGTGCCACACGGCGCACGGCGCTCATGGCGGTGCCGGCCATGGCGCCAAGAGTCGCCGCCCAGGTGACGAGGGGTTCGCGCTGGCCGTTGTCGCCAAGCAGCGCGGCCAGCAGCTCATTGCGCAGCTTGAGCACAATGGGCGAGGCCACGCGAATGCTGTTGAAGTTCCGGTCGTAGCGCGCGCCCACGCCTTCGATGAGCGCCGCCGTGCGGGCGAAGTACACCAGCTCCCCCGGCAGCACGATGGGCCAGTTGAAGAGCTCGCGCATCACACGATCGGCCAGCACGCGTGCCCGCTCCACGGTGGCCGTCTCCGAGTAGGCGAGGTCGAGCAGCGTGGCCACCAGGGCCTCCATGTCGGCCGTGGACGTGCCGGGCGCCACCATGCCCAGCCGCGCAAAGCCGTCGGTGGTTCCCACCGGGTCGCGGCGCACAGCGGCAATGATGGTGTCGAAGAGCGCCTTGCGCGTCGTGACCGGCACCTCGATGACCATGCCGAAGTCGAGCAGGATGAGACGGCCCTGATTGTCCACCAGCAGATTGCCGGGATGCGGGTCGGCGTGGAACACGGCGTCACGCAGCATCATGCGCGCGTAGGTCTCGATGAGCAGCTCGGTGAGGGCGCGCGGTGAGGTGTGACGCAGCGCAGCGCTGCCGTCCAGCCGGTCGATGCGCGTTCCCTCGAGATACTCCATGACCAACACGTCCCGACGCGTGAGCCCGGCAATCACGCGCGGAATGCGCAGTCGGGGTTCGTCGGCAAAGCGCTCACGCATGCGCGTGCCCTGTTCGGCTTCGCGCACGAAGTCCATCTCGCCACCCACGTTGCGCGCAAACTCGTCGAGCACAATGCGGAAGCCGCGCACATGGTGATGCGGAAAGCGCCGATACACCCGGTCGACGATGTACTGCGCGAGGCGCACGTCGCGCTCGATGATGGCCTCCACCCCCGGTCGCAGCACCTTCACCACCACGTCTTCACCGGCGTAGCGCGCCCGGTGCACCTGGCCGAGCGAGCCGCTGGCCAGCGGTTCAGGCGAAAGGTCCTGCAGCACCGCATGCGGGTCCTGGGCCCAGGCACGCTGCAGCGTGCCGCGAATGGTGGCCCAGGGCACGGGCGGCACACGATCGGTGAGCGTGGCCAGCGCCGAGATGTATGGCTCGGGAATGAGATCGGCGCGGCTGGCAAATACCTGCGCCAGCTTGACGAACGCCGGCCCGAGTTCGGCGGTGCTGTGCACCAGTTGCGCGGCGCGGCGGGCATGGAATGACTGGTCGCGTGGCACCGGCTCGCCCCACCAGAGCCAGCGCCGCCGGTCGCGGATGAACGATACGACCAGCGGCACGACGTGCCGGAGAATGCCAAGCAGGCGTGGCGTGTCGCGCCAATGAGCCGTCATGCCGATGAAGGCGCAGCCGGCGCCAATTGTGCCAGGTGTGCGCGCACGACATCCGGCGACAGTCCGGTGAGCGACAGGGAGTCGGTCCAGAGTTGCGCCGCGAGGTCATCGCGCCGCGCGAGGCGGGAGATGCTGATCCGCTGCCGGGTGACCCAGTAGTCACCGGACGACGCCGCCGCCTCGGCGGCGTGAGACAGCCAGAGCAGCGTATCGGCGCCCTGCTCGGGGGACACCGACACCAGGTTCATGATCTGCCGCTGCATGCGGCCCATGGCGCCGTTGTTGGTGGCGAAGCGGCTGCGCACGACGCCGGGATGCATGGCGTGCACGACGAGGCGCGCCGGGTCCACACGCGCGGCCAGCGTGCGGGTGAACCAGAGGTTGAACAGCTTCGAGTTGGCATAGGCGCGCCAGCCCCGGTAGCCCTGCCGCAACTGCCAGTCGGAGGGGTCTACGGAGGCCCGGCGGTGTGCCCGGCTCGACACGTTGACAATGCGTGCCGGTGCACCGGGCATGGCGGCGGCAGCCAGATTGGGCAGCAGCGCCAGACTCAGGGTCATGTAGGCCAGGTGATTGAGCGCAAAGGTGCGCTCCACACCGTCGGCCGTGTCCTCGCGCTCGAGAAACAGCGCACCGGCGTTGTTGGCCAGCACATGTATGCGCGGGTGCCGCGCGGCGAGTTGGCGCGCGAGCTCCAGCGTGGCATCACGCCGCGAAAGATCGGCGATGGCCCAGTGGACCTGCCCATTGCCGGTCGCGCTCATGATGGCACGTGCGGCCGCGGCCGTTTTGGCCTCGTTGCGCCCCACCATGACCACTTCGGCCCGCGCCGCCGCCCAGGCGCTGGCCGCAGCGCGGCCAATGCCATCACTGGATCCGGTCACGACCACCGTCTTGCCCGTGAAGTCCATGGCGAACAGTTAGCGGGGCAGGGTCCCAAACCAAAGGGGCGCCCCTCACCGTGGTGAGGGACGCCCCGATGGGATATCGGGTTGGCCGCTGCCGGTCAGTTGGCCGTGGCCAGAATGGTGATGGGGCCAACCGACCCCGCCGTGGCCGTGGCGGTCTGCAGGCCGGCCTGAGGGCCGAGGGTCCAACGCACCGTGACTTCACCCAGCGCGTTGGTGACGGCGGAGGCGGGGGACAGCGAGCCGCCACCTGAACCGATGGACAGGGCGACGGTTTGCCCGGGGATGGGCACATTGCCCGGGCCCACGACCCGCAGCACCAGCGACACCGGAAGCGCGGCGCTGGGCCGCGCCGTCTGGTTGTTGCCCTGTGCGATGAGCAGATCGGTGGGCAGGACGCCGAGGGCGCCGATGCTGACCGGCTC
>JACVCT010000369.1 GCA_016741895.1 Gemmatimonadaceae bacterium | reverse complement strand
CAGGGTGACCTGCACAGTGGCATGTACGGTGGCGCGGTGGTGAATCCGGCCATGGCGCTCGCGCGCATACTGGCCAGCATGCACGACGACACGGGACGCATTGCCATACCGGGTTTCTACGACGACGTGCGGCCCTTCCCCGACCACGTGCGCGCGGCCATGCGCGAGCTGCCGTTCAGCGACGAGGCCCTCATGCACGAGGTGGGCGTGTCGGCACTTGGTGGTGAACCGGGCTACACCACGCTCGAACGCCTGTGGACCCGCCCCACCTGCGAAGTGAACGGCCTGCTCAGCGGCTACACCGGCGAGGGCGCCAAGACCGTGTTGCCGGCGGTCAGCATGGCCAAGGTGAGCTTCCGCCTCGTGCCCGATCAGGATCCCGAGCGCATCGCCGCGCTGGTGCAGGCGCACGTGGAGCGTGTGGCGCCGCCCGGCGTGTCGGTAACCGTGACGCACCTGCATGGCGGCCGGCCGTGGCGCGCCGACCTGCAGGGGCCCATCATCGACGCCGGCAAGGCCGCACTCGCCGCAGCCTTTGGTCGCGAGCCGGTCATCACGGGCGAAGGCGGCAGCATTCCCGTGGTGGGCGACTTCGAACGCATACTGGGCGCCCCCGTGCTGCTCATGGGCTTTGGCTTGCCGGGCGAGAACGCCCACGCGCCAGACGAGTGGATCAGCGTCGAGAACTATGCGCTCGGCATGCGCGCCGCGGCCACGTTGTATGAGGAGTTCGCGAAGCGCGCCGGATAGCGCTAAGCCGCCGGGATCGAAAACCGACTACCACGGATTGCACTGACAAAAAAGAAACAACAGGATGCCTGCACAGGCGATCCTGTTGTTTCCGTTTGCATCCGTGTCATCCGTGGTAATCGGTTCATGCACCGGCCGATACCACGAACTCTGTGCTTACTTCACGTCAACGACCTTGACACCGGCCGTCGACGCGCCGGCGCTCACATAGCCAATGGCACCGGCGTTGGCTTTCACGTAGGCCAGCACCTCGTCATCCGAGGCCTTGGTGGGCGGCGGCACGTCCTTGCCGGAGAAGATCTGCTGCTGCCAGTAACTCTCCACCGCGGGCACGCCACGACCCAGAATGCCCTTGGAGAACGCAGCCCGCACCGCACTGCCCTTGGCCTGATCCACCGGTTGAGCGGCCGTGCCATTGGGGAACTTCGTGGTCTGCTTGAGGAACAGCTTGGTCACCACGTCGCCAGGAAGATCGGCGGTCGCGTTGGCGCTGTTCACGATAACCTTCACGTCCTGGGCCGCGGCCGGCGTGGCCACCACAAACAGGGCCAGCGTCGCGAGAACGGTAAAAATCTTGCGCATCATGATGGGTTCCTCAGAAGCTGAAGGCGACGGAGAGCAACCCGTAGTAGGTCCGCTGAGCCGGCGCGAGACGCGCCACCAGCGGCGGGGCCGTGGGCACGATCACCGACGGCACCGGCGTGTCAAACTGATAGCCCTCCACGCGATGCCCCTCGAGCTTGAAGGCCACCTGCGCCGACGGCTTGTACGACACACCCAGCGCCACATCCTGGTTGAGTGGCAGCGCCAGATTCGGAATGGGCGTATTGGCGAAGCGCACCATGTTGCGTCCGTCGTTGTACTCGGCCACCAGGGTGAGCTGCTCGGTGGGATTCACGCCGGCCTGCACGTAGTACGACGAGAAGTCCACGAAGTTGGGCGACTTGGTCTGCTTGAACGTCGTGTATTCTGCGCGCGCAAAGGCCTTGGAGAACACCGCCTCCGCCGAATACAGAAATGTCGTCGTGCGATTCGGACGCTGCGCCTCGGGCAACGTAGCGCTCGGCGTGCTCATGTAGTTGTTGGCGAACGCGCCAACGCGCACGCCATCAATGGGCGTGTTGACCCAGAGCTGACCACCCACCGTGTTCTCGTTGCGCGTGTTGACCACACTCACGCCGGTGGACGTGGGAATCTGCGCCTTGAGATCGTAGCCGCCGCCAAACAGCGTGGCGTCGATGGACCAGTCGCTGCCAAGATCAAAGGGCTTGCGCAGTACCACGCCGTCCACGAACTCGAGTGTCTCACCGTACACCGCGTTGCCCACGCGGAAGAGCGGAAGCAGCGTGCCGATGTAGCGGATCTCGTTGAAGATGCCGCGCGGCAGCGGATTGCGACCCGCCTTGAGCGACAGCCCATTGTCGAAACGGTGCTCATAGAACGCCCACACCGGCTCCACGGCGGGTGTCACGGCGTTGAGCGGACTGCTGCCGATCTTGCGGTGCAGCAGCTGCGTCACCACTCGATCCTTGTCGGAGATCTTGTAGCCGAACTGCAGCGCGAGGAGCCGATAGTCGGACGTACCATCCTTGGTGACGCCGACCACGGGCAGCCGATCCGTCTTGCCGTAGGCAATCGTGGCCGAGCCGTGAATGCTGAGGCGCTCGTCCTGCTGCGCTCCGGCGGAAGCCGACAGCGTCATGCCGGCGAGGAACACCATGGCGGCCGTCTGGCCACCCTTCAGTTGCGTGAACATGCTGGGGAGATTCGGATATAGCGATCGGAAAAGCGTCGTCCCACTGTGCCGATGGGCGGTGCATCGCTTGATGCACCGCCCATCGTTCACATCACCGGCATCGGATCAGAACGACTCGAGAATTCCGTCGGAGTCTCCGTCCTCATCGAACGGGATGAGTGCCGCGGCACTCACCGGGAAGACATCGTCGGACTTCTCAGCGGCGGCCTGACCACCGCGGGCCGGGGCGGCGCTGCGCGCCGGGACCGGCTTGCCCGCACCGCGCTTCGCGGGACGGGAGCTTGCAGGGGCCGTGGCCGCCCGACGCGCCGCCGACGGGGCCGCCGGAGCGGGCGCGCTGGGGCTGAATGAGCGGACACGGGCCCCCACGGCAGCATTCTGGGGCAGGTACTGCCTTTCCGCCCTCGCGCCCTCGCACCCCGCCGCCGCCTCTCCCGCGTCCTCGGCGTTGGCGG
>JACVCT010000043.1 GCA_016741895.1 Gemmatimonadaceae bacterium | reverse complement strand
CACACGATGCGATAGGTGCCGTCCACATCGGCGTACGGCCACCGCGGCTCGACCGCGCTGCCCGCTACACCGGCGCCGATGAGCAGCGTGAAACGCCGCGAGGCGCCCGGCGCCACGACGATGGGCTGGCTGAAGCAGTTCAATACCGGCGGCTCATACGCGGAGCGCCATTGACCGGCCAGGAGGCGTTCGAGCCGGACGGCCGTCGCCCCGCCGCAGTTGACCACATACACCGTGTCACGGCGTTGATTGGTGTACTGCATCTCCACGCGCCCCTGATACTCCTGCGTCGTGCGCACGAGCCCGTAACTCATCGAGTCCGTCTGGAAGGCGGCGCTGGCATCCCGCTCGAGCGGCCCATCGCCTTCGGTGGGCGCCGCGTCACTGCCGCAGGCCAACAGCAGCAGGGCAAGACCCGCGCCGAACACCGAACGCATACCGCGCGTTCCCGGTCGCTGAGGCATGGGCTGCGTCACCGCCACTATGGGCGCGGCGCGTCGGCGCCGATCCAGTCGAACTTGTATGTCGTGGTCGCACCCGCTCCGCCGCCGCCACCTGCAGCCTGTCCGGTGATGGACACGCGGGCGCCATCGCTGCTGATGCCAATGTCCGCGTCGGCAATCGGATAGCAGGTCTGCAGGTGCAGATACTCGGCCCCGCCCTTGTTGCCCACCTTGAAGTAGATGAACATGCCGACGGACTCATTCTGCTTGCCGCCGGACACCACGCCGCCCACGCCGCGCTCTCCACCGGCCGCCCCGGCGCTGGTGGACATCACGGGCTTGCGGTCCGAGGACGGCACATAGGCGGTCATCTTGCCGATCACGCCGTTGCCGTCGAGCTGCGTGAACATGTACTTGGCGGCCTTGGAGCTCAGCATGGTGGCCAGCACCTTGTCGATGTCTCCGGGTTGCACAAACACGCCGTGCTTGCCCTTGTCGATGGCCACGCCACCCGTCCCTCCCATGAGCGTGTCGTACGTAATGGCGGTCTTCTCGGACGCGTCGTGCGACATGGAGTGGATGCCGGAGTGGCCCTCGGGCGCGCCATTGCCGGTGGAGCGACCCTCACTCGCCAGTCGAAGCTCCTTGACGATGGCGGCCCGTGACTTGATGTCGCTCTTGGCGACGAGGCGGTTGTACCAGGACACGCAGGTATTGGGCATTGGAGCTCCGGGAAGCGACAGGCGGGAGAGGAGGGTGGGACGGATGCCGGTCCGACTCTTGGAAGATGCACGGGGGACCGAGGTGGCGCGATTGCCCGATGGCGGCTGCGCTAACATCGGCGCATCGGTAACGTCACACCTCCAGCAAAGCCCCTTACACGGGCGTAGTCTCTCCATGCCGTCGGTGCCACCTGGTGACCGCGGCGCCCCCGATGTCCCCGCCGCTCCCCTTCCCTCCTGTCCAGCACGAGGATGCCCATGATCTCCCGCCGCGATTTCCTGGCCACCACGGCCGGCGTCGGTGCCACGCTGAGCCTGACCCCCCGCCTGCTCGAGGCCCTGGCCCAGGGGCAACTCATCCAGCGCGCCATTCCCTCCACCGGCGAGAAGATCCCGGTGATCGGCCTGGGCAGCTCCGCCACCTTCTCGGCGGTGGCGCGCAGTGAGGACGTGACCGCACTCCGTGAAGTGTTCAAGGCCATGACCGATCGCGGAGCCAGCGTGTTCGACACGGCGCCATCATACGGCGCCTCCGAAGAGGTGGCGGGCAAGCTGGTCAGCGAAATGGGCCTTGCCAACAAGATGTTCTGGGCCACCAAGCTCAACGTGGTGGGGCGTGGCGGCGCGACGGCCGACGTGGCCGCCGCGAAGGCGCAGGTGGAGCAGTCGTTCGCGCGCTTCAAGCGGGCGAAGATCGACCTCATTCAGGTGCACAACATGGCCGATCCGCCAACGCAGCTCGGTGTGCTGCAGGAGTACAAGAAGGCCGGCAAGGTGCGCTATGTGGGCATCACCACCACCAGTGACAGTCAGTATGGTCTGCTGGAGAGCGTGATGCGCAATGAGCCGCTGGATTTCATCGGCATCGACTACGCGGCCGACAACCGGGGCGTGGAAGAGAAAATCCTGCCGCTCGCGCAGGAGCGGAAGATTGGCGTGCTCGTGTACGCGCCGTTCGGTCGCACCAGCCTGTTCCGGCGCGCGGCCGATACGCCGCTGCCCGAGTTCGCCAAGGAGTTTGGCGCGGCCACCTACGCGCAGTTCTTCCTCAAGTTCATCCTCGCGCATCCGGCGGTCACCGCCATCACGCCGGCCACCAGCAAGGCGACGAACATGATCGACAACATCGGTGGTGGCATCGGCAAGCTGCCCACGGCGGCACAGCGGGAACAGATCATCAAGTTCGTGGATGCCCTGCCGCCCGCCCGGCGCTGATCCGGCGCCGCCTCCCAGACCGGATCATTCATGAACGCTGAAACGGGACTGCTGGCGCGCCTGCGCGCCAGCGTCGGCGCACGCCCGGGCGAAGGGGCCGTGCTCGTGTGGGCCACCGCGTACTACTTCCTGGTGCTCTGCGCCTACTACGTCATTCGCCCCATTCGCGACGACATGGGTGCGGCGAGTGGCGCCGAGAATCTGGCCTGGCTGTTCACCGGTACCATGGTGGGCATGCTGCTCGTGCACCCGCTGTACACCTCGCTGGTTTCGACACTCCGGCGGCGGCAGTTCATCGGCTGGACCTACCGGTTTTTCATTCTGAATCTGGTGGTGTTCTACCTGATCTTCCGCGCCGTCGACGCGTCGCAGGCCGTGTGGGTGGGCCGCGTGTTCTTCATCTGGACCAGCATCTTCAACCTGTTCGTGGTGTCGGTGTTCTGGTCGCTGCTCACCGACGTGTTCCGCCCGGGACAGGGCAAGCGCCTCTTCGGCGTGGTGGCCGTCGGCGGCACGGTGGGTGCCATGCTGGGCGCCAGCATCACCACCGGGCTCGTGGGCGTCATGGGGCCGCTCAACCTCATGCTCGTGTCGGCGCTCATTCTCGAGTTGGCGGTGCGGGCCTCCCATGTGCTCGACAAGGCGGAGGCCGCGCTGCGCCTCAGCGACGATGGGTCGGACCCGGCGGCTGCAGATGGGGCAGCGTCTGACGCCACGGCCGGCGCATCCGCCGCCGCTTCGTCGGACGCCGTGATCGGTGGCGGCATGCTCGACGGCATCAAGCACATTCTGTCGTCGCCGTATCTGCTGGGCATTGCCTCGCTCATCCTGTTCTACACCATCTCCAGCACCTTCCTGTACTTCCAGCAGGTGGATGTGGTGGCCCGCACGTTCGGCGAGGATCGCGCGGCACGCACGCAGGTGTTCGGCGCCATGGACATTGCCGTCAACGCGCTCACGCTGCTGGCCCAGCTCTTCGTGACGGGGCGCTTCATCAAGTGGCTCGGCGTGGGCGCGGCGCTGGCCTTCCTGCCGCTGGTCACGCTCATCGGCTTTGGCGTGATGGGCTTCGCGCCCACGCTGGCCGTGCTGATCGTGTTCCAGGTGGCACGGCGCGCCGGCAACTTCGCCATTCAGCGACCGGCGCGCGAAGCGCTGTTCACCGTGCTCGGTCGCTCCGATAAGTACAAGGCCAAGAATTTCAGCGACACCTTCGTGTACCGTCTGGGCGATCAGGTGGGCGCCTGGTCGTACACATGGATGGGTGTGTTCGGCCTCGGGCTCTCCGGCCTCGCCTTCTCCATGGTGCCGCTGTCGCTGGCCTGGGTGGCGCTGGCTGCGTGGCTGGGGCGGCAGTATCTCGCGCGGGAGAAGCAGCGAACGGCTTGAACCACACGCTCCGCGCAGGCTCCAAGGGCATCGACATTCCGCAAGGAATCGTCGGTGCCCTTTGGTCTTCACGGCATCAGATCAAGCGCAGCCGCGGCCGCGTGAGATCGTCACCCGAGGCGCGCGCGGTTTCCACCGGCAACACATCCGGTACCGTCGTCTCGGCCAGCTGCGCCTCGAGCAGACGCGTGACGGCGCGCAGCGCCCCGTGCGCGCGCAGATCGCTCGGCGTGCGACGGGTGTAGCGGCGCACGTGATTGGTCATCATGGCCGGTGATGAGAAGCCCAGCACCTCCGCGATGCTCTGCATGCTGCGCCCCGGCTCCTCGAGATACCAGGCCACCATGAGACAGCGCGCCCAGCCAATGAGATGCTGTGGAGTCGGGAGCCCGTGCGCTTCGCAGTGCTTGCGCAGCGTGCGTTCGTGCATGCGGAGCGCGCGGGCCAGCTGCGGCAGCGTCACCGGGCGGTGCGCCAGCATGAGTGCATGCCGCAGCATGGTGGCGCTCTCGGAGTTGATGTCGAGCCCCGCCTGCTTCCACACCCGCAGCGCCACCCCTTCGCCCTCGTAGCGCTGGACCAGCTCCACCATGCCACGGGGTGAGGCCAGACGCGACGCCGGGATGATGTCGGCCACCCCCGCCGAGCCAAGACGGGCGGTGGCCGTGAAGTCCGACTCGCCCTCGATGAACACACCCACCATGGGGACGTGCGGAAACCGCTCGCGCACGCCCAGCAGCTGCTCGAGGGCGCCGGCCGACGCGTCGCTGCCCGCAGCGCGCCGAGCGCTGCCCAGCGTGGGCTCGGCGCGTGGCACCACCACGAGCAGCACCAGTTGCAGTTCGGCCAGCAGCCGCTCCTGCAACAGGCGCCAGGACGCGGTGAATTCCACCGGCACCGCGCCCTCGAGCGAGGTGCGCAGCGCCGCCTGGTAGATGGCCGGCAGGCCGTAGGCCAGAAGCCGGCGAGAACGCGTTCGATCGTTCATGCAAACACGGCGCGGGCGTCGAGGGCGTGCGGGTATTCCTGCTTCAACAGGCGGCGAACCGACACACGACGTGTCGACTCGGTGAGTTCCGGCGCGAACTGCGGCTCCGCCACGGGCGTGGCGCGCGCGATCTGGGCGGCCAGTGCCTCGCTTTCGAACACCCGCTCGTGGTAGCCATGCTGCGTGGCGGTCTGCAGCACCAGCGCATTGACCTGTTCCGCGTAGCGCCGGTCGCCGAGCAGCAAGGCCATGCGCGCCAGGCCAAGCCCCAGCAGCACCACGTCGAAGGGCGTGAGGCCGCGGGCGTCCGCTTCGTCCAGCCATGGCCGCGCCGCGCCCAGCAGGCGCGCAGACACCGTGGATTCGCCACGTGCCGACAGCAGGTGTCGGCCCCAAGGGCTGCGCGCGACTTCCGCTTCACACTGACCGCGCAGGTCGGCTGGCAGACGCACGAGTGAGCTGAGCACACCGGCCAGCGCGCCCACGGCGAGACGCGGCGCAGCCGCCGACGCCAGCACGGCGAGTCGCGCGCGGACGGCTGGAACGGGGGCGTTCATCTCGGTGGCGACTTCGCCCAACGCGTTCAGCACTTCCGGCAGACGGGCATCCGGTGGTGTGAGCAGATCATGCGCCTGCCACACGGAGTGCAAGGCTTCGTCCAACCGTCCGAGCTTTCGGCAAATCACCTGCATGATGAGATGCGCCGGGACGAGGTAGCTGTCGTGCACGACGCTGGCCTTCGCCAGGACACGCAGGACGAGTCGCCGGGCCTCGGGGTAGTTGCCACGGTTGCTGGCCAGTGCGGCGAGGCCAAGCAGGGCATGCGGCATGCCGTCCGCCCAGCGCTGACTGGCGGGGCCACGGCGTGCGAGGCGAATGGCCTGGGCATACCAGACTTCCGCGTCGTCGTGACGACCCGCCACGCGCGCGACCCGTCCGCGACGGGCACTGATCAGGGCGACCATGCGAAGACGCTCGGCCTCGTCGTACGCGGGCGACTCACGCACACGGTCTTCGAGCGCATCGAGCAGATCCCACGACTCGTCGAACAATCCCTGCGACTCCGCCGCCGCCGCCACGGCCAGCCACTGGTACACCGGGTGCGCCGGCGGCAGTGATGCGGCCGGGACCTGCAGCTGGTCGATGACCGACTGCATGGCGGCGAGCACCGACGCCGGAACGACTGGCAGGTCTTCCGAACCGGCCAATTCACCACGTGCAAGCAACACGGCACCCCGCAGCACCTCGCGTTCGATCACGGGAGGCACGGCGGGAATCGGAACGTCGGGAATTGTGAATTTCGACATGATGAGCGGAGCAAAAGGACGGGCATTGGACGGATGAATCGCAGTCTATCGCGCGTTCCTTTGAGAGATCCATCCGTTTCGTCCCACCACTTTACTTTATCGGCCCCAATTTGGGCCGATTATGAATATTCCGGGCCGATTTGCGCATCACGGCTGAGGCGCGCGGCAGCGCATCATGGGTCAACCCTCCTGCGGAGTTCCCCATGCCTGTTGCTCGCCTGCTGACCATGCTGTCCCCAATGCGCCGTACCGTCCTTGCCATTGCTTTTCTGCTCCCCCTCGCGGCCTGCGAACGTCAGGCGGCCATCGCAGGACCGGAGTTCGAGCCCGAAGTCAGCCCCAAGCGAAACGGTGTGCTGATGTGCGTGCAACTCGACTCGGCGGGGAACATCCTGTCGGCCGAGCCGGCCGACGGGAGTGGAAGTTGCGGGACGGGATTCGACGTCACGATCTGGATGTAGGGTGAATCTGGGCGGGAATGGGTGTGGGACGCAGTGCCTTTCCTTGCGTGTCAGTGACTCGGGCGTTCGCTGCGCGCAGGTAGGAATGAGTGGTGTGAATGGACTGGTCACCTTGTCCCGACCGATTGGGGCAGCGGGACCGTCGGGTGGGCGAGGGAGTCCTCGCCCGCCCGAGGCTCCCCGTTGGTCTGCAGGGGCCGAGCCCATGCCAATGCCTGGCCGGGTCCCCGCCCGGCGAAACTGGACCGACAGTCATACGGATCCGCGATGCTGCGACCGATACTTCCACGCAGCATGACGCCCGTGTCCGACCAGAGCATCGACCTCACCTTCATAGCGGCGCTGGCCCTGGCCACCCGTCTCGCCATCGCGCTCGTTTTTGCGGGCGTGCTGGCGGCGTTGTCGTCGTATCTGCGGCATGCGTTTCACCGCGCCATGGCCTGGGCCTGGTTTGCCTGGGCCATGCTGGCCATGCTTGGCGTCATTGGCTGGCAGCAACCGGGCACCGGTGGCCTGCCGCAGATTGCGCTGGCCACGCTGGCCGGCGGAGTGGTCATGCTGATGAGCATGCTCTCGCTGCGGGCCGTCCAGGTGGCCGCCGACGACCCGGTGCGCATTGCGCCCCGTGACTGGCTGAGTGCTCTGGCGCTTGGTGGTGCCATCGGCTTCACCGCTCAGTGGTGGGCACCACGGGTGATCACGGAGGCCATGAACAGCGCCCTGGTGCTCACCCGCGCACTGCAACTGGCCGGATTTCTCGCCACCTCGCTGCTGTGCCTTGCGATTCTGCGCCGCCGCCGCTGGCTGACGGCGCGTCTCTTGCCGTTGGCGCTGGGCAGCGCCGGCGCGGCACTCTTTGTCATCGTTGATGGTGCGCTGCGGGTCATGCCACGCATCGTTGCCGGTGAGGTGAGCCGCGAGCTTTGGTCGGCCACCCTGCTGACCGGCGCCATGATCGTGTACGGTGTGGGCAGCTTGTGGACCGCCCTTGAACTCGAGCGGGAACACCTGCTGGCCACGGCCTCCGACACGCAGCAGATCGCTTCCGCGGCTGCGGAATCGGCGCGGCTCGAGAGCCTCGGCAACATGGCGGCCGGTGTGGCGCACGATGTGAACAACATGCTCACCATCATCCGCACCATGGCGGAACTGGTGCGCAGCGAGGTGCCGGCCGAGGCGCAGGACCTGCACCAGGACTTGCGTGATGTGCTGGCGGAGACCGGCGACGCGGGCGCCTGGTCCGCGCGTCTGCTGCGCTTTGCCAAGAGCCGGCCCGGTCACTCCGAAGAAGCCGCTCCCGGTGTGCTGCTCGAGAGCCTCGCGCCAATGCTGCAGCGCGTCCTGCCGACAGACAATCCGCTGCGCCTTCGTGTGCGCAGCACGTCGCAGGTGCGATTTGATCCGGTGCTGTTCGAGCAGGTTGTGCTGAATCTGGTCACCAACGCCGGCGAAGCCCACGAAGCCGTTGCTCAGCGCACGCGGCCCGTGCACGTCAGCCTGCTGGACGTGCAGCCTGGCGCTGCCCGCCCGTGCAGTGTGGGCTGGTTGCTGCCGCGCGCCTACGTGTGCCTGCGTGTGGAGGACGAGGGCACGGGCATTGCCCACACGGCGCGCCATCGGCTGTTCGATCCGTTCTACTCCACCAAGGGGCCGCAGCGCGCGGGACTGGGCTTGTACACGGTCGCACAGTTTGCGCTTTCTGCCGGCGGCGCCGTGGACGTCCACTCGCGGGCCGGCGCTGGGACAAGCGTGGACGTCTTCCTGCCCGTGGCGCAGCACGACGCGGAGTCTGTGCGCCCAAAGGGTCTGCGTCGGCTGGTTTCGGGCGCCACCACGGACGCGCCGGATCACGCCTTCGTGTTCGACACCGCCCTCCAGCGCTCCGGTGCCGCGCCGTGAGAGCCAATCCGTTTGCGCCCTTCATCGTGGCGAGTCTTGCGCTGCAGCTGCTCGCCACGCTGGCATTCTGTTGTGCCATGCTGGGCCTCACCATCAAGCTGCGGCATGCGCCGCTGCGATCGGCATCGGCGGCCTGGATGGCTCTCACCGTGCTCGATGCCTGCTGGCTGATTGGCGTGGGCCTGCCCGACGACGCACGGTTGCTGCGCCACGTGATGGTTGCCGTGATGGGCGCCGCCATTCTGGTCATGGGCCGGCAGATTGGCGCCACGGCGCGTGCCATGGCCGATCTCGATGGCGACCCCACCGGAGTCATTGAGTCATGGCGCGTGCGCCACTGGTGCCCGGCCGCCGCGATTGGTGGGCTCATTGGCGCCTTCGCGCATTACTGGTATGAAGTGGTTGATCCGGCCTCCACGCTGGGCCGCTATCTCTGGCTGCGCACGCTGCTGGTGGTGGTCACGCTGCATGGCCTGCAGGTGGCGCTCAGCACACTGCGCCGCGCGCCGACGGCCCGCCGCCGGCTGCTGCCCCTGGCGATTGGCACCTCGGTGGCGGTGCTGTTCATGGTCATCGACGGTGCGGTGCGATATGGCATTGCCTTTCATCAACCCGAACCCTGGCTGCCGGCCGTCGCGGTGTTCAGTGCCTTTCTTGGGCCGTTTGCGCTCGGCATCGGGTTTCTTGTGGCCGCCCTCGAACTCGAGCGTGAACACACGCGCCGTGCCGTCGCGCGCATCCAGGTTTCGCTCGATCGCTCGATCGAGCGGGAGCGCCTGCAAAGTCTCGGTCGCCTCGCCGGCGATCTGGCGCACGATCTGCACCGTCGTTTCACGGCCATCACCGATGCCCTGTGGCGGGCACGGGGCGCCCTTGCTCCCCAGCACAGCCACCTGACCCGCGAGTTGAGTGAGGCGGAGGACGCCGTGCGGCGCGGCACGCGCCTCACCACGCGCCTGCAGGCAATCGCGCAGATGCGTCCCTTGCGCGTGGAGCGTTTCGATGTGGCCGAGATGACCGATCAGCTGCTGACGGGAGTACGTGGCGCCCTGCCGCCGTCAGTCAGCCTCTACACGGCGTACATGGGCAGTGATCACGTGTTCGGAGATGCCGGTCGCTTCGACCAGCTTCTCACCAATCTGCTGCTCAATGCCCGCGATGCGATGCCCAATGGTGGCACGATCACGGTGCGGGTGGATCGTGCCGAAGTGGTGGACACACGGCCCGCGACCCGTGGTCATCTGATGCCCGGCCCCTACGTCACCCTGACCATCGAGGACGAGGGAACGGGCATACCGGCGTCCATGCAGCCCGATGTGTTCGAAGCCTTCGTGTCCACCAAGGGGGATCGCGGGACGGGTCTCGGGCTCGCCACTGTCGTGTCCGCGGTCCACGAAATGCACGGCGCACTGTACCTCGACTCCGAGATGGAGCGGGGCACGCGCTTCACGATCTGGCTGCCCACCGATACGCACCCGCTGCATGCGCCGGATGACCAGCTCGACGCGGCGTATGCGCCGACGGTGGCCGGATCGGCACCGTGAGTCGCCCGCGACGGGCCGCAGGCGGACGACTATTTCAGCGCGAGCGATTTGACGTAAATCGTGACCGCGGTGCCGTGCAGTTCCGCTGATTGCATCGCGAGCCAGCCTTCGCGCTCGAGCAGCGTACGCGACGTGGCCGTGGCACAGTAGATGTTGGCCCAGCCCAATGATCGTGCGAGTTCGGTGACCGCGCGGAGCAGAGCAGCACCGATGCCCTGACCGCGAAAGCCCGGCCCAACGAGACCAGCGCCGGCCCAGGGGCCGAGCTCCGGCACCGGAGGCAGTACGTCGTCCTTCAGTGCGCACAGGCCGGCAAGCTCGCCATCGCGAAACGCCACGAGGCCGACGGGCAAGCGGGTTTCGCTCGCCGCGTAGCGCTGCAGATCGACCATGGCATCACCCGGGCCGTTCGGACCATACCATGCGGTCCACTCCGCCCGCATCCAGGCAGCGAGTTCGGGCAGGACCTGCGGGTGACGGGCGAGCGGTTCGACGACAAGCATACCAGAAACTACCCGCTGCACCCGCCAGTGGTCACGACAGCCGTCAGGGCGTGTCGACGCGGCGTGAGGCGCTGGAGGCCCGCGACCGACAGGCATCGGAGCAGTACTTCACCTGCTCCCAGTCGCGCTCCCACTTCTTGCGCCACACAAACGGCCGGCCACAGGTGAGGCAGGTCTTGGACGGCAGCTCGGACTTCTTGCGCATGCGCGGCATGATGAGAACTCGCGGGTGTGGTGAAGCTCAGAGGAGTTGCAGAGCCCGCGGCGGTGCGCCGCCACTCTGGCGAATCTGCGTGGCCCGCTCGGTGATGGCCGCGCGCGCCGCCGTGTCGAGGCGTGCAAGGTTCTTTACCTGCAGCGCCATGCGCTGATTGCGCGCCAGCAGCGGCTCGTGGCGCAGCAGAAAGTCCCAGTAGAGCGTGGTGAAGGGACAGGCATCCTCGCCACTGGACGTGGCCGGGTCAAAGCGGCAACTCGCGCAATAGTTGCTCATGCGCTGGATGTACTTGCCCGTGGCGGCATAGGGCTTGGACGCCATGATGCCTCCATCGGCGTACTGCGACATGCCCAGCGTGTTGGGCAGCTCCACCCACTCCACCGCATCCACATATACGGCCAGGTACCACTCGTGCACGGCCACCGGGTTCACGCCAAGCAGCAGCGCATAGAGCCCCGTCACCATCAGCCGCTGGATGTGGTGGGCATAGCCGAGATCCAGCGTCTGCCCGATGGCCTGCTGCAGGCAGCGCATCTCGGTGTCGCCCGTCCAGTAGAAGGAGGGCAACGGCTCGCGCGCACCGAGGGCATTGCGGCTGAGATAACCGGGCATCTCGAGCCAGTAGATGCCACGCACGTATTCGCGCCAGCCGAGAATCTGCCGAATAAAACCCTCGGCAGCCGCGAGCGGCACGTGCCCCTCGCGATACGCGCGTTCCGTGGCCTGCACCACATCGCGCGGATCGAGCAGCTTGAGATTCATGGCCGCACTGAGCCGCGAATGGTACAGCCAGGGTTCGCTGGTCCACATCGCATCCTGATACGTACCAAACTGCGGCAACCGATGCTGCACAAAGTCCTGCAGGGCGAGTTGCGCATCCTCAGGGGTGACCGGCCAGTCAAAAGCTTCCAGCGAGCCGGGATGTGACGCCAGTCGGGCGTTGACCAGCGTCAGGACCTCGCGCGTGATGTGGTCCGGTGCGAAGCGCTGTGGTGCCGGCAAGTCGACGGGGCCCTGCTTGCCGAAGCTCCCGCGATTCTCGGCGTCGAAATTCCACTGACCGCCTTCCGGCTTGCCGTCGGCGGTGAGCAGGACCGCGTGCCGCTGACGGAGTTCACGGTACCAGTACTCGAGCCGCAGTTGCTTGCGGCCCTTTGCATGCGCGCGAAACTCGTCAACGCTGGCATAGAAGTGCCGATCGCTCCGCTGCTCGAGCTCCACGCCCAAGGACTGTGCGGCCTGCACCAGCGCCTGCTGCACGCGCCAGTCTCCCGCTTCGGTCATCACGAGGCGCTGTGGCGCGAAGGCCTGCACGGCACGCGCCAGTTCGCCGCTCAGCGACTGGGTATTGTCCGGGTCGTCGAGTGCCACGTAGTGGACCCGGCGCCCCAGCGCGCGCTGGGCCGCCGCAAAGTGCCGCATGGCCGAGAGAAAGACGGCGGTGCGCGGCTTGCCCGACCAGACGTGCGTGGACTCCTCCATCACCTCCGCCATCCAGATCACGTCCTGCGAGGCATCGAAGTCGTCGAGCGCCGACGCGTTCCGGTCGAGCTGATCGCCGAGGACGAGGACGAGGTGGCGGATGGATTGTGGCTGGGGCGGCCCATCGACCGGCGCAGCGGCACGAACACGAGGTGTCATTCGGGAACAACGCACCCGTCGCACATCGCGGTTCCGGGGGGCCACCCCCAACAGCACATCACGCGAGCGCCAGCACCTCGTCGTCGGCGATGACATAAAGGTCATCGTTCGGCCGTGGTTCGTACATGCCGCCGCCCGTGAAACTGGAAAAGGCCGGCAGGATGCCGACGGACGTTCCGAAGGCGAAGGCGGGCAGTCTCGTGCTCGTGCGTCCGCGCCCCCGCAGAGTGACATGGGGATGCCAGTGACCGGCCAGCACGTATCCCGCCGTGTGTGGCTCGGGTTCGTGCACGCCGACAAACGATCCGGCGCGCCAGGGCGTGCTGGTGCAGGCAATGTCGAGTTCGGGTGGCGGGTCGCCCGCGTGCAGGTCGTGGTTGCCGCGCACGAGCAGCATGTGCACCGCGGCATGACGGGCGCGCCAACCGGCGATGACATCCAGCGTGTCCGCGTGGCGCCCGCTGCGCGCATGCAGCAGATCACCCAATACCACCAGCCGCTGTGCACGCGTGGACTCGAGCACAATGGACAGTCGTGCCAGATCGCTGGCGGTGGTGCCCACCGGGACGGGCACATGAGCAGCGCGAAAGGCGGCGGCCTTGCCCCAGTGCAGGTCGGCCACCAGCACCGTCTCGTGTTCGGGCAACCAGAGCGCCCGCTGCGGCAGCATGACGACGGTGCTGCCGGCCACCTCGTGCGCCAGCGAGCCGGGAGGGAGGCCCGTCACGGACTGCCCCCACCCAGACGAAACACGCTCGCCACACCGGAACGCGTTGGCTTTTCCGCCGCCACGGTCATGCGCCGCACGCGATCGGCCAGCTTCTCCGTGCTCAACTTGGCGCGCGTCATGTCGATCATGAGCGGAAAGGCCAGCGGCGTGGGACGCTCGACGTCCACCACGCGCACCGTGCTGCGCGCGAGGCGCTCGAGCACGCGCCCGAGACGGCTGGACTCCAGTTGACGCTCCAGCACTTCGCGGCGCGCCTGGGCCACCAGCAGATTGTGGGGATCGTGATTCACGAAGACATCGTAGAGCAGCGAGCTCGAAGCCTGCAGTTGCCGGGCACTCTTGTTTTGACCGGGAAAGCCTGAGAACACGAGCCCCGCCACCCGCGCCACCTCGCGGAACTGCCGACGCGCGAGCTCCGCCGCGTTGAGGGCGTTGGTGATGTCGTGCAGCAGATGCTCGGTGGACAGCAGGCCGTGCTCGAGGGCTTCGGTCAGCGGCGCCGGCTCGGGGCTCAGCAGCTCGAAGCCGTAGTCGTTGCAGCTGAACGAGAAGGACAGCGGCGTGAATTGTGCCAGGCGATAGGCCCAGAGCGCGGCCAGTCCCTCGTGCACCAGCCGGCCCTCGAAGGGATACACAAAGAGGTGATGCCCGTCCCGCGTTTCGGTGCGCTCGATGAGCAGTTCATCCGGACGCGGTATGGTGCTGCGTTGGGCTTGGGTCTCCAGTACCGGTCGCACAGCTTCCATTTCCGGTGTGGCAAAGGTTCCGGTACGCGCCTGCTCGAGGGTGGTGCGCACGGCCGCGGCCAGTTCGGTACTGAGCGGCATGCGCGCACCCATCCAGCGGGGCACCGCACCCCCATGGCCCTTGGCCTTGCGCACCCAGGCCGTGAGGTCACGCATACGCACGAACTCCAGCGCGGTGCCGGCACAGAAGAACTTGTCGCCGGGCGAGAGGCGCGCCACGAACGACTCTTCAATGGTTCCGAGGCGCCGTCCCGAAAGATACTGCACGGCAATGGCGTGGTCACTCACGATGGTGCCGATGTTGAGCAGATGACGCTGGGCCACTCGCCGATCGGTGACACGATACACGCCGTCGACGCAGTGCACCTTGGCGTACTCCGGATAGGCCCGCAGCGCCGTGCCACCGTGCGTGACGAACTCCAGCACCCAGTCGAGCTCCTCGTCGCTGAGCTGGCGATAGGCCCGGGTGCTGCGCAACTCCGCCATCACGGCGTCACGTGTGAAGCCGCCCCCCAACGCGAGGGTGACCAGATGCTGCGCCAGCAGGTCGAGTGGCCGGTCGAGCGGATCGCGGCTTTCGATGCGGCCCGCCGCAATGGCCGCACGCGCTGCCGCCACCTCCACCAGCTCGAAGGCGTGAGTCGGCACACACACGATGCGGGAGACACGGCCGGGACCATGCCCCGAACGACCCGCGCGCTGCAGCAGCCGCGCCACCCCCTTG
The DNA here is from genome assembly GCA_016741895.1 of Gemmatimonadaceae bacterium. Classification (GTDB taxonomy): domain Bacteria; phylum Gemmatimonadota; class Gemmatimonadetes; order Gemmatimonadales; family Gemmatimonadaceae; genus Gemmatimonas. The sequence continues at coordinate 5,781 of JACVCT010000043.1, read as the reverse complement.
GGGCTGCCGATCTGCATGACCAGATCCACCGGCGCAAAGTCCACACCGAGGTCCAGCGAACTTGTGGCCACCACCACGCGGTAGCGTCCGGTGCGCAGGCCATCCTCCACATCCTCTCGCTGCGCACGGGACAGTGATCCATGGTGCAGCGCGGTGAAGGCAAACCAATCCGGGTTGGCCGCGATGAGGCTCTGAAACCAGATCTCACACTGCGAGCGCGTGTTGGTGAAGACAATGGCGCTCGACGCTTCCTCAAGCCGGCGCATGACTTCCGGCAGCAGTTTGGTATTGAGATGACCGGCCCAGGGGAATCGGTCCATCGTTTCGGGAACCAGCGCCTCGACTTCCACCGCCTTGGGCACGACCCCGCGCACGATGCGACGCGGATGCGAATGCGGATGCGGCGTGCCCGTGCTGTCCGTGCCGAGCAGCGTATCGGCCGCCTCGTCCAGGTTGCCCAGCGTGGCGGACACGCCCCAGATGCGGAGGTGGGGACACAGCGCGCGCAGCCGGGCGAGACCGAGCTCCACCTGCACGCCACGCTTTGTGGAGAGCAGCTCGTGCCACTCATCCACGACGACGCAGCGCAGATCGGCAAACAGCCTCGCATGGTCGTCGCGGCACAGCAGCAGCGACAGCGACTCCGGCGTGGTGACCAGCACGGAAGGCAGTCGCTCGCGTTGCCGCGCGCGCTGCGCGCTCGACGTGTCACCCGTCCGGGACTCCACGGTCCACGGCAGGCTGAGTTCTTCCACGGGCAATCGCAACGCCTGTTCCGTGTCCGCAGCCAGCGCCCGGAGCGGCGTGAGCCAAAGCACCCGAAGCGGACACGCCTCCGCGCGACGACGCGGTTTGCGGGAGGGGGCCTGCGCGCTGCGCATTTCCGCAAGCGCTTCCCGCACAGCGCCGAGAAAGGCGGCGTAGGTCTTTCCCGTACCGGTTGCCGCGTGAATGAGTCCGGACTCCCCGCGCGTGTAGGCGTCCCACACCTCGCGCTGAAAATCAAAGGGCGCCCATCCGCGACGGGCAAACCAGTCTTCTACCGGGTCGCGAGGTGTCATGCGGGAATCAGCGCACGCACGCTGTCCAGACGATCCGCCTCGGCAGCCGTCTTGTCGCGTCGCCATCTCGCGATGCGCGGGAAGCGCACTGCGATCCCGCTCTTGTGCCGTGGGCTGCGCTGAATGCCCTCGAACGCCAGCTCGAATACGAGTTCAGGCTTCACGGTGCGCACGGGCCCGAACTTCTCCAGCGTATTGGCGCGGATGAAGCGATCCACCTCACGGATCTCGCTGTCGGTGAGACCGCTATAGGCCTTGGCGAAAGGCACCAGGGCATCGCCGTCCCATATCGCAAACGTATAGTCGGTGTAAAGTCCGGCGCGGCGCCCGTGACCGGCCTGCGCGTACACCAGCACAGCGTCCACGCGGAACGGATCGATCTTCCACTTCCACCAGTCGCCCACCTTCCGGCCCACGCCGTACGCCGACGTGCGACGCTTGAGCATGAGGCCTTCGGCCTGCTGCGACCGGGACGCATCACGAACGCTCGCCACATCCTGCCAGCTTTCCACCGCCACCACCGGCGAGAGTCCAATGCTGGCGCCGGACGGCAGCAGGGCGATCACTGACTCTGCCAATGCGCGCCGACTGTGCAACGGCGCATCACGCACATCCCGTCCTTCCGTCTCCAGACAATCGTAGACCAGCACGTGACAGGGGACCTCGCGCAGCAGCGTGCGTCCAACGACCTTGCGATTGATGCGACGCTGCAGTGCAGTGAAGGGCATGGGGACACCCTCACGCCAGGCCAGCAGCTCCCCATCGAGCACGGTGCCGTCAGGCAGCCACTCGGCGCTGGCTTCCACCTCGGGAAAGCGACCAACAAGCAGCTCCTCACCCCGACTCCACAGAAGTACGCGTCCGTTGCGCTTGACCAGCTGGCAGCGAATGCCATCCCACTTCCATTCGATCTGCCAGTCCTGCACGGCGCCGAGCGCGGCAGGCTCGCCCGTGAGTGGATGCGCAAGGAAGAACGGATAGGGCCGGCTCCATTGGTCTGCGACATCCACTGGCTGAAGCAGGGCGCGGTACCAGGCCGGCGAGGGTTCCCATTGTCCCATCAGCCGATGCTGGATGGTATCGGGCGGCAGCCCGCTGACCTGCGCGAGGGCGCGCACGACGAGGCCATCCGAAACACCGACACGAAATCCGCCGGTGAGCAGCTTGTTGAACACGAAGCGTGAACTGCCACGCAGCGAGCGCCACGCCTCGAGCAGGGCCGCACGCTGCGCGTCGGTTGGCATACCGGCCAGTGGCAGGAGCTGCGACTCCACCCACCACGCCAGAGAATCCGTTGGCAGGTCACGCCGCGGCTGCTCCCCGTCGCCTGTTTCGGCCTCCTCGGGGATCAGCAGCGCGATGGTCTCCGCCAGATCGCCTGCCTGTGCGTAACACTCCTCGAACAGCCAAGGCGGAACGCCCGCCGCCTCCGCGCCCCAGAGGCGCAGATCGCCAGCTTTTGCGAGGCGTTTGGGGCGACGGCCAAGCAGCAGGGCGGCGGCCCAGGCCGCATCAGCCGGCGGCGCCGCGCGAAAGTAGGCGACGAGTGCGGCCACCTTTTCGTTGGTCGCGGTGGTGGCATCAATGGCGTCGAAGAGGGCAGCAAAGGCCTTCACGCCGATTGCTCCGTCTCGGCCTGAGCGTCGGCACTGCCCGCACGCGGTTCGCCCACGATGTCGGTGCGTTCGTCCGCTTCGCTGTCGCCCCAGCGTGTGGGCAGGACCTGCGCGCCCTTGCCCTGCTCGCGTAGCCACCGCACCACCTGATCCGTGAAGCCATGCGTGACCCATACCTGTTCGGCGCCCGTGGCGTCGATGGCGGCCAGCAGCTGCGGCCAGTCCACGTGGTCCGACAGGGTGAAGCCGGCATCGACCCCACGCCGCCGCCGCGCGCCGCGCACACGCATCCAGCCGCTCGCAAAGGCCGCACTGAGCTCGCCAAAACGGCGAAGCCAGGTGCTGCCCATCACGCTCGGCGGCGCAATGAGCAGGGCGCCCCGCGTGGCGAGTGCCCGTGCGTTTGCGTCGGCGGTGGCTTCCATGGCATGACGCGTATCGGGCAGACGTACTCCCGCCTCCCGATAGAGCGTGGTCATGCGCTCGACGGCACCGTGCAGCAGAATGGGACCGATCGACGGATCGAGACCGGCCAGCAGCCGCTGCGCCTTGCCCAGCGCATAGCCGAAGAGCAGCGAGACACGACCGGCGGCCGCATTGCCTGCCCACCAGGCATTGATGTCGGCAAACACCTGCGACTGCGAAGGCCAACGATAAATGGGCAGACCGAAGGTGCTTTCTGTTATGAACGTGTGACAGCGCACCGGCTCCCACGCCGTGCAGGTGGGATCAGGGTCGGTCTTGTAGTCACCAGAGACGACCCACACTTCTCCGTGATGCTCGACCCGTACCTGCGCCGAGCCAAGAATGTGGCCGGCGGGATGCAGCGAGACGGACACCCCGTTGATGGTGGTGGTCTGTCCGTAGGGCTGTGCTTCCACACCCTGTGCCCACTGCCCCAGGCGCTCGCGCGTGACGCCTTCGCCCTCACTGGAGACGAGATAGCGCTCACATCCCCAGGTCAGGTGGTCCCCGTGCGCATGCGTGACCACCGCGCGGGGCACAGGCCGCCACGGGTCGATGTAGAAGTCGCCCGCTTCGCAGTAGAGACCGCGATCGGTGATGGTCAGGAGCCGGGACATACACGAAACATGCTGTCCAGCTCAACTGAGGTCAGGCTCTGGCGGTTCCGGTCAGGGGAGACTGAAGCCCACTTCGCGCAAACGCTCCACGACCCGACGGCGCAGGGGTTCCGTGTCGATTGGCCTCGGCCAGGAGGCTGGCAACGCGTCGAGGAAGGCTCGCGCGAAACCGAAATGCTCCGCGCAGGCTGAGCAGTCACGCAGATGCTGGTCCACCTCGAGGCGCTGCGAATCGGCCAGCGCGTGGTCCAGGTAGTCCCACAGGCGGAGGACTGTGGCCCGGCAGCCGATTTCGTTGACAACACTCCCGTCGGGTGACGTGGTCATGGCTGGGTTTCGGCTGAAGGTGAGGACGGGGCGCCTGCCACGCCGGCATCGCGGGCATGGGCCAGAAGCTGCTGCTGCAACAGACGCCGAGCGCGGAACAGCCGCGAACGTACCGTGCCGGTTGGCACACCGAGCACCTCGGCGGCTTCCTCGTAGGTCATGCCATCGACATCAACCAGCAGCACGGTGCAGCGATACACCGGCAACAAGCTGTCGATGGCGGCCCGAATGGCCGGGCCGATATCGATATTGCGAATGAAATGGTCCACACCGGCCCGGTGGGCCGCCGCGTGATCATGAACAGCCGCCAGCACCTCAAGCTCGGCGTCCTCTCCCTTTTCGGTCAGCACGAAGCGTTGCTCACGCTGCGCGAGGCGCAGAAAGGCATGATGGCAGATGCTGAACAGCCAACGACGGATGCTGGATCCGGATTGAAACGTGTGATAGCCGGCGTAGGCGCGCAGAAATGTCTCCTGCACCAGATCTTCGGCCTGGGTTTGATCACGAGTGAGCGAGCGCGCGAAGCGGGCGACGTCCGGCAAACAGGCCAGCGCCTCCCGCTCGAACGCGGCATCCCGTTCCGCATCCGGCACCGCACGCGGCGCACTCACGATACGGTCTCCAACCTTGCCTACTTCGCGGGCAGGGCGCGACGGACCGCCGCGTCGATGTCCTGATCGCCGCCGACACCGGTATAGACCACCTTGCCACTGCCATCGAGCACGACCACGTAGGATGTGTGCGGCACCTGATAAGCCTTCATCGCCGCGCGCTCCCGATCGAAGACAAAGGTGCCCGACATCTTGCGTTCCTCAATGTAGGTACGCTGACGCTCCGGCGATTGATTGTCGGGCACACCGATGCCCACGAACATCACGCGGTCACCATACTGCTCGCGCGCGCGTTGCAGCGCCGGCTCGAGCTTCCGACACAACGGACACCACGTGGCCCAGAACTCCATGACCACGGGCTGCTTGCCCACCACAGCCGACAGATCAAACGTCTTGCCATCAAGCTGCTCCAACGTCGACACAGCGGGTGCCATGGCGCCAACTGCAATGCCACCATCCTGGGCCGCAGCGCGCGAGAGGGGAGTGAGTCCGGCCAGCGACAGCGCAGCCAGGCCAACCAGTGAACGCAGCGTGGGACGACGAGTCATGAACAGGCACCTCGGAACAGGGGAGACATCAGAACCACACCTGGCCGGCCTGCAGCAGATAGTACTGCGCCATGCCAACCATGATGAGGGCGAAAAACTGCTTCACACGCAGCATCCAGGCACCAGCGCGTGGCAGGCGGGACAGCGTCCCGGCTGTCAGCCCAATGACCACGAGCAGACTGCACATGCCGAGCGAGAAGACAAACAGGTAGCTGAAGCCGCGCCACGCGCTGTTGGTGGTGGCCACCCAAGTGAGCAGCGTGGCCATGACCGGTGCGCCGCAGGGTGCGGCGACCAACCCGGAGGCCGCCCCCATGCCAAAGGCGCCGGCGACACGTCCACCGCTGTCCATGCCGGCGGCTCGCTGCAACAGTTTCTGCGGAAGGGGCACCGGCAGCACGTCCAGCATCATGAACGCAAACAGCAACAGCAGGTTGGCCATGCCGAGCAGGAGCCACTTGTTCGTGCTCACCGAGCCAACAAGCGAGCCGGTGGGACCCGCAAGCAGGCCAGGCGCGGCAAAGGCCATGGACAGG
>JACVCT010000368.1 GCA_016741895.1 Gemmatimonadaceae bacterium | reverse complement strand
CGATAGACGACGCGCTGGACGAGCGTGTGGGTTGGTCCGGTGTGGCGGCGGAGTCGGGTTACGCCGATCAGGCGCACCTGGCACGTGAGGTCCGGCAGTACGCCAAGTTGTCCCCCACGGCGCTCAAGGCCTGGTTGTCGCAGATCGCGCACGAACTGGTGGAGTGACGCAGCCCGATTCGCACAATGGCGTGATTGTTCAAGACGCCGTGCGCAGCCTGTGGCAGACTGGTGGCGATGGACCTTCACCTTTGGCCGGAGCAGGCGATGACGCGGCGGATGACAAGGCGGTTGGCGGCGACAGTGCTGGGTTTGCTGATGGGCTCGGCCCTCGAGGCACAGGGAGATCCGCGCATGGCGGCGCAGAAGCAGGCGCAGGACGGGATGGCGCGGTTCGCCTGGCTGGTTGGTGAGTGGGAGGGGCCGGCCACGGTGTCGGCGGCTGGGCGCAGCATGACGCTGACGCAGCGGGAAACGGTGCAGTGGTCGGCCAACAACACGGTGCTGCTCATCCAGGGCCGCGGCTCCATGCGCATGGGCCAGGAGGGTCCTGAGCGGCAGGTGTTCGCTGCGGCAGGCCTCCTGACCTTTGACGCCATCACCGGACGGCACGTGTTCTTCTCGGCCAGCGGCACCGGCCAGGCGCAGCAGTTTGGTATCGAACTGCATGGGGCCGACGGCATGATCTGGGGCTTTGACGCGCCCGATGGCAGCCGGACGCGCTACACCATATCCCGGACGGCGGCTGGAGAATGGCGGGAGGTGGGCGAGGTCTCCATGGACGGTGGCAAGAGCTGGCGGCAGACGCTCGAGTTTACGCTGACACGGAAGCCCTGAAGAGAGGTCCCGGCTCAGGAGGACACCCTGACGGGAATGCCCGTTCGGCGCTACTGTGGAAGTCCACTTTCACGAGGACCGCATGGCGAGGCATTACCGCGGGGTGGTGTTCGGGTTGGGTCTCCTGGCGTCGATGAGCGCGGTGAATGCCGGCGCGCTGTCCGCCCAGCAGGTGCAGCACAAGACCGGCGGCAACGAGGGCAAGCGCCCCATCGGCTGGCAGGTGCGCTACGACAAGGGCGAACACGCAGGCCACGGCGCCGACTCGATCAGCTTTGTGCAGATGACGCCGGGCTTTCACGCCACGACCGGCGGGTCGGCGGCCATCCTCTGGCACCCGGACAGCACGGTGCGCGGGGATTTTTCGGTGGAGAGCACGATTTTTCTCTTCCCCACCAAAGGCCGCGACCGCGAGGGCTACGGGCTCTTGATTGGCGGCGCCGATCTGGGTGGGGCGGGGCAGCGCTACACCTACTTTCTGCTGCGCAACGACGGGCGCTTTCTGGTGAAGCAGCGCCGCGGTGAGCAGACCGTGACGCTGACGGAGTGGACGCCGCTGCCCGCCATTGCCCTGCAGAAGGGTGAGGACGCGGTGAAGAACGTGCTGCGTGTGGAGGCCAGGGGCGCCACGGTGCGCTTCCTCGTGAACGGGGCAGAGGCGGCGGCGCTGCCGCGGGAAAAGGTCGAGCCCGACGGCGTGTTCGGTGTGCGGATGAACCACGCCATCAACGCCCACGTGTCGAGCGTGGCACGGGCCAAATAGACGCCCACGCGGCGGAGCAGGTCGTTCGCCAGTTCCCTTTGGGCCGGGGGCGGATATATTGCGGGACTCCGGACGCGCGGCGCGAGTTGCGCGTCCGGTACGGCTAGGTAGCTCAGTTGGTAGAGCAGCGGACTGAAAATCCGCGTGTCGGCGGTTCGATTCCGTCCCTAGCCACTGCAGTCCCGAGCGGCGCCCTGACTTCGGTCAGGGCGCCGTTTTGCGTAGCGGCATCGCCAGGGGCCGGAACGGCGCGGCCGAGGCCCCACGCCACTTGAGCGGCGCGGCAATGAAGGCGAACTCGTACACCTGGTCGCGCGCGAGCTCCTCGAGGAAGGCCACCTCGATGATCGGCACGCCGCGCTGGGCGAGCAGGTAGCTGTGCACCGGAATCCAGTTGTCATCACCGTGCACGGGGAAGTGCTCGAGTGAGAGGTTGTCGCCGCCGATCACCATGGCGCCCTGCTCTTCCACGAGCCAGCGCGCGCCGGGCAGACCGAGGCCGGGCTGATTGAGCACATACTTCTGCACGTCGGGCCAGGCGGTCATGCGTCCGCCGCGAATGAGCACCACATCGCCACGCTGCAGCGTCGTGCCCTGTTTGGCGAGCGCGCCGGCGAGATCCTGGGGGGTGATGGAGTAGGAGTCCGGCAGCAGCGTCACGCCCTTGTAGGCCGCCACGTCGATGAGCACACCGCGTGCGATGATGGGCGGAAACTTCTCGACTCCGGTCTTGCGCCAGCCCTGGTCGCCCAGATGCTCGTCGGCCTTGAAGCCGTTCCACACTTCACCGTGCAGACCAAAGTGATTGAGCGCGTCGATGTGCGTGCCGGTGTGTGTGTACATGGACACGGCATCACCGGTGTAGGCCACCTTGGCGTTCTGCACCTTGCCCACCTTGAGTGGATCATCGATGGCATGGCCACGCGGCGTGTGGGTCATCCACAGCTGATACAGGGGATCGCCGGCGAGATACCAGCTGGGCATGCCGTTGAAGAACTCGACGGACAGGTCGTACACACGGCCCGGCGCGAGCCGCGACAGAATGGCGTAGCGCGAGCTGTCAGTCATCATGTTGAGCGTGCCGATTTCGTCGTCGGGTCCCCAGGGACTGCGGCCCACCCGCTCGGGTTGTGGCGCTGCGGTGTTGCTTGTGGCCTCGCCTGTACGTTGCGAGGCTGCCTGTGCCGACAACGTTGATGTGCTGGCAAACAGGAACGTGGCGGTGGTCAGTGTCGCCATCACCAGCGTGGCGGCGCGGCGGGGCATGTCGTGCAAGCGATGCGTGATCATGATGGGTGGTCTCGAGGGCATCAGGGGGTGGTTGAAGCTGCGGTGCACGGGGTACTGCGAGTTCAGACGGCGAATTCGAATTGCGTGATCAGTCAGTGAGTTCAGTCAGTGAGCAC
>JACVCT010000367.1 GCA_016741895.1 Gemmatimonadaceae bacterium | reverse complement strand
CCTCACCGTGTTCCAGCGCACCGCCACGTTCACCTGGCCCTCGCAGAACAAGCCGCTCACCGACGACGAGCAGGCGCGCATCAAGGCCTCCTACCGCGACCTCCGCACGCAGCAGTACGAGTCGTTCAGCGGCCCCGCCGGCACCACGGGCCCGGTGATGCTCGCGTTCGCCACCGCGGACGCCCCGTTCAAGGCAAGCACGCCCGAGGGTGCCCGGGCCGCCCTCGCGCTGCCCGCCTCGCTTACCGCCCAGGCCAGCAGCGAGAAGACCGTTGGCTTTGGCGTGTCCGGCGGTCTCTCACTTCCCATGGGCGACCTGAGCAACGGCGTTGAAGCCGGCTACAACGTGACCGGCCATCTGTACCTCAAGCCTGCGGCGCTCAAGGCCTTCCGTCTGCGTGGTGACGTGAGCTACGACAGTTGGAGTGGCAAGAGCGAAGGATTCAACGCGAGCTCGCTCGGTTTCATGGGCAACGCCGTGTTCGATCTCGGCACCTCGGGCAGCTCGGTCAAGCCGTACATCCTCGGCGGTGTGGGCATGCACAACTTCAAGACCAAGACCAGCGCAGGCCCCATTGATGTTGAGGGCAGCAGCACCGACCTCGCCATCCAGGCGGGTGCGGGTCTGACGTTCCAGCTGTCCGGCTTTTCGACGTTCGCTGAAGCCCGTTTCGTGAACGTCTTTGGTGAGGGTGAGAGCCTCAACTTCGTGCCGATCGTTTTCGGTATCCGCTTCTGATCAACATCTTCTCCACAGTGATGCACGGAACATCCAGGGCAGTGCACACATGACGCAGTCGGTCATGTCGGAACCCGTCATCATTGTTGGTGCCGGTATCGCCGGTCTCGTCTGCGCCATTGAGCTGCAGCGGGCCGGCGTGCCGGTGAAGGTCCTTGAGCAGGCCGACGACGTGGGTGGACGAGTGCGCAGCACGATGCAGGACGGCTTCGTGCTGGACCACGGCTTTCAGGTGCTGTTCACCGCCTATCCCACGCTCAATCGCTATCTCGATGCGTCGGTGCTGGCGTATCGACCGTTTCTTCCGGGCGCGATGATTTCGCGCAACGGGCGCGCGGCGCTGGTAGGCGATGCCTGGCGTGATCCGAGTCTGTTGCTGGACACACTGCTGGCGTCGGTCATCTCGCTGGGTGACAAGATGCGACTGCTGGCCCTGCGGCAACACGCGCGTGGCCTGTCGCTCGAGGAATGTTTTACCGGACCACACGCCGCACTGAGTACGCGGACGTTCCTGCAGCAGCGTGGCTTCAGCGAAGCCGCCATTTCCGGGTTCTTTGCCCCGTTCTACGGTGGCATCCTGCTCGATCGCTCGCTGTCCACGAGCGCATCGATCCTGCTGTTCACGTTCCGCATGCTGGCCGAGGGCGACACGGTGGTGCCGGCGGCTGGCATCGGCGCCATCTCCGCGCATCTGGCCGCGCAGCTCGCGGCGGGCACGGTGCACAGCTCGCGTCGCGTGGAGCGCGTGCTGGTTGAAGGTGGACGGGCGTCGGGTGTGGTGACGAGTGATGGCGCCGTGCATGCGGCGTCGCATGTGGTGCTGGCCACCGAGGCGCCGGCCACGGCGCGACTGGTGCAGTCGGTGGGGCTCTCACTCGCGTTGCCGACGGAGTCACGCGGTTGCACCACGCTGTACTACACGGCCGCCCGTACCCCCATCCCGGGGCGTGCACTCTGGCTCAATGCCGATCCGGATGCGGTGGTCAGTCATGCCATCACGCTCACCGACGTGGCGCCCGAGTACTCGGCCAGCGGGCGTCCGCTGATTGCGGCCACCTGTCTTGGTGAGGCGGCGGCACTCGACGACGCGACGCTCGACGCGCGCGCGCAGTCGGAACTGCTGCGTCTGCACGGAGCGCCGGCCGGAGAGACGCAACTCGAACGCGTGGCCATCTGGCGGGTACCGTATGCGCAGTTCGCCCAGCCTCCCGGCTGGTGGGCCACCCGTCCGCAGGCCGCCACGGCGGTTCCCGGTCTCTACCTTGCCGGGGAAGCGCTGCACTCGAGCTCACTCGAAGGCGCCGCGCGTGGCGGTGTGACCGCTGCGGCGGCCGTGTCCTCGTCGTTCGCGGCCTCGACCGCTGCAGCCTGAACAGCGCCATTCTGCGGCGCCCGTCATGGCGCTGCCCGTTGGCGGCATCCACGCAACCCCATCGCCCATGTCCAGCCAGTCCGCTGCTTCCGCGCGTTCACTCCTCGCCGCCCTTGGTGTCACGCTCGGCGTTTCGCTGTCGGCGTTCGCAACGACTGCGGGCGCCCAAACCCTGCGTGAGCAGACGCGTACCACCACGCCATCCACGCACATTCTGTCAGTCAATCCGTTCCTGCCGCTCTTCGGCTACTTCCAGGGTGAGTATGAACGGCGCCTGCAGGACAATCTCAGTCTGGCCGTGGCCGGTTCGTATGTGCGCTACGACGAGTACTACACGAATCTCGACGTGAAGCTGCGTCTGTATCCGCAGGACCGCGCGCTGGACGGATTTGGTATCGCCGCCGGACTTGGCATTGGCTCCGCCAAGCCTGATGGCGATTTCGTCTCCGACTGTTCCGGCTTGTTCGAGTGCGTGGAGCGGCCGGCGCGGCGCGTGAACGCACCGACGTTCTCGGTGGAGGCGCAGTATCAGTGGCTGCTCGGACGCACACGCCGCACGGCCGTATCCTTTGGCGGCGGCGCCAAGCGCTACTTCTTCAGTGACGACGACCTGCAGGGCCGTCTCGAGCGGGTGTTGCCCACGGCGCGCTTCACGATCGGCTACGTGTTTCGCTGAGGATCCCCGAACGGCTCGCGCAGAGGAAAAGGGGGCGCAGAATAAGCCGTCTGGGTCGAACGGCCTTGTCGCGGATGACGCGGATTGAGCGGAAACCACACGGATCAGACATGAGAGTCAACCAGCAGACGACCGGCTCCTCTGCGCTCTCTGCGGTTCTCCTGCAGTTCTCTGCGTGAGCTGTTGACGGTCCGGCTCCTGCACCGACACTCGTTGCC
>JACVCT010000366.1 GCA_016741895.1 Gemmatimonadaceae bacterium | reverse complement strand
CCGTGGCGCGCAGCGCATCGTCACCACTGCCGGCCGCGTCGATGACCGCATCGACACCGTGAATGGCGAGCGGCTGCGTACCGCGGTACTCGAGGGGGCTCGACAGCCGAATGGTGCCAAGGCCCTCGACAAACTGGATGACCCGCACATCGGTCGAGGCGTTGGCTCGCGCCAGAGCGGCCCGCAGTGAACCCGGACCATCGTCAGCCGTGCTGCGCACGACGGCCGTGGACGCGCTTTCCACCACCGTGTTGGCGCGCGCATCGAGCGAAGTATCGAGGAAGGTCAGGCCCACCGGTGTGGACTCGGGTGCACAGGCGGCCAGCGTCAGCGCGGCCACAGACAAGGCAAGACGACGGGACATGGGGGCGGGTGCAGGAGAGTGAGATGCAAACGGGGCACCGGCGGCACGATTCGCCGCCTGCACCCCGTGTATCACGATCCCGCCAGCCGGTGACGGTTCGGCGACCGCCCCATCACTGCGTCGTCTGCATCAGGTCACGGTTGGATCACGCGCGAGGCCGGGATGAGAATCAGCGTTTCCTGCGGCGGCACGAGATACTCGGCGCCGGTTTCCGTGATGACCGCCATTTCTTCCACGGAAATGGTCTTGCTGCCTTCGCCCCACACGCCGCGCCCGCCCGGCAGGGTCCAGGCGTGGAATCCATCGAATGCGAAGGTCATGCCGGGTTCGAGCGCGCGCCGCGTGCTGCGATTGAGTCCCGGTCCCACGTCATGTGCCCAATAGCCCACCGAGTGCCCGGTGCCCCAGGGTACCGATGCGGACCCGTCGGCCGTCATGAGCACGCGCTGCGCGGAGTCCACCGCAGCGCCCGGCACACCCGGCTTCATGGCGGCGAACGCCGCGCGATTGCCACGGCGCGCCGCGTCCCAGCGCCGCTGCACTTCGGCCGGTGGCGCGGCCTCGCCGGGCCGGAGCACGTAGGCGAAGCGCTGAATGTCCGTGCCCCACACGCCCCACACCTTGATGCCAAAATCGATCTGGATGACATCGCCGTGCTGGATGACCCGATCGCTGGCGTGCGAGTGTCCGCGATCCGGACCGGAGTTGACGCTCGGATTCTGCGCCGGACTCCAGCCGTCGGTGACACCGAGTTCGCGCATGCGACGCTTGAGGAAGACCGCCAGATCGCTGTCGCGCGTGACACCGGGCTGCACGATGGCGTAGGCCTCGTGCTCGAGCTGCGACGTCAGCGCCGCGGCGCGGCGCATGATGGCCACCTCCGCCGGCAACTTGCGCGCCAGCCAGTAACTCACGAGTTCTCCGCTGCTCACCAGTCGCGCGCTCAACTCGGGTCCCAGCGCGCGCTCGAGCGCCGCCTTCTGCGACGCGCTCAGGCCGTCGGCCATGGGCAGATTGCCGCTGTTGATGGCAATGCGCTGCGCGTTGGCCCGCTTGAGTCGCTCGGCCACACCACCCAGGGGGCCGCCCGATTCGGCCGTGTACACCACCACCGAGTCGTGCACACCGAGTTCACGCAGGGCGATGGCCTCGCCGAATCCGGCGAGGATCACGCTGCGCACACTCGCCCCTTCGCGCAGAAAGAGAATGGCGCTGAGGGCCCCCGCGTTCTCGCCGCCCACGTGCAGCGCCAGCGGATCGTTGGCGTTCTCCCGCACAAGCGTCACCCAGGCATCCACATTGGCCGCCTGCATTGCCGCCGGCAGCAGCGCGCGGATGCGCTCCTGGCGAATGCCAGGCCACGGCGAGGGTCCCGTGAAGTCGAATTCACCGCGGGCCTCGGCCCGCGTGACCGGCTGTGCCCCTGTCGGCTCCGCGCGCAGCATGCCCACGGTCATCGCCAATGCCACCATGCAGCCCACGCGCGTCCATCGCATCCACGTCATCGTCTGTCCGTTCATCAGTGTGTGTGCCCTTCGTCCACTGCACGCTGCCGCTCCGCAGCGAGCGTCCAATCCACCACCGGTGCCACATCCGCGTCCTGCAAGGCCAGCGACGCCATGGCGCGCTCCACCACCGGTGCACCGAGGTCCGGCGGCAAGGCGCGGCCAAAGGCCAACTCGGCCCGTCGGCACAGACGCTCCTCACGCGCCATGTCGTCCGGCGCCGAGCTGCGCCCGCCCACCCGCTGGCGAAAGGCATGCACCCGCGCATGCACACTCTCGTGCAGAATGCTCGACGCCACCGGCGATGCCGGCATGTCGCGACGCGCGAGAAAGGTCAGCTCGGTGAGAATGATGCGTTCATCCGGGAAATAGGCGCCACGCGTGGGAAAGCGCATCACGCGAATGCCCCGCACATCACGTTGCAGGTGACGCAATCGCGCCGGCGCGTAGCGCGCAATGAGGCCCAGCGCCTCATCGAGCCGCTCGAGCACCACGGCGTCGTCAATGTCGGGACGACTGTTCTGCAGCTCGACGGCCACGCCATGCAGGCGCAGGGGCTCAGCGCTGCGCCCCAGCAAACGGTCCAACCACGACATGCCATCCTCCGGTCGCGAGGGGTCGGCGCCGACGGCTGTGTCCTCAGGCACCACAACGGTAAGCTAGTCGCGTATCCGCCCCGTGCGAGATGCCAGGCATTGCGACGGACCCGTGACGCATGCTGGCGTGAGGCCGCGTTGTGCGTCATGTTCTGCCGTCAGGATCAGACGACGCCGTCATCCGCCATTTTCCTTGCCCATGACCACTCCGTTCGACGTGCGTCATCTGTTTGCGAGCCTGAGGGCCCGGTTGCTGCTGCTGGTCGTGGCGGCCTACCTGCCCGCGGTGGGCATGACGCTGTGGACGGTGCAGCGCGACCGCGCCGACGCGCTGGCGGCCATCCAGTCGCGGCTGCTGCAGTTGTTGGCGGACGCCTCGGTGGACAATGATGCGGCCATTCTCTCGGGGCGGCGCATTGTGGGTACCTGGTCGCGGGTTCCCGCGCTGGTGTACGGTGACCGGGCCGCCTGCGAAGCGGAGCTGCGCAGTCTCCTGCGCTTCGCCCCCACAGTGGCGTCGCCCACACGCATCGATTCGACGGGGCATGTCGATTGTGGCGGG
>JACVCT010000365.1 GCA_016741895.1 Gemmatimonadaceae bacterium | reverse complement strand
GCCGTGATAGGTGTAGAGCACCGTGAACGCGCCGAGAATGAGAATGGACAGCGGGCCCACATATTCGGGCGGCACCACCGGTCCGATGATGAGGCCAACGGGAATGGCCGTGGCAAACACGCGTACCGAATCGCCGAAGGCGCGCGTGGCCATGAAGACCACCGACGCAAATCGCCGCGTGCCGAGGCCGAATCGCCGCTCGAGCAGCGCGTAGGCCGTGACCAGTTCTCCCTGGTAGTACCGCGGCAGCAGCGTGTAGGAAATCACCACGCGGCCCAGGATGTAGCCGGCCGCCACCTGCAGAAACGAGAGGTTGCCGACGTAGGCCAGACCCGGGATGGAAATGAACGTGAGCGCGCTCGTTTCGGTGGCCACCACCGAGAACAGAATGGCCCACCACGGAATGCGCTGGCTGGCCACGAAGTAATCCCGCGCATCCTTCTGGTCGCGGCCCAGCCAGATGCCGAGCCACGTGGTGCCCACCAGATAGGCGATGAGCACCAGCCAGTCGAGTCCCGTGAAGCCGCCGCTCATCGCGACGCCTCCACGGCGGACCCAAAGGGCCACTCGATCCGCGCTTCAGCCCGACGCCGTCCGTCAGGCGATGACATAGGCCTCCATCGCGAAATACTCGGCCAGTCCCAGCTGGTCGAGCTGCGCGGCGGTGGTCTTGTTGCGCTGCTCCACGCGCTGCCAGAACTCGCGTTCGTCCTGACCGGGGAAGGGCGCGGAGTCCTTCTGCGACTGATGCTTGAAGATGGCCTGGATCTTGATGGTCAGCTCTTCCTGCGAGAGCGGCACCAGCACCGTGGCTTCCGTGATGGGCCACTCCTGCCACGCACCGCGATAGAGCCAGATCTCCGGCCGCTTGGCCGCCATCTCGCCCACGTATACCTCGGCGACGGCGCGGTCGATGGCTTCCTTGCACATGCGGTGCGTGCCGTGCGGGTCGGAGAGGTCGCCGGCCACGAAGATCAGATCCGGCATCTGCTCACGCAGCAGGTCCGCCACGATGGCCACGTCCGCCGGACCGATGGGATCCTTGCGCACCTTGCCCGTCTGATAGAAGGGCAGGTTGAGGAAGCGCGCATTGGCCTTGGTGAGTCCCATGACCTCGATGCCGCTCACCGCCTCCGACTCGCGGATGATGCGCTTGATGTCCTGCACCTCGGGGATGTCCACCTGACCCGGCTGCTTGCGCTGCAGGAAGTCATGCACGGTGGCCGCGAGCTGCGTGACGTTGGCGCCTTCACCAATGCGCTCGGCGTTCAGGCGCACGAGGAAGTCCATGTAGCGGCGCACGTCATGATCGAACACGGCAATGTTGCCGCTCGTCATGTAGGCCACGGTCATCTCGTTGCCGTTCTCCACGAACTTGCGGAGAATGCCGCCCATGGAAATGACGTCGTCGTCCGGGTGCGGCGAGAAGCAGATGGTCTTGAGGCCGCGCGGCAGCTTGCTCTTGCCGCGGATCTTGGCGCCGAGGTAGTTGAACACCAGACCATTCACCGCGCCCGGTGAGCCGTGCTGCGCCACCAGCGAGGTGAGATTGTTCTCGGCGTAATCGTGCTGCGTGAGCTTGAGGATGGCCTTGTTGCACTTGGCCGCCAGCCAGGTCACGGCGCGCACCATGAGGTGCTCATCCCAGTGCACCTCGTCGATCAGCCAGGGCGTGGCCACCCGCGTCAACTCGGCGCCGGCCGCGTCGTCCACGTAGAACGTGGTGTTGGGATGGCGCTGGAGGAACGTGGCCGCCACGGCGCGGTCGATCTCGCCCTCCACCGAGCGGCGCACCACGCCCGCCTTGTGCTCGCCGGTGGCCAGGATGACGATCTCACGCGCGCCCATGATCGTCGCGATGCCCATCGTGATCGCTTCACGCGGCACGTTGTCTTCGCCGAAGAAATCGGCGGCGGCGTCGCGGCGCGTGATTGAATCGAGGTGCACGAGACGCGTGCGACTGTTCTCGCCCGAGCCGGGTTCGTTGAAGCCGATGTGTCCCGTCTTGCCGATGCCGAGCAGCTGGAAGTCGATGCCGCCAGCGGCCTCGATTGCGTCCTCATAGGCCCGGCAGGCCGCGTCCACATCGGCCCGCGCCAGCGCGCCGTCGGGGATGTGCACGTTGGCCGGATCGATGTCCACGTGCGAGAACAGGTTCTCCCACATGAATCGGTGATACGAATGGATGCTGTCCTTCTGCATCGGGTAGTACTCGTCCAGGTTGAACGAGACGACGTGGCGGAAGGACAATCCCTCTTCGCGATGCAGCCGGATCAGTTCGCGGTACACGCCAATGGGTGTGGACCCGGTGGCGAGTCCCAGCACCACCGTGCGACCGGCCGCGGCGCGCTCACGCATGAGCGCCGCAATGCGGCCGGCCACCACGCGCGCCATGGCGCCGTGTTCATCGATGATGAGCGTGGGAATGCGTTCGCGAACGGTGCCAACGACGTGGGCATCGACAAACGGCGAGCCGCCAACGCGCACAGGCCCGGCACTCGCACCGAGTGCACGGGCCTGCGTGGCGTCAGGGGCCGCCGGGGATCCGGAGGCCAGAGACATGATGGGGGGTGGTGTGGGAATACGCTCCGACGCCGCGTGCGACCACGCGCACGACGCGGATGGGGGAGTGGGTCAGGCCGAGAACGAGCTGCCGCAGCCGCAGCCGCCGGTGCTGTTCGGATTCTTGAACGTGAAGCCCGAGCCCTGCATCGACGATACGTAGTCGATGGTCGTGCCGCTCAGATACTGCGCCGAGAACGGATCGACGAAGATCTTGATGCCTTCCAGCTCCACCGTGAGATCGTCGTCCGCCGACTTGTCTTCGATCACAAGTCCGTACTTGAAACCGCTGCAACCGCCAGGCATGACCGAAACGCGCAGGCCACCGACTTCCGGCGCCACGCCCTCGGCCTCCATGAACTTGCGCACTTCGGCCGCGGCCACGGGGGTCAGGATCACCATGACGTCGGGCGTCTGCATCGTGCTCATGCTTGGCCTCCAGTGCGGCCGGCCAGCCTGCCTGCCTGAAGTACCG
>JACVCT010000042.1 GCA_016741895.1 Gemmatimonadaceae bacterium | reverse complement strand
CCTGCGGCACATTGCGGCGGGCAGCCGACGCCCCGCACGTGTCATCGGCATGCATTTCTTCTCGCCGGTGCACAAGATGCCGTTGCTCGAAGTCATCGTCACGCCGGAAACGGATGGGGACACCGTGGCCACGGCGGTGGCCTATGGCAAGCAACTCGGCAAGACGGTCATCGTGGTCAACGACGGCGCCGGGTTCTATGTCAATCGCATCCTCGCGCCGTACCTCAATGAGGCCGGTCGCCTCATCGACGAGGGCGCGCGGGTGGAAGACGTCGATCGCGCACTGACGGCGTTCGGATTTCCCGTCGGCCCCATCACACTGCTGGATGAAGTGGGGCTCGATATCGCCGGCAAGTCAGGCCCCATTCTCGCCGCGGCCTTCGGCGCGCGCATGCAGCCGTCGGCCACGCTCACCGCCGTGCTGGGCAGCGGACGACTGGGTCGCAAGACGCGCCGCGGTTTCTATCGCTACGATGAGCAGGGCAAGCGCGACGGCGTGGACGACACGCTCTATGCGCTGACGCCCAATGGACCGGCGCGTCATGCCGTCGCCCCGACGGTCGTACAGCAGCGCACTGTGCTCCCGCTGCTCAACGAAGCCGTGCGCTGCCTCGAGGAGGGCATCATCCGCTCGCCGCGCGATGGCGACATTGGCGCCGTGTTCGGCATCGGATTCCCGCCGTTTCGCGGCGGACCGTTCCGCTACATCGATCAGGTGGGCGCGGCGCAGGTCGCCGCACAACTCGACGCACTCGAGTTGCAGCATCCCGGGCGATTCGCACCGACCGCCCTGCTTCGGGACATGGCCAATCGGGGCGAACGCTTCCATCCGTGAGGCTTCGGTTCGGATTGGTCACCGACTCTTCTTTTCTTCACACATGACGCAACCCGCTCTGCATCCCCGCATGGCCGAAGTGATCACTGCGCTGTCCGACGCGCAGGAAGAGATGATCGCGCTGCTGGCCACCGTGCCGCCGGCCCTGCTGCATGCGCATCCGGCGCCGGATGTGTGGTCCGTGGCACAGATCGTCGATCACCTCGCCATCGTGGAGGATGGTACCGGCCGTCTGGTGTCCAAGCTCATCAAGTCGGTCGCAGATACGGTGGATGCGGACGACACGCCCATCGCGCCCACGCTGGCGCGATATCAGATCCCCAACCCCGTGACACGCATCGACGCGCCCGCCATGGTGGTGCCGTCGTCGGACATTGACTACGAGGTCGCCCTCGCCCGACAGCAGACGGCTCGCCAGCGCCTCATTGCCGCGCTCGTCGATGCCTCCGGTCGTGCGCTCGGCCAGGCCACGGCGCCGCACGCCATCTTCGGACCACTCGATGGCTATCAGTGGGCGCTGTTTGTCGCGCTGCATCAGCGGCGCCATCTCGTGCAGATCTCCACCACCCTTGCCACTCTGACGTCATGAAGGCATTCCCCACTTCCGCCCGGGCCACGCTGTCATGCCCGCCGCCTGCACAGCGTCCACCGCAGGCCATGCGCCGCACGCTGGCCCTGGGCCTCAGCGGCGCGCTGCTCCTGGCCGGTGCCTTGGGCTGTGCGCTGGGAGGAGGATCCGCGCGGGCCGGGGCCAGCGCCGGTGTGCCGCGAGGTCCGGGGGGATTGCCGTTGCCGAGCACACGCGCGGAGCGCACGGGGCATCTCGAGACCACGTCGCACGCGGAAGTGCTGGGGTTTCTCGACTCGCTCGTCGCCATGGGCGCGCCACTGGCCATCAGTGATCTGGCCACCTCGGCCGAAGGACGTCGCGTGCCACTGGTGGTGGCGTCGCGTCCACGCGTGAGCACGCCCGCGGAGGCGCGTGCGCTGGGTCGTCCCATTGTCTACGTGCAGGCCAACATCCATGCCGGCGAGGTCGAGGGCAAGGAAGCGGTGCTGGCGCTGCTGCGTGACTGGTCGTTCGGGCGCCGGCCCAACGTGCTCGACTCGCTGGTGGTGCTCGTGGTGCCCATCTACAACGCCGATGGCAACGAGAAGCTGGCGCCGCAGGCGCGCAATCGCGGCGCGCAGAACGGGCCCGCCCAGATCGGTGAGCGGCCGAACGGCATGGGCCTCGACCTCAATCGAGACTACATCAAGGCCGAGGCGCCGGAGTCGCGTGGCGCGCTGGCGGCGTTCACGGCGTGGCAGCCGGATCTCTTCATGGATCTGCACACCACCAACGGCAGTTATCACGGCTACGCGCTCACCTACTCGCCGTCGCTGCACCCTGCGGCACCGCTGGCGCCCTTCACCGCGGACACGCTGCTGCCGGAGATCCGGCGTCGCATGAAGAGCCGACATGACTTTGCCGTGTTCCCCTACGGCAATTTCACGGGCGCTGATGGCCGCGAGGGACTCACCGCCACCGAGAAGTCCGGTTGGTGGACCTATGAACACAAGCAGCGTTTTGGCACCAACTACTTTGGCCTGCGCGGTGGCATCAGCATTCTGAGCGAGGCCTATTCGCACGATCCGTTCGCGCGGCGTGTGGCCAGCACCTATGCCTTCGTGCAGGAGGTGCTGTCCTATGCCGCCGAGCAGCCTGCAGCCATCCGGCGTCGGGTGGAGCAAGGGACACGCGCCGCGACGCTGGGCACGGGCAGCCGCGCAAGTGTGGCCATCCGCGCCCGCTTCCATTCGCGGCCGGACACGCAGCCGGTGCTGGTGGAGCGGCTGGAGCGTGTGGCCGACAGCACCCTGCAAACAGAGCCCGGCGTGCCACGCGGCATTCGCCGCACCGGTGTGTACGCGGAGCAGCGCATGCCGGTGGTGGATCGCTTCGAGGCCGCCGAGTCCACGACGCCCGCGCCGCATGGCTACGTGTTTGCTGCCGAATGGACCAAGGCGGCCGACCTGCTGCGGGCGCACGGCGTGCGCGTCGACATCCTTCCCACGGCGGTGACGGCCACGGTGCAGGTGTTCGAGGTGGACTCGGTGTCCATGGCCGCGCGCCCCTTCCAGGGCCACCGTGAGGCCACGGTGACCGGTCGCTGGCTGGAGCGCAGCCGCACCATTCCGGCGGGCTCCTTCCACGTGCCCCTCGGGTCGTCGCTCGACCTGCTGGCGGTGCTCCTGCTTGAGCCCCGCAGCGACGACGGCCTGCTCACCTGGAATCACTTCGACGCGGCCCTGGGCAAGGGGCGCGAGGCCCCGGTGGCACGCCTTTTGGCCCCTCTGCGTTAGCTTTTTGCCATGCTCCGGACATCCCTGCTCTATTTCTCGCGCCAGCAGCGCGTTTTCGATCTCATCAAGAACGTCGGCTTCGCACGCAAGATGGCTTCGCGCTTCGTGGCCGGTGAGACCATTCACACCGCCATGGACGCCGTGGCGGAGCTCAACGCCAAGGGCATCACAGCCTCGCTCGACCTGCTCGGCGAAAGCGTGACCAACGAGGCGGAGGCGCGCGAAACGGGCCGGCAGTATCTCGCGCTGCTCGACGGCATCGCGAAGCGCAAGCTCGACGCCAACGTGTCCGTCAAACTGACGGCCATGGGGCAGGACATCTCCGACGAGCTCGGCATCGAGGTCGTGCGCGAAGTCATTGCGCGGGCCAAGTCCTACGACAGTTTCGTGCGGCTCGACATGGAGTCGAGCGCCTACACCGATCGCACGCTGGACGCCTTCGAGCAGCATCTGTTTCCGGGCCACGAGAACAACGTGGGCATCGTGCTGCAGAGTGCGCTGCGCCGCACGCTCGACGACGTCGAGCGGGCCAATCGCCTGCAGTGCCGCGTGCGCATCTGCAAGGGCGCCTATCTCGAGCCGCCCGAGGTGGCGTTCCCCGACAAGGCCGATGTCGATCGCAACTACGTGGCGGCCATGCACCGGCTCATGGATCACGGACGCTATCCCGGCATTGCCACGCACGACGAGGCCATCATTGCCGAAGCCAAGCGCTTCGCGAAGGAGAGGGGCATCTCGTCGGATCGCTTCGAGTTCCAGATGCTTTACGGTGTGCGCCGTGACCTGCAGGAGCAGATCGTGAAGGAGGGCTACCGCATGCGGGTGTACGTGCCCTTCGGCAGCCAGTGGTATCCCTACCTCATGCGTCGCCTCGCGGAGCGTCCGGCCAACATTGCGTTCATGGCCGGCAATATCGTGAAGGAGTCGTTCCGTCGCTGACACTCCAGTGAGCGGGCATCCCGGTCATCATCACCCGCCCGATCACGGGGCGGGTGATGAGCGCACCCTCGGCGGCTACATGGCGGTGCACAAGCGGCCGGCAGCCTTCGAGGGTGTGGACGGGCGCAGCTATTCGGTGGACATCCTCACCGACACCACAGGCGACCGCCATGCCCCGTGGGGCGCCTATCTGTTCTTCGTTCGCTGGGGTCAGGGCGAGCCGGAGGTCACGGGGCATCTCGAGACCGGCTTTCTCGTGACCGGCGCCAGCGAGGCCGTCGTGCGCCACCAGTTGGGGGCGATGCAGCTGGCCACCGTGAAGGCCACGCTTGACGGCCTGCTGCGCGGACCGGCCACATGAGCAACGGCGCGGTGGCACTCACCCAGCCCATGCCGGCTGGCGACATCGTGGTGGATGGTGTCGTGGTGCAGGGAACCGGCGGCCAGTGGATTGTTCGCACCGATGGCGGCGCGCGTGTGATTGCGTCGCTGCGTGGGCGTCTCAAGCAGGAAGGCGACGAGGTGCTCAAGCTCGCCGTGGGTGACCGCGTGACCATGCTGGTGGATCCCAACGAAACGGTGGGCTGCACCATCACGCGCATTCATCCGCGCACGAGCCAACTGGCGCGCCGCGCCCCCGGTGGTGCCCGCGGCGAGCGCGTCGTGGTGGCCAATCTCGATCAGGTGCTGGTGGTGTTTGCCGCGGCACGGCCCGAGCCGCATCCGCGCATGCTCGATCGCTTTCTGGTCATTGCCGAGGCCAACGGCATCGCGGCGCGCATTGTGGTGAACAAGTGCGACCTCGTGTCGAAGACCGAGGCCAGGGCGTTGTTTGCCGATCAGGCAGCGGCGGGCTATCCGGTGCACTACACCAGCGTGCACACGGGCGTCGGGCTGGACAGCCTGCGCGAGCAACTCGCCGGCC
The DNA here is from genome assembly GCA_016741895.1 of Gemmatimonadaceae bacterium. Taxonomy (GTDB): domain Bacteria; phylum Gemmatimonadota; class Gemmatimonadetes; order Gemmatimonadales; family Gemmatimonadaceae; genus Gemmatimonas. The sequence goes on along the minus strand of JACVCT010000042.1, from coordinate 15,695 downwards.
GCAATACCGCGCTGTCGGGCCCCTCGGGCGTGGGCAAGTCCTCGCTCATGAACACGCTCTTCCCCGGGCTCAACCTGCGCACGGCGGCCATCAGCGACAGTGTGAACAAGGGTCGTCACACCACCGTGGGCGCCGTGCTGCATCCCCTGCCGGGTGGCGGCTTCATTGCCGACACGCCGGGCCTGCGCGAAGTGGGACTCTGGGGCATCGAAGCGCGCGACGTGGCCTGGTGCTTCCCCGAGTTCCGGCCCTACCTCGGCGAGTGCCGCTTCGCGGACTGCATGCACCTGGTGGAACCCGGCTGCGCGTTGCGGGATGCCGTGGAGCGCGGCGAGGTCTCGGCGGCGCGCTACGATTCCTTCGGCCGTCTGTTGAACGAGCTCGGGGAATAGGGGGAACGAGGGGAGTTAGGTGTGACCGCGTAAGGTGTGACCGCGTAAGGTGTGACCGCGTAAGGTGAACGGCGGGAAGAAACCGTACTCGAGACCGCGCGCGCAGTCTCGGGTGCCGTTCCTTCCCGCCGTTCACCTTACGCAGTTCAACCTTACGCTTCCAGCAGTGAACCCGCCCGCTGTTTCTTCCCGCGGTCCACCTTACGCAGTCCCACCTTACGCTTCCAGCAGTGAACCCGCCCGCTGTTTCTTCCCGCGGTCCACCTTACTCAGTCCCACCTTACGCTTCCAGCAGTGAACCCGCCCGCTGTTTCTTCCCGCAGTTCACCTTACGCGGTCCCACCTTACGCTTCTCGTTGGTTCACTGCCATTGCGAGAGGTCACCCCACGTCGCCCACCGCAAACTGCCGTCCTTGAAGAGCGGCGTCAGCTTCTTGATGTCGGCCGCATTGGCCTGCAGCGCCGCCTCTTCCTCCGGCGTGAAGATGCCAGGCTTGCCGGCCTTGAGCGTCGGGTCTTCCTGCTTGAGCGCCCAGATGGCAATGCGCTCGCGCAGCAATCCGAACTGATAACGCGAGAGATTCTCCTTCGCGGCCGCCGGCGGATCGAAGGTGCCTTCGTCCATGTCCTCGCTCACCACGGTGCGTGACTGCGACTTGATCTGCTGGTCGAGAATCGCGGCCGGCGTGTAGTACACGGGGCAGTTGGAGCCCAGCACCGCCATGGACATGCGGACCTGCATGGTAGTGAGCGAGTCGGTCAGGTACACGCGCGAGCGCACGTCATTGCGCTCCACCGCCGCCGACATCCTTTCGCTCAGCCGCTCGACCTCCTTGGAGAGCCGCTCGATCTGCGCCTCGTTCTTCTGCGCGTTCTGCGAAATGGCCATGGGGTTGGCATTTGCCTTGACCTGCGCCGCTTCGAGGCAGGCACGGGCGGCCTTGCTCTTCTCCGCATGCTGCGCGGTGATTGTGCGCAGCTCACGTCGCGCCGTGGCATCGGCCAGCATGGGCTGTAGACTGGCCACCACCAACGCGACACGATCTTCATTGAGCACCAGTTCGGTGTTGCGCGACGCACCGCCCGACGACGTCGCAGATTCTGCGGTCTTGGCCGGTGTGTCCTTCTTGCCTTCGAGCTTCTCCTTGGCCGCGTCCTTGGCCAGATCGGCGCCCAGCTTCTTGAGCTTGCCCAGCTGGGCGGAGGCGGGCGTGGCACTCAGTACGAGGGCCGCGGCAAGCCACGGCACATACCGTGAGGCCCGTGGGGCGGCGGTGGAGAACAGAAGGCGCCGGGACATGGGGAGGCTCCGAAAGGGTGATGACGGGGAATCAACGACGCTGAACCGGTGACGCAAGCTCGTCCGTCACGCGCCCGATGAGCGCCAACGGAACGCCGCGCAGTCCGGGCCAGTCATGTGTCGTAAATGACCGGGATGGTGATGCGGCGTTGGTTTGTCCGGACGCGCGGCGCCTCGAGGGGGCCGTATCTCCAAGCGACGCCGGACCCGGGGGCATTACATCCGCCACCCGCAGTCTGAGCTGTGCCGACAATCCGCCATCCAGCAATACGCCATCACGGGCGCCGAGTGTCACAAGCGCCTGCGCCATCTCCCGGGTGGTGGGGCCCAGCGGAGCCCGTTCCGCCACCCCGCCCAGTCCCGCGTACCGCGACAGGACCACCAGCAGGTTGCCATCACCGGTGCTGCCCACGGCCAGGCGAATGTCGCGGTGCGTGGGGTGGACGAGCGACGCGTCACAGATCGCAGGCAAAGCCCGCCCACCGGCCACGATCTGCGGGTAGGATTGCACAGCCTCGACCACGCCCCCCTGCACGCGCACGGCAGCAATCGAATCGGCCGGCACAATGCGCGCGCGTCCCGCGGCGTCAATGACCAGTGCCGCGGCAAGGCGACCCGCACCCGGTGCCTGCCACTCCCGCCCGCGATGCACCACCCAGCCCCAGGGGCCGTCATCGGTGAAGTGACCGGCGTTGAGGGCGATGACCGCGTCAGCCGGGGCATCGTCGATGCGCCAGGGCGCCATGTCCGCTCCGTCGCGCCTGATGGCCAACTCGAGTCGCACCTGACGCAGGTCCACCCGCGCGACAATCAGGTCCACCGGCAGTTGCGGCGATCCGACCGCCACGCGCCAGGTGGTCCACGCCACGGCGGTCCCGCGCCACGACAGTAGGGCGGCGCTGCGCTGCAGACTGTTTTCCACGGCCGACGCCGTGGCGCGCGATGAGCCATCACTGCAGGGCGCTGCCGGCAGCAGGGCACGGGCCCCCTGCGCCGACACCCAACCGGGGAGCGTCGCCGCGAACCAGCACACACAGCTCAGGCGCTGCCAGCGGCGCATGAACAGCACGCGCTACGGCGAGAGCCGCCGCTTCACCCACTGCCCGGCTTCGCGGCGGTAGTGGATGCGATCATGCAGCCGGCTCGATCGGCCCTGCCAGAATTCGATCTCTTCGGGCACCACACGAAATCCCCCCCAGTGCTCCGGCAGGGGCACCTCGCCGGCCGCGAATCGCTGGGTCACGGCCTCCACTTCAGCCTCCAGCACCTCGCGCGACGGCAGCACACTGCTCTGCACCGACGACCACGCGCCAATTCGGCTGGGCAGGGGCCGCGACTGGAAATACGCATCGGACTCGGCGCGGCTCACGCGCTGCACGGCGCCCGTCACGCGCACCTGCCGCTCGAGCTCAGGCCAGAAGAAGCACAGCGCCGCTCCCGGATTGTCGGCCAGCTCCCGCCCCTTGCGACTGCGATAGTCGGTGTAGAACACAAAACCGCGCGCGTCCACGCCCTTGAGCAGCACCATGCGCGCCGACGGATAGGCGTCCGGCGTGGCCGTGGCCAGACACATGGCGTTGGGTTCCATGACTTCGGCACGCACGGCCTCATCAAACCACGTCGTGAACTGCGCAATGGGATCGTCGGCCGCGTCCTGTTCGGAGAACGCGTGACGACGGTAATCGGTGCGGATATCGGCGATGGACATGGTCACGAATGGAAGCGCAGCATGAACACGAGGTGAGCGGGCGCTGCAGTCCACGACTCTCCTGTACTAGACTCCGGGTATGTCTGCCAACGTCACTGCGCCCTCGGCAGGATCCCTGTCGCGCACGGTTCCTCTGGAAGTTTACGCGGATCTCGTCTGTCCGTGGTGCTGGATAGGTGAACGCCGACTCTTCGCGGCCATCGAAACGCTGCGCCTGACGGCGCATGACGTGGCCTTTGATCTCGTCTGGCGTCCCTTCCAGCTCGACCCCGGCATGCCGCCGGAGGGCATGCCGTGGACCGCGTTTGTGGACCGCAAGTTCGGCGGCCTCGCCGCGGCCGAGCCGATGTTTGCGCAGGTCACCGCCGCCGGGGCGCCCGACGGCGTGGACTTCCGCTTCGAAGCTCTCACGCGCGCGCCCAACACGGCGGCGGCGCATGGCCTTCTGGTGCACCTGCAACAGACTGGCGGCAATCCCTGGCCACTCGCGGAGGCCCTGTTTGCCGCGCACTTCACACACGGCCGCGACATCGGCGAGATGGAGACGCTGGCGGACATCGCGGCGCCGCACGGGCTCAGTGCCGATGTGGTGCGCGACATCGTGTCCGGCGCACGCTACGCCGTGGATGTCGCACAGAGTCAGCGCGAGGCGGCCCGACTGGGCATTCGCGGGGTGCCGTTTGTCGTGCTCGACAGCCGCTATGGCGTGAGTGGTGCGCAGCCACAGGCCGTGTTCGTGCAGGCGCTGCAGCGCGCGCTCGAGGACTGACCGACTGCTGCAACGCCACGGGGCCGACGAGCAACTGCCCGTCGGCCCCGCTGTTTTTCTTGCGCCGCGCTGCGTGTTGCGCGTAACGCGTAACGCGATCAGCCCACTTCCACCAGCGGCAGCGGCGCGCGCGGATAGGACTCCGGCACACCCTCGAACGGATCGCCCGCAAAGGGCTCGCCATCCGGCGTCTCGAGCACGAAGCCCGCGTCCTCGATCATGCGCAGATCGTCGCGTGCCGTCTGCCCCTGCGTGGTGAGGTAGTCGCCCACGAAGATGGAGTTGGCCGGATAGAGACCCATGACCTGCATGCTGCGCAAATGCACCTCACGGCCGCCGCTGATGCGGATTTCCTGCGTGGGCAGCAGCAGACGATACAGCGTGAGAATGCGCAGGCAGCGGCGCGGATCGAGTGTGTTCATCCCTGCGAACTCCGTGCCCGGCACCGGGATGAGGAAGTTCACCGGCACACTCTTCACGTCGAGCTCGCGCAGTGACATGGCCAGATCAATGACGTCGTCATCGCTCTCGCCCATCCCCAGAATGCCGCCGCTGCAGGTCTTCATGCCGGCCGACTTGACGGCCTGCACGGTGTTCACGCGGTCCTCGAAGCTGTGCGTGCTCACCACCTCCGGCGTGTAGTTGGCCGAGGTGTTGAGGTTGTGATTCACCGTTTCCACACCGGCTTCCTTGAGGCGCAGCACCTGCTCCTCGTTGAGCAGGCCGAGGCAGGCGCAGATCTTGAGGTCGTGCTTTTCACGCACGGCGCGCACGGCGTCGAGCACCTTGCCGAACACGGTCTCACCCGGCGTGCGTCCGGAGATCACCATGCACAGCGTGCCGGCCTTGAGCGCCGCAGCGCGATCGGCCGCCTCGAGAATGCGCTCCTGCGCAAGCATGGGGTACTTCTCGATCTCCGCGGCCGAGATCTTGGACTGCGAACAGTAGCCGCAGTCTTCGGGGCAGAGACCGCTCTGCGCGTTGAGCAGAAAGTGCAGGCGCACCCGGTTGCCCCATGTGGCCCGGCGTACGCGATACGCGGCGGCCAGCTGGTCGAGCAGGACGTCGTCGGGTGCGGTGAGCACCGCCCGGGCGGCGTCGCGCGAGATCACCTCACCGGCCAGGGCCTGGTCGGCGAGAGACTGCCAGTTCGTGAGCGAAGTCATGAGGTGCGGGAAGGCTGAAGTCGCAGGGTATCACGTCCCTGCAAGATAGTCGGGTCGGCGGAGCCGAGCAGGGCATCGAGCCCCGCCGTCTGTGCCGCGTGGGCCAGCGCCGAGAGGTCGTCGGTCACCGGGACAAAGGGAAACCGGTACAGCGGGACGTCGGGGCAGAGTCGGTGCAGGGCCTCCGGGTTGCTGGCCTGCGCCACATCGTCGGCCCCGTCGTGCAGCGCGGTGAGGATCACGGCACGAACCGCGAGGCCCGCCGCGCGGGCCGCCTGCACCGTGAGCCGCGTGTGATTGAGCACGCCGAGACGGTTGGCGGCCACGATGACCAGCTCGCAGTGCCACGACGCAAAGAGGCCATCGTAGGCCAACTCCGCAGTGATGGGCACCAGCAGACCGCCGGCGCCCTCCACGATGAGCAGGTCCTGATCGCGTTCGAGCGCGTCCCGCGCCGCCGCCAGTCGCGCCACGTCGATGTGCTGCCCCTCGCGCTCGGCGGCCACCCATGGCGCCAGCGGTTCGCGCAGCAGATAGGGACGTACCAGCGCCAGGTCCGGGTTCCCGCCGCAGGCGGCGGCCAGACGCGTGGCGTCGGCGTCGCTGGCACGGGCCTCGACACCACTCTCCAGCGGCTTCATGGCGGCCACGCGCAGACCAAGCTGCCGTGCCCGCGCCGCCAGCGCGCAGCTCACCACGGTCTTGCCCACGCCGGTATCGGTGCCCGTAACGCCAAGCCGACGCGGCACGTGCAACGGCTCAGTCATCGATCGGGCCGCCGGTGCTCAGCGCTTCGGCACGTGCGCCCTCGAGGAAGCGATGAATGACAGCATACACCGACGCGATCTCGTCATCGGTTGTGCAGTAGGGCGGCAGACAGTAGGCGACATTGCCGAGGGGGCGAATGAGCACGCCTTCCTGCAGCGCGTAGGCCGCCAGCTCGCGCCCGATGTCGCTGAGATAGCCCGGCGTGGCGTCGAGCTCCACCGCCCCGACCGTGCCGATCTGTCGCACGGCCTTCACCCCGCGCACTCCGCGCAGTGTGGCCAGCTGCGTGGCCTGCGCCACCTCGAGACGCACGCGGTCGTCCTCGCTGTCCTCGTCGAAGAGCTGCAGTGAGGCGAGCGCCGCCGCACAGGCAATGGGGTTGGCCGTGTACGAGTGGCCGTGGAAGAACGTCTTGCGGCGATCGCTGCTGCGAAACGCATCGAAGATGTCTTCCGTGGCCGCGGTGGCGCCCAGCGGCAGCACACCACCGGTGAGGCCCTTGGACATGCACAGCAGATCGGGGCGCACATCGGCGCGGTCGCAGGCGAAGAGCGGGCCGGTGCGGCCGAAGCCGGTGAGCACCTCGTCGGCAATGAGGTGCACGCCGGCTGCCTGGGTGCGCGCACGAATGCCCCGCAGCACGTCCTCATCCCACACATGCATGCCGCCTGCGCCCAGCAGTAGCGGCTCCACGATGACGGCGGCCAGCTCCGAACCGCGCGCGTCGATGAGCGCGTCGAGCGCCGCGAGCGCGTCGCCCTGCGAGGGGTCGGGCAGGCGCGCCACTTCGAAGAACAGGGGTTCGTACATGTGCGTGAACACACCGCGCGCGCCGGCCGCCATGGCGCCGAAGGTGTCGCCATGATAGGCGTTCTCGAGCGCCGCCACGAGACGTCGCGGTGTGCCACGATTGGCAAAGCTCTGCAGCGACAGCTTGATGGCCACTTCCACCGCCGTCGAGCCATCGTCCGAGTAGAACACGCGCGTGAGACCGCGCGGCAGTTTCGACACCAGCTCGGCCGCCAGTGCTGCGGCCGGTTCGTGCGTGAACCCGGCAAAGATCACCTGATCGAGCTGACGCGCCTGCTCGCTGATGGCCTCCACGATTTCCGGGCGGCAATGCCCGTGCGTGGTCACCCACCACGACGAAATGGCATCGAGCAGCGGCCTGCCATGCAGATCGTACAGCCAGCTGCCCTCGGCCCGTACGATGGGCACGGGCAGCGGCGCGTTCAGGTGTTGCGTGTACGGATGCCACACATGCGCCGCGTCGTGCAGCAGCATCGGCGCAATCGCGTCGCCGGCGGCCTCGTCTCCGAAGGCGTCGGCCATCGGGTTGCCCATCAGGGACCTCGCAGAAGTTCGATCAGCGACGCCGCGAGGGCGTCCACCAGTTCAACAGGATGCACGGCAGCAAGCGAAATGCGCAGCCGTGAGGTTCCCGCGGGCACCGTGGGAGGACGCACGCCGCCCACGAGAAAGCCGCGGCGGCGCAATTCGGCCACCACCGCCATCGTGCGCAGCGGGTCGCCCACCACGATCGGCACGATGTGGCCCTCGGCATCGCCGCTCACCTGTATGCCCGCCTCGGCGAGACGCGTTCGCAGCTGCCGCGCGCGCGCGCGCACGGCCTCGCGGCGCCAGGGCTCCACCTGCGCAATGCGCAGCGCCTCCAGCGTGGCGGCGGCCAGCGCCGGTGGGGTGCCGGTGGTGAAGATGAAGCTGCGGGCGCGGTTTACGAGCAGTTCCACCAGTTCCTGCGAACCACCGGCAAACGCGCCGGCGGTGCCGAAAGCCTTGCCGAGCGTGCCCACGAGCACATCGATCTCGCCCGTTACGCCGCAGGCCTCAATGGCCCCCGCGCCGGTGGCGCCCAGCACACCGGAACCATGGGCGTCGTCCACATAGGTCCACGCGCGATGACGCCGTGCCACAGGTACGAGGCGGTCGAGCGGAAAAGTGTCGCCGTCCATGGAGAACACCCCTTCCACCACCACCAGTGCGCGGCGGAAGTGTGTGCGTTCGGCCTGCAGCATGGTGTCGAGCGCGTCCACGTCATTGTGCGGAAACACCCGCACCTCCGCGCGCGAGAGCCGGCATCCGTCAATCAGCGACGCGTGGTTGAGGGCGTCACTGTAGATCACGTCACCACGGCCCACCAGCGCCCCGATGGCCCCCACGTTGACCATGTAGCCGGTGGGGAAGAGCAGCGTGTAATCGCAGCCCTTGAAGCGGGCCAGCGTGTGCTCGAGCACCTCGTGAATGGGGTGATTGCCCGAGATGAGCCGCGCGGCCGCGGCGCCCGTGCCTTCGGCCTGCAGCACGGCCTGCGCGGCGCGCGCGATGCGCGGGTCGGCGGCGAGACCGAGATAGTCGTTGGACGCAAAGTCGGCGAGACGCTCGCCGCCCAGCGTCACCATGCCGCCTCGGCGGTGCTGCACCTGACGCAGCGCGCGCTTGAGTCCCGCCGCTTCGAGCGCACGCAACTCGTCGTCGAGCGCGGCGTTCATGGTGGACGGCGGCCAACTGCTGCGATCGGGCAAGCCGGACATCTAGCGGATGCGGAACGTGAGCTGCCGCTTGGTGGGATGCGCGGAGCACTCGCCACCAAACACCCCGCGCGGCACGGTGTAGTCGTTGCGCTCACCGGCCGGGATGTTGAACATCGCGAGCCGGTGATTCACGGTGTCGCGGTTCTCGACACGAATCACGCGGCGCGTGCCGCTCCCGCCGACCTCCACGGTATCGGGCAGCGGTTGCAGCCTGCCGAAGCGGTCCACCACCACGGCAACGCCGTCCTCACCGATGCGGATGAGCGTGTCCGGACGCGGCCAGGTGAACCACACCACGGCGGCGGTGGCCAGCAGCAGCGCCAGCAGCAGCGCAGCGCGGCGCGGCGTGACGGTGGGCGAGGTGCCGGCCGTCTCACTCATGGTCGGCGCACCGGCGCCGCGACCTGCAGGGAATCGCCGCGCGCCGTGCGCAGCACCAGGGGCACGGTGTCGCCTTCGCTGAGCGGACGCAGCAGGTCGATGAGCATGACGTGCAGTCCGCCCGGCGCAAAGACCAGCGAGTCACCGGGCGCCAAAGCGATGACGGGACGCGGTTGCATGTGCATCATGCCGTCATGCTGCATGGACTCGTGAACCTCAGCGGCGCGCGCCACCGGCGTGGCGGCACCCACGAGTTCCAGCGAGTCCCGGCCACCATGCAACACGAAATACGCGGCACTCATCGCACCGGAGTCTGCAGGCCGCACCCAGGCGTCACGCACCAGAGGCTGACCGGCCGGTGCTGCAGCCGACGCCACGGCGCTGTCTGCCGATCCCGGACGCGATTCACCGGCGCAGGCGGCGAGCATCATGGCAAGCCCCACGCGAGACCACTGCTTCAGAGACCGTTGCTTTGCGGTTGTCATGACTCCTGCTCCAGCACCTGGGCCAGGTCTGAGGCCAGGGCCTCCCATCGTGTGCCAAACGGATAGAGCGCCACCAGCTGTCCGGCCGCATTCACCAGAAACACCTGGGAGGAATGACTGACCAGATAGCCTGCCGCACTGCCCAGCTCTTCGCGTCCCGCCGCCACACCATAGGCCTGCATGATGGCCGCCGTCGTGGCCGGGTCACCCGACACGCCGACAAAGGTGGAATCGAACTGCCGCGCATAGCGCCGCGCGACGGCCGGCGTATCGCGGTCCGGGTCCACCGTCACGAACACGAAGCGTACGCGTGCCGCGCCGGCGCCCAGTCTGGTCTTCACCCGGGTCCAATCGGCCATCGTCGTGGGGCACACGTCGGGGCAGTTGGTATAGCCGAAGAACAACACCATCGGCCGCCCGGCCTCGGGGCCAAGGACCACGCGGGCGCTGTCTGGCGCCACGAAGGTGAACGCGGGCATGTCCCGCGGGGGATCGATGGCCACGCCCTCAAATGACGGCGCACTGGAGCATGCGGCCATCAGCAGGGCGGAGGCCAATGTGAGGCCAGCCCGAAGTCCGAGCGCCCTGCTGAGGCGCTGTCGGCAGCGCTGTAGCGGGCGCTGTGGCGGGCGCTGCCTCAGACTTCGGCCGTCTGGCGCAAGCCTGGTCACGCCGCAGCGCAGCGTGCGCAGAGGCCGTAGAGCACGACCTCATGGGATTCGAGCTGGAAGCCCGCCGGCGTCAGTTCACGCAGGTCACCTGGGCAACCGTGGATCTCGAACACCCGCGTGCAGTCCCGGCAGCGGAAATGGTGATGATGGGCCGAGCCGGCGCGCTCGTAGCGTGGCGCTTCGCCGGGCAGTTCCACCGGCACCAGCCAGCCGCTTTCGACCAGCGAGTTGATGGTGCGATAGACCGTGGCGATGCCCAGCTTGGACACATGCTTGCGGCCATAGTCGAGGACCTCCGCCGGCCCGAGCGGCCGGGGTACGGCCTCGAACACCTGGCGGATGGCATCGCGCTGTCGGGTATTCCGTTCCATGGTCTCAATATGACACGAGGGATGAGGGCGCCCAATGGGGACGACAGCCATTGGGGGGGGATGTGGCGCCGCTGGCCACAGCAGCGGTGGCGGTCGCCGTGGCCATCGGATTGATTCCGCGGATGATGTCGCACGATGTGTCCCGACCGACGGCCGAGAGGGCCTCCGATACCGGCCTGCTCTGGCGTCAGTGGCTGGTGGTTTCCGTGGCCGCCGTAGGGCTGGCACATCTGCTGGATCCCGTCGCCTGGCAGTACCTGCGCAAGGCCAACATCTACGACGGGGATCTCGGGCGATTGCTCCGCGTTCAGGGGTTTCTGCCCACCTGGCTGTTCGGCGCCCTGATGCTCAGGCTCCATGGCTCCGGCCAGAGCGCGGTGCCACGGCCGGCGTTGCTGCTCATGCTCGGGCCGGCGCTCAGTGGCGCCGCTGCGGAGGTGCTCAAGCTGCTGTTCCGTCGGCTCCGGCCCGATGCCGAGGCCTTCGGCTATGCCTTCCGCGCCTTCTCCGACGGGCCGTTGTCCAATCGCGGCATGGGCTTGCCCAGTTCGCACGTGATGGTGGCCTTTGGTGGGGCCTTTGCCATGGCCCGGCTGTTCCCCCGCACGCGCTGGGTGTGGTACAGCCTGGCGGCCGGCTGTGCGCTGACCCGGGTGCTGGCGGGGGCGCACTTTCTGAGTGACACCGTCGTCGGGGCCTGTGTGTCCTGGCTGGTGGTGGCCTGGCTGTCGGCTCGGCTTGGGCCGGAACACAGACATGCGTGACCTCGCCGTGTGAACACGTCGGGCGATCCGCAGCATGCGGCGCCCGAACGGTGACTTGGAGAAATTAACGATACTGGATTATCGTTCGCAGCATGCTGCGGCGAAAGATCCCCATTCCGTTCCTGTTGAGCTGTCTTGGCGCCACCCCGGGCATACCGGGCGTGCTGCGCGCCCAGCAGGCGCCCGCGTCCTGCCCCGGTGCGCCTGTCCTGCTGCGGGTGCAAAACACGCGCGGCACGCCACTGGCCGGGGTCGAGGTCCGACTGGGGGAGACGCGATTCACCACGGACTCTCTGGGTGAGGTGCGGGCGGCGCGTCCGCCGGGAGAGCTGCGTATCGAGGTGCGTGCCCCCGCACTGGGCGAGTGGAGTCGGGTGCTGCCGGTCTGCGGCCCCGAACTGCTTCGTGTCTTTGCCCGTCTCGATGATCGCCCTGCACAGCTGGCCCAATTGGTGGTCACAGCCACCGAGCCGCCGCGCTCCGCGGAAGGCAGCAGTGTCAGCCGCCTTGGCCGCGCCGCCATCGAACATCTGCAGGCCGCCAGCCTCGCGGATGTGCTGCAACTCCTGCCAGGTCAGGCCGCGGCCAACCCCACGCTGTCCGGGGTTCGGCAGTCGCTGCTGCGCCAGGCTCCCACGGCCGGCAATCGCGACCCGGGTGCGGGCACGGAAGCGGAACGCAGCAATGCGCTGGGCACAGCCGTCGTGCTTGATGGCGTGCCGTTGTCCAACAACGCCAATCTGCAGACCAATCTCACCATTCTGAACAGCGGCCCCAATGCACTGCCGGCCTTTGCCAGCACGGCTGGCCGTGGCGTGGACCTCAGGCAGGTGCCGGCTGATCAGATCGAACAGGTGGAAGTCGTGCGCGGTGTGCCAAGCGCGCGCCATGGTGACCTGACCGCCGGCGCGATTCTCGTCACCTCGCGCACGGGGGCCCGGGCCCCCGAACTGCGCGTACGCGCCAACCCGCTCGCCCTCGAAGCCAGCACCGTGGCCGGCTGGGGCGGGCCATCGACGCAGGGGTTTTCGCTCGACGCCAACGTCGTCGCCAACCAGGACGATCCCCGCTCGCGCTTCGAACGCTTTGTGCGCTCCACCATGCAGGCCGCGTGGCAGCGCGAGCGGGACGGGCACATGCTCGCGCTCAGGCTGCGCGGCAGCAGTGCCGTGGATGACAATCGACCGGATCCGGATGACCGGCGCAATCAGCGGGCGTCGCAATCCACCGATCGCGCGCTGCGCCTCGATCTCCGCGGGCGACTTGGCGCACGACGCGGCTGGTGGAGCGAAGCCACCGCCAGCCTCAACATCGCGCAGCAGCGCTCGTCGTTCACCGAACTGGTCACGCGCGACATCTTCCCCGTGTCATCGGCGCGCAATGACACGCTGGCCCCGGGCGTATACGGGCGCTCCGAGTACCTCACGCGTCTGCGCATCGATGGCGCACCACGCAACAGCTATCTGCGCCTCGAAACCCGCCGCGCCACAACGGGCGGACGCTGGCGGCATGATCCGGTGGTCGGGACCGAGTGGCGCTACGACGCCAACTCTGGCGAAGGACGAGTCTTCGATCCACTGGAACCGCCGCGGCAGAACTACGGCGTGGGGGATCGTCCGCAATCCTTCGCCAGCATCCCGGCGGTGCAGCAGCTCGCCTTCTACGCGGAGGATCGCATACGCGGCACGATGGCCGGGCGTGCGCTGGATCTGAGTCTCGGTCTGCGTCTCGACGGAGTCGATCCCACGCTGCGCGCCGCCGACAACTACGCCGTTCACGGCTGGCATCTCGTGCCGCGTGTGGCCGGCCAACTGCACCTCACGCCCTCACTGTCCTTGCGCGCTGCCAGCGGGGGCACGACCAAGTCGCCGACGCTTTCGCAGCTCTATCCGCAGCCGCGCTACTTCGACCTCACCTCGTTCAACTACTATCCCGTCAATCCGGCCGAGCGCCTGGTGCTGTTCACCACGCGTGTCATCGATCCGCGCACACCGGGGCTGAGCTCCGCGCGGGCCACCAAGCATGAAGTGGGAGCGGATTGGCGCCGGGGCGGCACACAGGCCACGCTCGCGCTCTTCCAGGAGCGTACGATCGGCGCCTTCGGGACCACGCGCGTGCCGGTGGGATTCAGCATCCCGCAGTATCGTGCGGCCTCCTTTCCCGCGGGGCAGCCGCCCATCCTCGAGTCCACCCCGTATCGCGTCGATCCGTTCGTCGGACTCTACGACACGCCGCGCAACAGTCGGCTCATCAGCACGACCGGTGTGGAGTCCACGGTGGACCTGCCCGAGTGGCAACCGGCCCGTCTGCTCGTGGCCTTCTCCGCAGGCTGGTTTCGCACCGTCGCGCGCGACACCGACGTGGACATTCCGGTGCAGCAGTTTCTCGGTGGCAGCGTGCCGCCGGAGCGAGTGGGGGTCTACGCCGGTGGAGCAGGGTTCGAGAGTCTGCGCGGCATCGCGTCGCTGCGACTGGTGCACCGGGCTCCGGCCGTTGGTCTGCTGGCATCGCTGCACTGGCAGACCACCTGGGCGGAGGATGACCGCCCGGTGGGGCGCATCGACGGATTGCCCATTGGTTTTGTCGATCGCCGTGGACAGCTCGTGTGGCTGCGCGATGACGAGCGCACGCGGCCCGAGTACGCCAGTCTCGTGCGCGCAGTCGCTCCGCTCGAGACGCGCTGGGAGCGACGACCGCCGCTGCACCTGTTCGCCCTGCGCGTGACCAAGACGCTGCCGTCGAACCTGCAGGTCGCCGTGTTTGCCAACAATGCCTTCGCGTCGCGGCCCCTCTACCAGCGCCAGCGGCAACCCGGTTTCGAGCGCCGCAATCCGCCGGCCTTCTTCGGCGTCGAGATGCTCGCCGCCCTTCCCGTCACCCGATCCTTCCGATGAACTCCATACTTCGTTTGTTGTCCGGACCTCGCCAGCATCACGTGGCCGCGGTGTGCACTATGCTGGCCAGCACGTTGCTCGCTGCCTGCGGTGACAGCGGTACCGAGGTGCGCACCTTCGACGTCACCGTGCAGGTCACGCTGCCGGAGACGTTTGCACAGCAGGCGGCCGCGCAGGCGCGGGTGCTGCTCACGAACACCGAGCGCAACACGAGTGACACCGTGGTCGCCAACGCGCAGGGCGTGGCGCAGTTCACCCGCATTCTGCCGGGCACCTACATCGCATCCGCCAGCCTGGCGCTCGACGCCGATCAGGCCTTTGCGCTCACCGGTCAACGCGCCGCGCTGACACTCAATGCCATCGAGCCGGCGCGTCAGCTGCTGGCCGCGCCCACGACGCCGCTGGCGCTGCGACTGAGTGGCTCGCGCCTTGGTGATCTCGTGATCAAGGAGGTGTACTACACCGGATCGCGCACTCCGAGCGGCGGCACGTACTTCTCCGATCAGTTCGTGGAGATCTACAACAACGCCACCGACACGGTCTTTGCCGATGGCCTGCTCATTGCCGATACCTTTGGACCGGCCGGGCAGATCAATCCGGCCACCGTGCCCACGCCCTTCCAGTCCACCACCACCGCCGTGCATGTGTCGAGCATCTGGCAGGTGCCGGGCACGGGGCGCCAGTATCCGATCGCGCCGGGTGGCAGCCTGCTCATCGCCCAGGATGGCATCGATCATCGCAACGATCCCAACGGCAACCCGGCCAGCCCGGTCAACCTGGCCTCGGCCGATTTCGAGACCTACAACGAGCGGCCCGACGGTCGGGATCTCGATGCGCCGGGTGTCCCCAATCTCGTGCGCGTCGTGCATCGCGGCGGCTTCGACTGGTTGCTGCCGGTGTTTGGTCCGGGCGTCGTGATCTTCCGCACGCCGACCGTGGCGGCGCTTGATACCGTGCTCGTGCCCGGCACCACCGGCACCTGGGTCACGCGGGTTCCGAATGCGCTGGTCATTGATGCGTTCGAGGCCCTGCAGAATGGCAACAGCGCGGCCTACAAGCGCGTGCCGGCGGGGCTCGATGCGGGCTTCGTGTTTGCGACCGGTACCTACACCGGAGAATCCGCGCGTCGCCGTGTGGCGACACTCATCGGGCCGCGTCGTGTGCTGCGTGATGGCAACAACAGCAGCACTGATTTTGAGATCATCGCGAGGCCCACGCCGCGCAGTTTCGGCACACCGTGACGACTGGCGCAGGCGCACGGCCCATGATGGGCCCCGGGGAGTGCACCGCACGCGCCGTATCGCGCCGGATGACCTTCCTCGCGGTGCTGGTATATGTGATGCCATTTCACCTGCATGCGCAGGTCAGCACAGCGGAACGCAGCAGCCCGCTGCGGTCCGACGTGGGGCAGTTGCTGGGCGCCCCCGCGCTGCGTGTACTCGACACCGTGCCCGGCCTGCTGCGTGTCATGCAG